>JAZRPT010000120.1:0-28649 GCA_045649385.1 Faecalimonas sp. | reverse complement strand
ATGAGTTTGGACTCCATGCAGTTTCTGCGACAGACATTCGTGCAAGACTTTATACGCGTGTAACTAACGTAGAAGGAGCAACAGCAATAAATAAGGTCACAACTGTCAAATATTCAGCAGACACCGAGTATCATCTGAAGATGGTAGTCGATGGAAGTAGCATTCGCTGTTATATTGGTGACGACCTGATTTTTAATGAAGCATGTACAGTATTCGACAAGGGGTGTCCTTCATTGAGAACTGTGGGAGTTGAGGCAACTTTTGATAATTTTAAGGTCAGCAAGATAGCAGACGATAGCACGGATAATTCGGGTGATTCCGGTAATTCTGGAGACTCAGGAGATTCAGGAGACTCGGGAGATTCAGGAGATTCCACAATGATAAACGCACTGTTTTCAGATTGCTTTTCAGATAGTGAATATACAACGTCAAATTGGAGTAATCCAAATCAAATGACAGTAAATAGCGATGGTACAGTTACAGTTACAGCAGGGAAAGTAACTTCGCCGAAGGACTCTCTTACATGGACAAATTATACGGTTGAAGCAGATGTGAAGTTTACACCAACAGATGCGGCTCTTTTCGTGGGCTTAGTAGGTTACGGGCAAGGTCTGAATGGAGGAAATGGATATGAGTTTGGATTTGCTAAGGCGGCAAATTCAGCCAACGTGCAAGTGAAACTTTTTGCACGAGGAGCAGGGAACACCAATCATTTACCGACAGAGCAACCAGAATTTGTAGCAGACACATGGTATCACCTAAAAATGACAGTTCATGGAAGTACCATTCGTTGTTATATTGGTGACAACCTTATTATTGAAACGGAAAATAGTACATTTGCTGCTGGCTGTCCTTCTTTAAGAAGTATTGGGGTTGGCGCAACTTTTGATAATTTCAAGGTATCTTTTACCGATGATTTTTCGAACAGTGAATATACAACAGCAAATTGGAGCAATCCAAATCAAATGACGGTAAATAGCGATGGTACAGTTACAGTTACAGCAGGAAAAGTAACCTCGCCGAATGAGTCTCTTACATGGACAAATTATACGATGGAAGCAGATGTGAAGTTTACACCAACAGATGCGGCTCTTTTCGTGGGCTTAGTAGGTTATGGGCAAGGTCTGAATGGAGGAAATGGATATGAGTTTGGATTTGCTAAGGCGGCAAATGCAACCAACGTGCAAGTAAAGCTTTTTGCAAGAGGAGCAGGGAACACCAATCATTTGCCAACAGAGCAACCAGAATTTTCAGCAGATACGTGGTACCACCTGAAAATGACAGTGGATGGAAACACCATTCGTTGTTATATCGATGGCAGTCTTCTTATCGAAGTTGAGAATAGTACATTTGTTGCCGGATGTCCTTCTTTGAGAAGTATTGGAGTTGGCGCAACTTTTGATAATTTTAAGGTCAGCAAGATAGCGGATGATAGTGCAGATGACTCTGGTGATTCCGGTAATTCAGGAGACTCAGGAGATTCAGGAGATTCTGGAAATTCGGGTGGTTCTACTGAAACCAATTGGAAAGCCATTCGTGGTTATAAAACTGTCGACTTTACCAAGACATCAAAAAACAGCATTATACTCGATGGTTATGGAGCTTCATATAAGACAGAACCAATTACATTAAAAAACTTCTCAAGTGTAACAATAAGTTATATTCCGAGAAAGCTTAATATTGAGAGCACTAACAACTTTGTAGTGGGTCTAAGCGATAAGGATGCGTCATTTGTCAATACAGTGAATGATTCTGGCAATGGTATAGTGGCTGAAATGATTACTGCAAAGGGTAGGGATAATGTGTTTGCATTTTGCGATAAAGAACTATCTGCAGGTGCAATAGAAAGAACATATACGAATAAATTGCCAAATATTAATAAAAATCTGAAAGATACAGTAATTAAAGTTACTTTTACCAGATATGAGCAAGTAATAGATGGAGTGGAATATTTTGGTACATTTACTCTTGAAGCAGGAGGAAATACATATACTAGAGAGATTCAGATGACGGATACACTGAAAGCGTTGGGAGACACATTTTACGTTATCGCCGGTTGTCAGTTGAACGTAGGTAATATCTTTGAGATTACTGACATTAATATTAAGAGTTTACAGACGGTTCAATCTGTGGATGGTGAATGGAAGAATTTGTACGAGTATGATTCCCAAAATAATGGAGCTGTTGTTAATTTTGAAGGTGGCGTGCACTTATTTGGAAAAGGTGCGGCAGTGCTTGGAACACCAATTGTACTCAAAGGTGGCGATTCGATTGCATACCGAATCAGATTTAATGATTTAAAAGATGGTGTAAACAATAGTTTTGCTTGTGCATTTTTAGATACAAACACATCCTTTTTTAGCACATCATCTGCTAACAATACAAATGGTAACACGGGAACGGGATTTGTTTTGGAATTCCGAAGTTTTGATAATTACAAAATGGGTTACGTTGTATATTTCAGTACAGTTACAAACGGTATTGCAGATGGCTTTGTAAATATAAGTAACATTGTAATGGGCGATATGAGTAAATCTGTATTTGGTATTCAATTAACCAGAGGTGGTCTCAATGCTGATGGAAGTGTAAAGTGGAACATTGTAGTAAAGGATTCTACATATAAGAAATCATTTACGTATACCTTAAACAAGTCAAGTTCCATGAACACTCTGGCAGAGGGAATGTATTTCAGTGCCGGATGTACTGGAAAACCAATTCAAGCCACTGTGATGAAAAGCACATCGGTAGAGTCAGGACAGAATTTTAGAAGTCCGCAGACGGGGGATACATTACAAGCAGGTGTATATGTTGCTGTAATGTTCTGCACTACAATATTATTAGCAATATTTGTCTATAGAAAGAGGTTGGCTTATGAAAAAACATCTTAAAATTATAGTGTTATCGTTTATATTGGTAGCACTTGCAATCGCTTTGATTATTACAGTTGTAGTTCGACCGAAAATGAAAGCTGAAATAGTTGAGGGAGAAGACGGAGTTCTTTTTTCTGATTATTTCACAGACAATACTATTCGTAATGAATGGCAGTTTGACTTGAATGGTAATACTGTTAATCCAATAATAG
Organism: Faecalimonas sp.; assembly: GCA_045649385.1. GTDB lineage: Bacteria > Bacillota > Clostridia > Lachnospirales > Lachnospiraceae > Faecalimonas. The sequence continues at coordinate 25,567 of JAZRPT010000120.1, read as the reverse complement.
TGAATTCAGGCCTCAGTTTTTCTGGGAATGGAACGGTGCCGGCAGCGACATTGCTAAAATATGAACTTCCTAATAAGTGTGATATTTATTTTACAGTAGTAATAAATACACGAGGGGGAGATGGACGAGACCCAGGCGTGTTTTTCAATGTTGGTGAAGATTATGGTGAGCGTTATCAGATATTGTTTTCTGAAAATGCCGTGAAAATCAAGTACAATGCCACTACGGATGTAGCAGTAAAAAAAGTTGATGGTTTGCGTGAAGGCGGGGCTTACTCGTTCCGCCTGGCACGTAATGGGGCCGATTTAAAATTGTATTTTAATGGAGATAGTGAGCCGTGTATTGAATTCAAAGCAATGGGAGAATTCAAGGGATTTAGCCAAGCAAAGTATTTTGGCGTGATTAATTATGCACAAGATGCCTTGTTTGACAACCTTGTTATAACTGACGGGGAAAATTTACTGCCGGTGACAGAGATTGCAATTGATGCTCCTGATAATAACAGTACAATTGAAGGATTAGGAAATACACTGCAGTTGAATGCGTTTATTAATCCGGCAAATTCATCAGATCGTGCACTTCTGTGGTCAGTAGATGCACCTGAAATGGCAGAAGTTTCACAAGATGGACTGGTTACTGCAAAAGGTTATGGCACAGTAGAAATAACAGCAAAAACAAGAGATGGTTCAAATCTTATTTGCGCAAAAAAAGTAAATATTACAGTAGGAAAAGGACAAACATCATCTGAAACGAAGCCTTCTACAAATCGTTCGTGGATATTAGCAGAAAATTCTGAAATTGTCTTCGATGTAGAAAATGAAAGAATTGGTGTCAATTCTACAATGTATATGAGTAAGAGTGGAAGAATTTTTGCCATATATCAAGTAGAGGGTGATTCATTGCCAGGACGTCTGACTTATTCAGACGATGATGGAAAAACGTGGAAAGCTTCACTTAGTGCAGCTTTTTCCTCAGGAAAGGTATTTGAGGATGGTGAGCGAGTATATGCTATCGGTTCTGAACAGCAAAGTAGAAACCTAATCATATATGCTTCCGATGATAATGGTGAAACTTGGAGTGAAAAAAGCACACTTGACAAACGAAATTGGAATGCTACTTCATCTGACGTTTTAGTAAAAGAGAAGTCTTTATATCTAGCACTAGATGTTGAAAGTAGCAAAGCGGTAATGTCCGGTTATTCAGGAAATGCAGCAATTTCGCCGATTTTATTGCGGGCAAAGAGAGGCAGTGACTTAACAAATGTTGAGAACTGGACGTTTTCTGAGGAAATTGCGTACTCAGATATCATGACAAAGGGTACCGCGGAGTCTGTTGATTATATTGATGTACCTAACAACTATGGGGATTCAAAAAGCGTTGGTTGGTCAGGTGCTAATTTGTTCCAAATATATGACAGCAATCATGTTTGGTACGACTCTACAATGAATACATACTATATTTACCTTCATGGTTCTGAAGGAACTCAAAATTATGCACTTTTAATGAAGGTAGAAGAACGAAGAGACGGAAAAATGGTACCGTCTCTAGTAGAGACAGAATACAGCGGTAAAATATTACTTTTCTGTCCTATGGCAGGTGGTAATCGTCAATTTCATATAACATATGATGCTGAGACAAAACTTTATTGGCAGGTTTCAAACTATCTTGATGAAGACGAAAGAATTGCACTTTATTTCAGCAAAAACGCTTTTGATTGGAGTTTTGCAGGTATTGTAGCTAAAGCAGAGGGCAATGTGAAATCATACTCTTATCCAAGCATGATAATAAATGGTAATGATTTATTGATTTTAAGTGCAGCTGAATCATCAAATGATTCGTTTGTGACTCTATCTCGAATAGAGAATTTCAGAGAACTTGTATATTAGGAGGGGTTATATGGTTAAGTTAAAAAGAATTTTATTATTGCTTATATTCCCACTGATAATGATTATTTCAATTATTATGTTGGTGAAATCCCTTGATTCGTCGACACAATTTACTCCATACGAAGCTGAAGGGACCTCAGGGGTCATTTACGCAGATTATTTCACGGGTAATTCAGCTCGGTATGAGTGGCAATTTGCGTATACAACAAATTCAGGCAAGCCAGAACTGAAAAATGATGCAATGTTATTTTCAGGTGCTGGTATAGCAGATTTTGCTATGCTCAAATATGCTCTGCCTTCAAAATGCGACATCTATTTTACAGCAGAAGTGGCACGAAGAGGGGAGGGGGATAATCGTAACCCGGCTATCTTTTTCAACATAGGGGAAAATTATTCAAAACGTTATCTGCTTTATTGGGAGGAAGGGAAATTAACGCTTTCTTATAATGATACTATAACGGTTGCCCAAGCAAAACTTGATAATTTAAAGGTGCGTCAAGCAAATTATTTCCGTCTGTCTATAGATGAGAATGTACTTCAGGTATATATGGACGGTAGCGAAGAAGCAGTACTTACATTTAGGGGAAAGGGAGATTATGCTGACTTCGCGACTGCAAGATACTTTGGTATATATGGTTGTTGTAATGAATTTTGGTTTGACAATTTTGTTGTAACGAATGGCAAAGATTTATTACCTATTACTGAAGTTCAGATTCAAGGGAATGACGGTAGAACAAAAATAGAAGGTATTGGTACACAGTTACAAATGGAGGCATTTATTAATCCTACGAATTCTACCGACCGTGCACTATTCTGGAGTGTTGATAACGAAGACATAGCGGAAATCACTCAGGATGGGTTACTTACTGCAAAGGATTACGGAACAGTAGTGGTCACTGCGTGTACTAGAGATGGTTCAAATATAAAAGCGACATGTGAAATTGAAGTGACAGCAGTAAAGGGTCAGTCAAAGTATGATGAAGTAAGTGCAAATGCACGCCCATGGAATCTTGCAAATGACTTTAGTGTAGTGTTTAAATCAGATACACCTGCGTATCTGTATCCGATGAGTCCATGCGTAACATCGCTCGATAGTGGAAGAATTATTGTTACCTTTGACATTAACGGCGACGCGATGAGCACGAGAATTCCTTTGGGATATGATAAAGTGCAGGATTGGGGAAGACTTCATACGATTGTTGCCTATTCAGATGATGATGGAGAAACATGGGACTATGCTATGGAATGTGATTTGTTCTTTAGCAGAACATTTGTAGCTGGAGGAAAATTATATTTGATAGGTAGTAGACATGCCGGAAACTATTGGCCATTAATGATTGCCGTTTCTGAGGATGAAGGCGAGACATGGTCAGAGTTTTATGAATTGGATGACCGTACATGGCATTCGGCACCGAGTTCTGTTATCTATAAGGGTGATTACGTTTATTTGACAATGGAAGTGGGTAGTAAAGTTGCATTAGCGGCAGGACGTGCAAGTAACAATGCACTTGCGCCTATTCTGCTGAGAGCTAAGGTAAGTGATGATCTTACCAAAAAAGAAAATTGGACTTTCTCAAGCGAATTGTCTTTCTATGAGGTTCTTCCTGATGCGACTACCTCGGAATTGAATTATACAGGTATTATGAATTACGCCACACGTGAAAGTGGTATGGGTTGGTATGAAGGTAATGTTATTCAAATGCATGATACGAGTAGTTCACTGTATGACCCGACTATGAATACTTTTTATATTTATTTGCGTGGAATGACAAGACGTGCAGGCTATGCAGCCATTATGAAAGTGACTGAGAACGAGGATGGAACAATGACGCCTTCCGTTATAGAAACGGAGGCAGGAAACAAACAATTATTTGTGGCTATGCCGGGCGGACATGATAAGTTCAATCTTATATATGATGAGGAGTCACAACTTTACTGGTTAGCTTCGAATTACAATGATGACAGTATGATATTGCAAAATTCAACGACTGGTGATCAACAAAGTAACACATACCTATCACGTTACAAGTTGGCTTTGTATTATAGCAAGGATGCTATGAATTGGAATTTTGCAGGAATCATAGCAGAAGGTGATTCTAAGAGAGAGGCCAGAGGATATCCTTATATGAATATTTGTGGAGATGATATTCTTGTTGTTACACGTTGCGGTGATGAGGATTCTTCCTCGCTTCACGATAATAATATGATTTCTCTACATAGAATTTCGAATTTCAGAGATTTAGTTTATTAGCATAAGAGCACATGACTTTAGGTTAAAAGGAGAAATAAAAATGAAAAAATTAACAGGTGTCATACCAGCGTTGATGACAGTGGCAAAAAGTGACGGAAGTATTGATGTAGACGCAACGCTGGAGTACGCAAAACATTGTGTACAAGGAGGAGTTGATGGTCTGTTTGTGTCTGGAACGAATGGCGAAGGAATTAATTTCTCTATTGAAGATAGACTTCGTCTTGCGAAGACGTTGATTGAAGAAGTAGGGGATAGTGTACAGATTTGTATTCATACAGGTGCTTCACGTCTAGAAGATACAATTGCACTTACAAAAGGTGCGTATGAATTAGGAGCAGATTGTGCAGCGATTGTCACACCGGCTTTTGTTACATACGAGGATGAAGAATTGTATGCGTATTTTTGTGCAGTATCTGCATGTGTGCCGGATGACTTTCCGATATATATGTACAATATTCCACCGCGAACAGGAAATGATATTAAACCAAATGTGGCGGAGAGAGTATTCAGAGATTGTAAAAATGTACTTGGAATCAAAGCAAGTTTTTGCGATTTACAGCGCTCTATGGAATATTTGTCTATAGAAGGAATGTCACTTTTACAGGGGTCTGATGTCTATCAGTTAGAATTTTTGGAAATGGGCTGTGATGGAATTATTTCAGGGCTATCGGGTGTATATCCGGTTCCATTCGTAAAGGTAAAAGAGGCGTGGAACAGAAACGAAATAGAAACTGCAAGAAAGTGGCAGAATATTTGTTTTGATGTATGTAAGACTTTGCAAGGTGGCAATGTAACAGTGATGCAGACAGCCATGTACCTAAAAGGGTTTAAATGTTCAGAAAGTAAATACGAAAATATGAAAGAAAAAGAACAATTAGATGCACAATTAAAGGAATTAGATGAGAAGATTGCAAACTTATCCTAATTGCAAAATACATTTTGTCGTGTTGAAAGGAGAAAACATATGATAGGTTATTCAGGATGGAATTACAGACCTTTTTATAGCATGGACGAGAGTTATAGAGCAGAATGCCCTTATATTGCAGCACTGCGACCAGGAAAAGAGTGCGTGGAGATTGAGTGGTACGATGAAAAATGTGCATATATCAATCATAATCTTCAGATTTGGGATGACGAAGAACAATGTCGGGAAATTCCGATAGATAGCCATCATTTTTTGGTGAAAGGATTAGAAGATGAGAAAACATACAGATTCTGTGTTGTTGACAATCAGAATCGTGAAAGAACATCTCATATACGTAGGGCGAGGATAGCTCATGTTGTTGGATGCCCAATTAATTATTTACATCCGGAGGATAAGTGTTATTCCTACTCAGGACATTCTCTCTGCAGTCCTAGTCTTTTGAAATTAAAAAGCGGTGCACTAATTGCTTCCATGGATGTGTTTGGATTGCGTCAGGGACAGAATTTAACAAAAATTTTTGCTTCTTATGATGAAGGGAAAACATGGGAATATTTGACAGATTTGTTTCCTTGTTTCTGGGGAAAATTGTTTGAATTTCGTGGTGCATTATATATGCTGGCTTTCACCACTGAGTATGGGAATTTGGTAATTGGAAAATCGGAAGATGATGGAAAGACCTGGTCTGAATTTGTCAAGTTATTTCCAGGAAGCGGAAACAGAGATGGTGGTGGACCACATCGGGCTCCGCTCAATATTATGGAATATGAGGGAAGATTATGGGCGGCTGTCGATTTCGGGACATGGGAAAAAGGAGGACACATGTCCGGAGTTTTGTCTGTGTCTGTAGAAGATGATTTATTGGAAGCGAAGTCATGGGTGATGAGCGAATTTCTTCCTTATGATCCGAACTGGAGAGGAGCAGCAGAGGGAATCAGTCAGGGATGCTTAGAAGGCAATCTTGTAAAACTTCCAAGTGGTACCCTTTGTAATTTCTTGAGATATCAGATAAATAAATGTACGCCAAACCATGGGCGTGCCGTACTTTTAAAGGTAGATACTCACCATCCGGAAAGACAACTGGAATTATACGAAGTGATTGACTTTATGGGAGGTCTAGTAAAGTTCTCGATTGTCTTTGATGAAGTGACAAAATATTATCTGGCACTTGTCAACCGTGTGATTGATGAGACGAAACCAATGAATAGAAATGTACTTTCTTTGATTAAGTCGAAGGATGCGATTCATTGGGAGTTTGTTCGAGATGTGGTAGATGGTTCTGGTATCGAAACTAGTACAGAGAAAATAGGAGTACAATATCCGGATATGCTTATTGATAATGAAGATTTGATATGGGTACAGCGTACTGCTATGAATGGCGCAGTGAATCCACATGACTCTAATTACATTACCTTCCACCGATTGTGCAGATTCCGAAGTTATATTTGCGTAGACGATGTTAGGAGGTAGAGCATGAAGAAAAGAATTTTGGCATTTATGATGGCGTTTGTGACAATTTTCACAGCACTTCCTGTTTCGGCAACGGAAACATTGGATGAACCACTTTCGCAGCAGTATAGTAAAAATAGTAATACAGTGGAAAGTACAAAAGAATACCAAAGTTATGCAGATTATTTAGCGGAATTACCACAAGGATATGCTGATGAAGAAAAGCGTATCACAATAGATGTAAATACTTTGGTATCTGAAAACCCTGAACTTACTTCCGAAGATGTAGAGGGTAAGGCTGCTGTCCATTGGGGAGAAGATATTTCACAAATAACATGGACTTTTGATATACAGACAGAAGGAAGATATACCTTTGCTCTGGATTATTATTTGGACGGTGAGGCTGCATATTCAGCGAAGAGAAATTTCTTGGTAAATGGAGAAGTATTGTTTGAAGAAGCAAACGGTATGATATTTGCAAAGAAATATGTGGAGCAAAATGGAGACAGGGTAAATTCCTACGGTGATGAATTACGTGGTGACATAAAACCGGTGAATCAATGGCAACAATTTGCGTTTATCAGTACATCCGGTAATTGTGAAAAAGCGTTTGAGATTCATCTAAAAGAAGGAACCAATACAGTTACTCTTGTATATGAGGAAAAAGATATGTATGTGGGTGATTTCTATGTGTGTGCTGCACAGGAAATCAAGACATACGAAGAAGTTCTCAAAGAGTATAAGAAAAACAACTATAAAGAAGTAAGCGATGAAGAACTTGTGTTTGAAGCAGAGAAGGAATTATCTTGGACGAATGATGTTACGATTCGTCGAGAGCATTCATCTGATATAACTGCTACACCGTACCACGTGACGAAGCAATATTTAAATGTATATGGCGGAAGCAGATGGGATACGGGAGAACAGACTGTCACATGGAAAATCGAAGTTCCTAAGACAGGATTATACAAAATGGGTTTGCGAGCATTAACAAACATGACCGACGGCATGCCTGTTTACCGGCAGATTGCTATTGATGGAGTGGTTCCGTTTGAAGAAATGTTAGCTTATAAATTTTTATATGGTTCTTCTTACGATACTTATGAACTTAGCAATGAAAAAGGAGATGCGTATCTTTTTTATTTAGAAGAAGGAACACACACCTTATCTATGACCGTAAAATTAGGAGAAATGGCAAGCGTAATTTCTTCCATTGAGGAGGATATGCTTCTGTTATCCGACATGCAACTTGAGATTACAAAATTAACTGGAAATGAAATTGATCCGAACTACGACTATTCATTTTTTAAGTACATACCGGAGTTGGAGGGACAATTTCAAACCTTAATGACGAGTTTGGAAGAAAAGATTGCGTATATAGAAGGATGTGTAGACGAGACTCCGTCAGTTTCAAGTAGTATGAAGAGTATTTTGGCTCAACTTGACAAGATGGTGAAGAATCCGTTCTCTATCGCTAAAAATTACGCAGATTTGTCTAGTGCACAGACGACACTTGGAACATGGTATACATCTTTGATGTCAGGTGGAATGCAAGTAGACAAGATATATGTCACATCGACAGATGTGAAAATGGAAGATGCAAGGCACAACTTCCTTAAGCGTTTGTGGAAGAATCTTTGTTCCTTGTGGGTATCTTTTACAAGAAGTTATAACTCGATATCTGGTAGCATTGACGAAAGTGTAGAAATTACAGATGAAATAGATGTGTGGGTTGCCAGGGGAACGGAATGGGCTCAGGCAATCAAAGATTTGGCAGACAAGTATTTCACTCCGGAAACAGGGATTTTAGTCAACATTAAGACTGTGCCGAGTTCTCAATTGAACTCAGGAAGTGCGAATGTCTTATTACTTTCGATTACTTCAAAGCAACAGCCAGATGTGGCACTTGCGGTGGGACAAAATACACCGGTAGAATTTGCAATTCGTGATGCCGTGGTAGATTTGACACAATTTGAAGGTTATGAAGAAACGATAGGACGTTTTTACGAAGAGACGTTAGTTCCTTATGAATATCAAGGTGGAGTCTATGCTTTGCCTGAGACTATGAGTTTTCGTGTGATGTTCTATCGTAAGGATATCATTTCGGATTTAGGAATTGATCTCCCAAATACGAGAGAGCAACTTTATACCGAAACACTTCCTGCATTGTATAACGAAGGCTACTCTTTCTATTACCCACGAGATGATGCGGAATTCCTTTTACAATATGGTGCTAGTTTTTACACGGAAGATAGAATGAAATCTGCTCTTGATACACCAGAGGCCTATGCAGCATTGAAGGAAGAAACCGAATTGTTTACGCAGTACGCAATACCAGTCTCAGCGAACTTTTACAACCGTTTCCGAACTGGAGATATGCCGATGGGAATTGGTTCATATTCAACCTATTTACAATTACTGTCCGCAGCACCGGAGATCGCAGGTATGTGGGGGATTGCACCGGTTCCTGGGCTTGAGCAGGAGGATGGAACAATCAGTCGTACCGCAGCCTCTTTCGATTGTATAGGAGATATGATTTTGGCAAACACAGGGAAGGAAGAACAGGCATGGGAGTTTTTGAAGTGGTGGACATCCACAGAAATCCAAAATGCATATTGTCAAGAGATAGAAGCTTCTCTGGGTACAGAAGCTCGGTGGAATACTGCGAATATAGAATCATTCCACTCATTGGCATGGAAAAAAGAAGACCTTGACGTCATCAAAATTATGATGGAGCAAGACAAAGAAATGCCGAATGTAGTAGGTGGTTATTATACGACCAGACATTTAACAAATGCATGGAATAAGGTCGTTATCAGTGGTGGTAATCTAAGAGACGCCTTAGAAGAAGCTGTGCTGGAGATTAACAAAGAACTTAGAATGAAGCAGGAGGAATATGGAATTGTCAATGAATAGAATGAACAAAAACAAAAAGCGTAAGCTGTCATTAAGACAAAAACATTATATTTATGGATATGCTTTTATGCTACCATTTTTTCTCTTGTTTTTCATTTTTACAATCGTTCCGGTTTTTGTTGCTTTTTTTCAGAGCTTTACGCAGTATGACATGATTAATGCGGCAAAATTTGTGGGCTTCAACAATTACAAATTGTTATTAATGGACGATGATATCTTTATTCTGGCACTAAAAAACACAATGCTATTTGCCTGTGTTACGGGACCGATGTGCTTTTTACTTTCGTTCTTTTTAGCATGGACAATTAATCAGATGAAAGGAAGAACAGTGTTCGCACTTGGAATATATGCACCTACGGTACTCAGTGCAGTAGCAATTTCCGTTGTGTGGATGTATTTCTTTTCAGGAGACAGATATGGATTAATAAACAATATTTTGATTAATATGGGGCTGATATCCACTCCTATTCAGTGGACGAAAGACCCCAATTATGTAATGTTTGTTATCATGTTAGTACAGATTTTTATGGGAATGGGATCCAATCTGTTGGTGTTCTTAGCAGGTTTTCAAAACTTGTCAAAGGAATTGTCAGAGGCAGGAAAGATAGATGGTATTAAAAATCGATGGGAAGATTTGCGATATATCGTATTCCCGCAGATGAAGCCACAGTTACTTTTTGGAGCTATTAACGCTGTGGTTGCAGCGTTTGGCGTGTTTGATATTGCTGTTTCAGTTGCCGGATTACCAAGTCCAAACTATGCGGGACATACAATTGTAGCACATTTGTACGATTACGCGTTTATTCGATTCGAGATGGGATATGCATCATGTATAGCAGTCATCTTATTCTTGATTACGTTTATATTTGGACGAGTTGTAATGCGAGTACTACGAACAGATGATTAGGAACATGAGAAATTAAGATTTTAGGTTTGAATAATGGGAGGAGAGAATATGAGAACAGATTATGAAAAACCGATATTAAGTATAGTTGAGTTCAACGAAGACATCGTTACTACGTCGCGTGAAGAAGTTGGTAGTGGGGATAAATGGGATTTAACTGAGTTCTAGTAAGAGTAGGAGGATGAGAAAATGAAAAATTTCAACAAGAAAACAATTATTTTTGTTTCGGCAATTTTATTGAGTTTATTGACTTTCATTGGCTTTGGAGCACACCAAGTACAAGCGCAAGATGTGTACGACATAGGAGACGGAAGTAAATCTGTTGCATATACATCAATTGAGAATATTTATGGAGAACATGCACCAACTTATGATGATGAGTATCTCTTTGCTGGCTGGTATGAGGATGCGGAGTGTACAACTTCATATATTAAAAAAGATGGAGAAACATTAGACACATATTATGCAAAGTTTGTGCCAAAAGAAGTTTTAAGTGTGAAGGCACAACATAGGACAGGATTGCATAACTGGCAATTAACGGATGAGACAAAAGGAGGAATTCGTTTCATAACAGCCGTCGATTCGGTAAATTACAAAAAAATCGGTTTTTTGGTTTCGGGAACAATAGGTACTAAGGTATTCAATAATGAAGACATTGAGATTAAAACAGTTTATGACAAGTTATATTATGTTGACACAAGTAGTGCAGAACCTGTGGTACAAGACGAAACGGCACAAACTACCTTTGGAACAGAGTCAGCTAAACTTTTTGCACCGTTCACATTTATCATCAAATATTCTCAATTTGATGATGACTTTACCATTACTCCTTATTGGGAAACTCCAGACGGTGTGATAGTGACGGGTGAACCAAGAACCAGAAGTATGATTGATAATCTGGAAGATAACAGTTATGCACGAGTAAATGAAAGAGGATTTTATACATATCCAAGTTTAAATACACTTTTCGCAAGGTTTACTACATTAGAAATAGTAGGAACGGATGAAACACCAACGGTCATTACACTACTAAAGGATGTAGAGCTTACGGCAATGCTGGGCATTAATGGATATACCAAAATTACCAACAAGTCTGGTACAAGCGTAACGATTTCAAAAGCGGACACCTGGAGCGGTGAAGGTCTCTCTCTTTTGAGTACAAATAAGAACATTCTGGTAATTGAAGGAGCAGATGCTAGTCGCAAAGATAATATCACAATTGATGGCGGAGAGGCAAAATCACTTATTGTAAACAATTCAACATTGATTTTGAAAAATGCAACGCTGAAAGACGGACACTATGTAACAACGACAAAAAATTTGGGGGGAGGAGCAATTGATAATGCAGCAAATAGTATATACCAGATAACCAATTGTAGATTCGAGAATAACAAATCGGATATGGTTGGTGGTGCAATTAGAACACTCAGCACCAGCAGTAGTAGTTATATTAGAAATTCGGAATTTTCTAGCAATAAGGCTGAAACCTTTGGTGGTGCAATCAGTTCTTTTGCAGGAGCAAGTACTGATCAAGAACCTTCATTAAACATTGAAGGATGTACATTTGTATCTAATACATGCACTGGAATGGGTGGAGCTCTCTATCTGCAAACTAAGGACGGCAAAGGACAAGTAACTAGTTCAACATTTTATAGTAATGAGGCAGGAACTAATGGTGGCGTTGTTGCATGTAGTGTGGCAACTCTTACTATGACAGACTGCTCTTTCAATACAGTCCAAAATGAAACTACTGTAGGAAATACAGCAAAAACAAATGGTGGTTTGGCGTATGTGAATGGAGGAGGAACACTTAGTATTCTTACTACACTAACAGGACTTTCATTTGATGGAAATACAGACAAGAATACTAGGGCACTAGTTGCAGTAAATCCTAATGGTGGTACCTCTACTATTGAATATAGTAGCAGTTATGGTGAGAATAGTACTAATTTAAAAACATTAGGAAACGTAATAGTTGCGACAAAATAATACGCTTAACTCTTTTATAGAGTTATAAAAAAGTCAAGCCCTAGAACATTCATGTTTCGGGGCTTGACAGAATAGGAAGGGCGAGATGAAGAAAAAGGACATAAAAAAGAAATTGAAGAAAATAACGCCAGGTTGGGTTGCACTTTATATTTTTATGAGCTTATTAGTTGCGTTTATGGCATTGCCTCTTGTTTATGTTATAAATTCAGCATTCAAGCCACTAAATGAACTGTTTATTTTTCCACCGAAATTTTTTGTGAAAAATCCTACGTTGCAGAATTTTACGTCGTTGTTTTCTGCTTTGGGAGGAACAACAGTTCCGTTTATTAGAAATATTGTAAACTCGTTAATTCAAACAATCGGTATTGTTTCATTGACATGTATCGTATGTACTTTTGGCGCATATGGCATGGTAATTTACAAGCCGCCTGGAACGAAGTTTCTATACGAATTGGTTATTTCGGCGTTGATGTTTTCGGCGCATGTAACACAAATACCGCGATATTTAGTTGTAAATGAGTTGGGTTGGGTAAATACATTCTGGGCTTTAATTTTACCGTCTGTGGCATCAGCCTACAACTTCTTCTTGCTTCGTCAGTTTTTGGTTTCTTATCCAAAGGAATTGATTGAAGCGGGTCGAGTGGAAGGTGCAGGAGAAATACGAGTATTTCTCAAACTTGTAATTCCTGCAATGAAGCCTGTTTTAGCTACATTGGCTGTGCTTTCATTTACAGCAAGTTGGAATGATTATTTTTCATCATTGATATATACCAGTGATGAGGCAATGCGTACCCTGCCATTGGCATTGCAGACAATTTCCGGTGGTTCAGGTGCGGCATCACTTGGGAAGGCAGGTGCAACCGCTGCGGCAACTTTGCTTATGTTTGTACCAACGCTTATTTTATTTACAATATCACAGAAGAATGTTATGGAGACAATGACTTATTCTGGAATCAAAGGATAGAAGGGGAGGAGTGACAACATTGAAAAAGAGAAATAGATTATTCAAAATGGTCTTGCCAATATTACTTCTCTGCCTGAGTATGACAGTTAATGCATCCAGTGATAGTTACGTGCTGGATGGTCTTCAGAGAGTACCAGCACCAGCTCTTTATGAGAAGGATGCAATTTTTCAAACCTTTAAGGATACAGATGGTAATGTAATTGAACTTAGCAAACCACAGGATTTATATATCAGTAGTCAAGACAATATTTTTATTGTTGACTCCGGAAATAATCGGATTGTTAAGACGGATAAAAATGGAAATGTATTAAATATTTTTGGCTCTGGAGATGAAAAGGGATTCAACAATCCACAGGGTATTTTCGTAGACCAAAATGAAAATATGTATGTCGCCGATACGGATAATGAACGTATTGTACATTTGGATTATATGGGGAATTTTGTAGAAGCATTAGGAAGGCCAGAGGGACTTCCGGGTGATGATACAACCTATAATCCGGCTAAAATTGCGATTAGTTCTACGGGAGTCCTATATGTGGTGAAAGGCCAAAATATTTTATCTATAGATGCCAATAACAAATTCAAAGGTTATATTGGACAGTCAGAAATAGGGTTCGATTTAACAGAAGCATTGATTCGAGTATTTGCATCAGAAGAACAAAAGGCAACTTTGGTTCAAAGAACAGCAGCTACTTATAACAATATCGCAATTGATGAAAATGACAGTTTGTACTGTGCATCTATGGACAGTAAAATTGGAGAGATTAAGAAGTTAAATACGGTAGGCACAAATACGTATCGCGAAACGGGAGGAGCAAGCGTCTTTTCAATTAACTTCGCTTCTTTGTTTTTATCAAATAGTTATATAACTTCTTCGGGCACAGCGTTCTATGGTGACCGGAAGGATGATGATGGAAAAAATGTGAAACCAAATTTGGTAGATGTGGCATTTGACAGTAATAATTTGGTATACGCCTTAGATAGTGTGACGTGCAGAGTATTTATTTACGATGCAGAGGGTGAACTTTTAGGAACGGTTGGGAGCTACGGTGATCAAAAAGGAAAATTCATGACACCATCTGCAATTAGCGTAGATGAAAATGGTATCATGTATGTATTGGATGCAAGCACTAGTAGTATTCAATCATTTACTCCGACTGCCTTTAAGCAATCTGTGGAACAGGCATTGACCTTGTATTACAACGGACAATATGATGAATCTCAAGAGTATTGGCAAAAGGTGTTGGATATTAATCAAAATTATACATTGGCACTAAAGGGTATGGGACAGACCTATTACAAGGAAGGAAATTATACCAAGGCAATGAGTTGCTTTAAAAGTGCCGGAGATGTCAAAGGATATTCAGACGCCTTTGGAAAGCAGTTGCATAATCAGATGCGATCACATTTTAATATCCTTGTGGTAGTGTTAATCATTGTGCTTGTTGTATGTGTTGTTTTTGTGAAATTGCTACTATCAGCTTCCAAAAGTGTATGCCGTTTACATGACACAGCAGATGCGCGACGTTTTGATTATTGGCAACAGGTGAAGTTATGTTTTTCAGCATTGTTCCATCCGTGTGAAACATTTGAGAATGTGAGATACATGCGAGGACATCTCAAATTGTCTCCGCCATTTATCTTTTTAGGATTGACCATTGTTGTTCGTATTATTTATATGCATATTGTACACTATCCGCTTGCGGATATTGAACTATTAGATGCAAGTTACTTGTTGGAGGCAATGAAATTTCTCATTCCATTTGTTACATTTGTAATTGCTGCATATGCAGTGACTTCTCTTATAGACGGTGAAGTAAAAATGCAAGAATTATTTTTTGCAAGCTCACTGTGTTTTGCACCATATTTTATATTCACATTGCCGTTAGGAGCATTTTCGCATGTGTTGAATTCTAATCACTCTGGTTTTTATTCAACAATGCAGACAATTATTCTTATATGGATGTTGTTTCTGTTTTTCCAGACAGTGCGTGTGATGAATCGCTATTCAGTGAAGCGTGCAGTGGGTGTGACGTTGTTAAGTGCTTTGGCAATGGTACTAATATGGATTGTTCTTATTTTAGTAATTGTTTTGTGGAATCAGATATATATATTTGCGACAGGTATTCTGAACGAATTAGGAATTATTGCAGGGTAAAGGAGGTTAGATATGAGACGAGTAAAGAAAATATGTATTATATTATTATCAATAGTATGCCTCTTTGCCATTGTAATGATTGGTTATAGTGCAGAGAATAACGGAAATAGTCAAAAAGAGACAGGTGCGTCTGAGCAAGACAGAACTTTGATTCTGGAAGATGAAGAACTGAAAGTGAGCTATGAAAGTGGGACAAAAGCATTCCAAGTGACAGACTATAGTGGTTATATGTGGAACAGTATTGTCACAGAGGAATTATGTAGTTCTGACAAATTAAATGAAACATGGCAGCGTAATGCGAAATCTATTTTTCATATTACCTATGCCGATATTTCGGATGTAGATCCAACAATCAAGACCGCATATAGTTATGACGCTGATATCAAGGCGACAAAGGAAGATAGTAAAATATACTTGAATTGTGAGTTTGCTTCGGAAGGAATCAAGCTGGTTGTTGTTTTGCAAGTTGACAATGGAGAGCTGGTAGTAAGTGTTCCAGCAGAGCATATTTCGGAGGAAAAGGAATATAAGTTATTGGGAATACAAATGCTGCCATATTTTGGTGCCTCCAGCATGCAAGAAGATGGATATATGGTGTATCCGGATGGAAGTGGAGCGTTGAAGTATCATAATAGCGTAAAGTCATCTGTAACTACCAACCATCAGTACTCATGGGATGTGTATGGTTCTGATTTTCTGTCAACTGACACACCGCAAGACAATGAAGACAAGGAACTTATGTCAGCGATGCTACCAGTGTATGGTATTAAGAAGGGTGAGCATGCGTTTATAGCATATTCGGAAGTGGGTGAAGAAGAAAGTTCAATCAACCTGTATCCAGCAGGAATGGGAATTGAATTGAATCGTATGTCTTTTTCGTTCCGGTACCGAACAACCTATAACATTTTGATGTCTAACATTAATATAAATGGAAAAGATACTGCAAAAAATTTGAATGGAAAAATGTATAGCGAAGAAATGATTGATGTGAATCATGAACTGCGTTACAGTTTCTTGTCTGGTGAGGAAGCAGATTATAGCGGTATGGCAGGAAAGTACAGAGACAGACTTCTTTCTAATGGTACACTGCATAAATCAGAATTGGAAGAAAACATAGGAGTATCAATTGAGATTCTGATGGCTGCAAGTGCCCAGGGCTTCTTTAGTGACACGGTATCTGTGGCAACGACGGCGGAGCAGGTTGATGATATCATGGGATTTGTGGACGAGATTGGTTTTAAGAATCATGCAATGTATACGCTCAAAGGTTGGAGTAAGGGGGGCTATGGTGTGTACCCTCAAACAGAAAAACCGGACGGAAAGGTTGCAAGTGTTTCTGAATTTGTAAAATTACTTGATAGCAATCATCTTGTTAGTTTGCAAGTGGAATTGTTCTATGCGAATGAAGATAATGGAGGTTTTTCCAGACGGTCTGATGTAATTAAGACAGCAAACCAGAATGTTATTACAGACAGTGAAAGCAAGTTGTTTTGGCTTAATGCGGACAGTGTGAATCGGAAATACCAGTCTATTAACAAGACTTATTCTGCGGCAAACAAACTGAATCTTTCTTTCAATACAATTGGTGAGATTTTGTATAGGGACGAAAATAAGGATTGTGCGATGAATCGTGGTGAAGTTCGCAACGTACTGGAAACGACACTCAAACAAGCCAAAGAGAGAGGAAGTGTTTCTGTCGAGGGTGGAAATCTTTATGCACTAAAGTATGCAGACATTATTTACGATCTTCCATCAAAGTCAAGTGAATATTTTATTAGTGATATGAACATTCCATTTTGTCAGATCGTACTGCACGGTGTTCTTCCTTATACTGGAGATGCAGGAAACATTTCTTCTGATTATGACAAACAAATTTTAAAGTGGTTGGAATATGGTTATATACCATCATTTGAACTTACATATAGTGATTCGGAAGTGTTAAAGGAAACGAATTACAATGATTTGTATTCTTCCCAATATACGAGCAATGCGAGCAGATTGGAAGAAGCGCTTGAAGTATACAAAGGTTATATTTCGAAGGTGAAAGGTGCATATATAGCAGAACATACGGTATTGGAAAATGGATTGATAAAGATAGAGTACAGTAATGGTTGCATCCTTTATATTAATTATTCACAGCAAGAACAGACTTGTGATAATGTGACAGTGGAAGCTGAAGGCTGTGTGATGGTAGGTGATTGATATGAAACGGTTAAACAGAAAAAAAAGAACAATGAGCACGAGCAACACGATAGAAGCATATATTTTCTTAATTCCTTTTTTGATAGGCGCAGTTGCATTTTTGATCTATCCGCTTTGTACAACTGTAAAGCTTAGCTTTGGTGAGCTTTCCGGAGGAAGCCAGTTTATTTTAAAATGGCTGGATGCTTCTGAATTTTTCAAACATTATAAGAAAGCTCTTCTGATTGATACTACATTTGTGCCAGTATTACTGAAAGAGGTTAAGGTGATGCTGATACGAACACCACTTATTATGGTAGTTTCCCTTATTTTGGCAATATGTATTAGCAGAAAAATAAAGTTCAGAGGCTTTTTCAGGCTTGCATTTTTCTTGCCATTTCTTTTGGGAACCGGTAATGTATTACAGCAAATCTTGAATGTTGGTGTGGATAAACAGGTACTCTCCATGGAGTCAGTAACAGTAATACCGCCATATATATTGGATTATTTGGGCGATAATGTGGTGGAATTTGTAAATATGTTTTTTTCAAACGTAGTTTTGGTATTGTGGAATAGTGGCGTACAGATTTTGCTATTTATGTCTGGTATTCAAGCCATTCCAGAGTCGCTTTATGAGTCTGCAAGCATAGATGGTGCAACAGAATGGGAGAAATTCTGGAAAATTACTCTTCCAATGTTGGTTCCGATTATACTACTCAATCTTGTGTATACCATTACGGAATCTTTTACAAATACGACAAACGCAATGCTTGCTTACATACAACAACGAGCATTTAGCATCAATGGTAGTTTCGAGTTTGCTTCGGCGGCAGCCATTTTATATATGTTAGTGGTACTGTGTTTTATTGGAATTGCATTCTTGATTTTAGGACGAAGTGGTATGCGTGATGCGAGGGAGGCTGATGGAGCAAAATGAAAATAAAAAAGTATTTAGTTAAATTTGCATTATATGCGCTCCTTATTGGAGTCACTTATGTGTGTGTATTTCCATTTCTTTATATGATTGTTACATCATTAAAGACTAGTGCTGACTTGAGCGATGTTACGGTGAATTGGATTCCAAATTCGCTCAAGTGGGATAATTTTCGAATTGCATCGCAGGCGGTAGAATATGGACAAGGAATTAAAAATACTGTATTGCAAACAGTGTTGTCAACAATTGGTCATTTGATTTCTTGTGGTATGGCGGGTTATGCCTTGGCAAGATACAAATTTAAAGGACAAAAAATAGTCTTTTTGTTAGTGATTATCAGTATTATAGTGCCATTACAGACTCTAGTTATACCGAATTATATGACGTTTGCGAAACTTGATTTATTAAACACTATGTGGCCGATAGTACTACCTTCGTTATTCGGACAGGGACTTAAAGGTGGATTATTTATATTTATTTTCCGACAGTTTTTCTTAGGACTTCCAAAGGAGATAGAAGAGGCTGCAAAGATTGATGGATGTTCTTTTTTGGGAGCATATTTTAGAGTGATATTGCCAATGTCGAAATCAATCTTCTTGGTGGTTTCAGTTCTTTCAGTTGCATGGCATTGGAATGCATCCTATGAGGCAAGTATTTATATTTCAAGAACCATTGCAAAACCGTTGTCTTCTAGAATATCGGTTATCGTAGATTATGTAACGAATCCGCCAGAGTCTCTTTTCGAAACAATGGATTCTTTAGCTAGTGAACAAGTTATCAATGTGGCAGTATTAATGGCTGGTTGTTTCTTGATATTATTGCCAATTATTATTGGATTTGCTATAGTGCAACGATACTTTATGCAAGGTATGGAACGTAGCGGTTTAGGTGGCGATTAAACAGTTTTTGGAGGTTTGAGATGATAGGTATAATGAATGGAATGGTCATGCAAAGAAATGAAGACAATGTTTCGGAAATATTTGTTTCAGACATTTCAGAAATTGAGGTGGCTACTTATACGGGGATTGTGTCTGGAGATATCGAGGTAGTTCCAACAGCAGAAGGATGGAAATTGACTGGTATCCCGATAGGCGGACCATACACTGTAACAATTAATCAGCAGGTTTGGCATGATGTTTATGTTGGTGACCTTTGGTTGTTGGCAGGACAGTCTAACATGCAAGGTGTAGGTTGGTTGACAGAGGAAGACAAAATGTATTCAGGAGATGAGTGGGTGCGAGCTTTTTACATGCAAGACGAGTGGGGGAAGGCAAAACATCGCCTGCATCGCCCGTGGTTGGCTGTAGATAAGGTACATACAGATGTATTACCGGGAGACCCATGTAAAGAACCAGAACGAAAAGGTGTTGGTCCAGGATTGTCATTTGCATGTCGTATGAAGGAATACACAAAAGTTCCACAAGGAGTTATATGCTGTGCACATGGTGCAACGCATATGATACATTGGGAACCTGAACTTGCAAAAGAGGGCACAGATAAGAGTTTATTTGCTGCGATGCGACGTCGATTCCAAGTAAATGGTTCGCATGTGCGCGGAATGTTTTGGTATCAAGGATGTAGCGAAGCAATGGCATTCAAGAATGACAAGTTCACGGGTCATATGCAACGATTTATAGATGCATCAAGAAAAGAGTTTGGAATGATTCCAATTGTTCAGGTACAGCTTGGGAATATTACGGTAGTGGAACGCGAGGGCTGGGATCAATCTTGGACAGATTTAAGAGAACAGCAGCGTACTATGTCAGAAAAATTTCCACTATTGGATACGATTAGTGCAATTAGTATGGCTACGGATGATGCAGTGCATTTATCATCCGCTGCACAAAAAAAGTTGGGTGAAACAGCAGCCGAGAGTATGTATGCGTTGATGACTGGCGAGGAGGAGTTACTTCTTGCGCCGAAGTACAAAAGTCACAAAGTATATAGCACATGGTTGGAAGAATATACGGTTATTGATATCGAATATGAAAACGTGTATGGAGAACTTCAAGCAGAAGGGAAACCATATGGGTTTGAGATTAGCAATGCAACAGACCATCTTACGAATAAACAGGTGTGCAATATTTCCTTGGAAGGAAATCATGTATTAGTTCGTGTAGGCCGGAATGTCTCTCAGTTGAATGATTGGTATTTATTTTATGGATTCGGCGTAAATCCGTATTGTAATATTACGGATTCTCACGGTAGACGCATTCCAGCTATGGGACCTATAAAAATAGTTTAAAGAAGAGGTGTGTAAGGATGATTTTACTAAAATGGGAATTATTAAAGGAATATGATTCTACTATTGGAACAATTGTTTCAGATTTTATGAATAAGAATGATGTAAATACAATTGCAACCGGACGTTATGAATTGACGAATGGTTGTTATGTAAATGTTAATGAGTATGAAACTAGAGAGAATAATAGTTTTGAAGCGCATTGTAAATATGTGGATGTACAACTAATGGTTGATGGTGAAGAAGATATTATCTGTGCACCGCTACCACATGGCACAGAAACCATCCCGTATAACAGTGAAAAGGATATTGCTTTTTATAATTGTGACAACGGACCTTGTTGCACTGTAAAATTAAAATCTCAAATGGCAGTAGTGTTGATGCCTTGGGATATGCATGCTCCGTGTAATTCTACTGAAAAAAGACAGAATCGCAAACTGGTGTTTAAAATACCGGTAGAAATTACCGGAAAAAGAACAAAAAAGAGAATTACATGTTGTGGGGATAGCATTACTTTTGGAGCACTTGCAACTGCAGCAGAAAAGAGTTATCCAAGTGTTTTACAACAGTTGTTAGGGGATTCTTATCAAGTGGAAAATTGCGGAAGAAATGGTGCAACAGTTATCGCAGACTATGAATTAGTACCAAATCGTTATGCTCCATACTTGAAATCTCCAGAGTATGCTACAGCTATGATGTCAGAACCTGATGTTGCAATACTGATGTTAGGAATGAATGATGCTAATCCAACTCATCATTTCAACTCAGAAAATGGCGGACCAATTTCTGAGGAATACCTAAAGAAATACGAAGAAACTTTGAAAAATATATTGGATAATCTTGCAAAATTGCCATCCAAACCAGAACTTGTTTTGGCTAAAACAACAGCTATGACGAGAGTGGTTGGTAAGCTGTTTAATGAAGCATACATTGAGAATTTTACAAACAATCTGATTCTTATACGAAAGATTCAAGAAAAAGTAGCAAGGGAGTATCAGATTCCGTTGGTAGATACCTTGTTTGGAATGGATAATTTGGATTTTTATCGAGATGGTTGCCACATGACAGATGCCGGATATCAAAATTTGGCAGAAATTATGTATAAGCATATTCCTAAATAATTTGGGAGGTATGATCTGATTGGTATAAGTGATGGAATGGTCATGCAAAGAAATGCAAACGATGTTTCAGAAATTTTTGTTTCAGGCATTTCAGAAATCGAAGTGGCAACTTACTCAGGAGTTGTATCTGGAAGCATAGAAGCAATTCGAACTGAAGAAGGCTGGAAGTTGATTGGTATTCCAGTGGGCGGACCATATATTGTAACAATTAATCGACAAGTATTCCGCGATATTTATGTGGGTGATCTTTGGATATTAGCCGGGCAGTCAAATATGGCTGGAACAGGATGGCTAACCCAAGAGGATGAAGCGTATATGGGAGATGAAAATGTACGTGCATTTTATATGCAGGATGAATGGGGAGTGGCAAGACATCGTCTGCACAGACCATGGTTAGCGGTAGATAAAGTGCATACAGAAGTTATAAAAGCTAGTCCGGGGGAAGAACCTGAAAAGGTTGGTGTTGGACCAGGATTGTCTTTTGCTCAGCATATGAAGAAATACACGAAGGTACCGCAAGGAGTTATTTGCTGTGCACATGGTGGAACAACTATGGCACAGTGGAATCCGGAAATCGCAAAAGATGGTCCCGATAAAAGTTTATTTGCGGCAATGGTGCGCCGTTTTAAAGTAAATGGTTCACATGTGCGAGGAATGTTCTGGTATCAAGGTTGTAGTGAAGCAATGGCCCATCTAAATGAAATTTTCTTCTCTAATATGCAGAGATTTGTCGCTGCAACTAGAGCAGAGATGGGAATGATTCCAATTGTGCAAGTGCAAATAGGAAACATCACTGTGGTGGAGCGCGAAAATTGGGATAGAACTTGGACAGATATCAGAGAACAACAACGAACTATGTCAGATGAGTTTCCGCTTTTTGATACGATTAGCGCGATAAGTATGGCTACAGATGATGCAGTCCATCTTTCGTCTGATTCTCAGAAGTCAATAGGGAAGACAGCGGCAGAAAGTATGTATGCGCTGATGATGGACGATAAAGAGTTTCTTCTTGCACCGAAATATAAGAGCCATAAAGTATATAGTGCATGGATGGAAGAATATACGATAATCGATGTTGAATACGAAAATGTATATGGCGAACTCCAAGCAGATGGAAAGCCATACGGGTTTGAGATTAGTAATGCAACAGACCATCTTACTCATAAACAAGTGTGTAATATATCGCTGGAAGGAAATCATGTATTAATTCGTGTAGGACGCAATATATCCCAGTTGGAAGATTGGTATTTGTTTTATGGATTCGGTGTAAATCCATATTGTAATATTACGGATTCTCACGGTAGACGCATTCCAGCTATGGGACCTATAAAAGTAGTTTAAAGAAGAGATGTGTAAGGATGATTTTACTAAAATAGGAACTACTAAAAGAATATGATTCTGCTATTGGAACAATTGTTTCAGATTTTATGAATAAAAATGATGTGAGCACAATTACAACCGGGCGTTATGAATTGACAGATGGTTGTTATGTAAATGTTGATGAGTATGAAACTAGAGAGAACAATAGTTTTGAAGCGCACCGTACATATGTGGATGTGCAGTTAATGGTTGACGGTGAAGAAGATATTATCTGTGCACCGCTACCACATGGTACAGAAACAATTCCATATAACAGTGAAAAAGATATTGCAGGGGCACAGACAAAGTTAAGAGAACAGGTGGCAAAGAAACATGCTAAAGGGGATTCAGTAGAAAAGATTGCTGATGACTTGATGGAAGAAATGCATGTCATCGAGAAAATTATAAAAGAGTTATAATGATTAAACGAGTAGGAGGAGTTCTTCTACTCGTTTTGTGATTTAGAATGTTGGTATTTTTTGATGAAAATATTATCATAGTATGTTATAATGATGATAATATTTCATGTCGAAAAAAATGAAAGGAATTATTTATTATGCAAAAGACAGAACAAAAATACGAGACATTGTTTACGCCTTGGAAAGTCGGCAATGTGGAGATTAAGAATCGCATTGTTTTATGCCCTACGGGTGGCACATCTCTGTTTGGGTGGTTTGAACTTACTGGCTGTCACTTTGACAAGGAAGCAGCAAACCATTTCCTTGAAAGAGCAAAAAATAACGTAGGTCTTATTATCCCTGGTATTGCACCTTTGCGCGATACTTTCTGGGGAAAATGGCTTTGGCAAAACCCGAAAATGTTCGAAGAACTCAAAGAATATATGGATGAAATCCATAAAACAGGTGCAAAGTTGTTTGTTCAATTAACAGCAGGTATGGGACGATCTTGGGCAATCACCGAACTTGTAGCGCCCCTACATAAAAACAAATTCACTCGTACACTCATTAAGCCGATTATTGACACTAATCATGAATTGGCTTCACCATCTGCTCAAAAATCACGTTGGGCACACGATATTGAGTGTCCGGAAATGACAGTAGAGCAGATACACGAAATCATTGAGGCCTTTGCGAAAACTGCTAAGCTTTGCAAGGAAGCAGGGGTTGACGGTGTGGAGGTACACGCCGTTCATGAAGGATATCTTCTCGATCAGTTTGCTATAGAATTCTTTAATAAGCGTACTGATGAGTACGGTGGAAGTTTTGAAAACCGCTACCGGTTTGCGGCAGAGGTTGTTAAGGCAATTAAAGAAGCTTGTGGACAGGATTATCCTGTATCACTCCGCTACTCTGTAGAATCTAAACTAAAGGATTTCTGCTACGGAGCAATGCCTGGGGAAGAATATATTGAAGTAGGTCGTAATATGGAAGAATCCGAAAAGGCCGCAAAGTATCTGCAGGATGCCGGTTATGACATGCTGAATGCTGATAATGGTACATATGACTCTTGGTATTGGGCTCATCCGCCTATGTATATGCCTGAGAACTGCAACCTTGAGGATGTAGCGCATATTAAGAAATTTGTAGATATTCCTGTTGTTTGTGCAGGTAGAATGGATGTTGAGGTTGGTGCACAGGCAGTTGCTGATGGTAGTATAGATGCCGTTGGTATTGCCCGTCAATTTCTTGTAGACCCTGAATGGGTAACGAAGCTTATCGAGGACCGACTAGAAGATATCAAGCCTTGTATCTGCTGTCATAGCGGTTGCTTTAACTTCTCGTCGTCTAAGGGGCACGCGAATACACAGGATCTCAAGGATACCATGGGACTTTCCCGCTGCGCGCTCAATCCGGAAACCATGCAATCGAAGAAATACCACCTAGAGCCTGCCAAAAAGCAGAAGACCATCGCAGTCATCGGTGGCGGAATCGGTGGGATGGAAGCTGCTATCGCTTGCGCAAAGCGGGGACATAGCGTAACGCTGTATGAAAAGAGTGATAAGCTTGGCGGTGTGTTCCTTGCTGCTGCAGCTCCTTCCTTTAAGGAAAAAGATAAGGCGCTCATTGCTTGGTATATTCGTGAACTTGCGAAATATCCTATCACCGTGAATATGAACACAGAAATCATCGATGTAAGTACCCTTGATGCCGACGAAATCATCGTGGCAACCGGTGCAGTGGCAAAGAGAATTCCTGTTAAGGGTGCGGAAACAGCTGTAGAAGCCGTAGATTATCTGCTTGGTAACAAAACAGTTGGCGATAACGTTGTTATTATCGGCGGTGGACTTACCGGTTGTGAAATTGCGTATGAATTGTATTTGAATGGCAAAA
>JAZRPT010000119.1:0-9052 GCA_045649385.1 Faecalimonas sp. | reverse complement strand
ATATATGCGCGATATCCGCCAGTTTGCTGACTGGTTGCGCAGAAAACAAGATTTGGATGTTTATGAGGCCGAACAACTAAATATCGCTTCTTATATGCAATATCTTGAAGATGACGGAAAGTCTGGTGCTACTGTTTCTCGCAGCCTTGCCAGCTTGAAAAATTTCTACGCATATTTGGTTTCTTCCGGTTTCATGGAAAAAACCCCTGTCACTGATATTCGTGTTGACAGGGGAGAGAAGAAACTTCCTCAAATCCTGAACGGTCGCGAGATTGAGCTTTTGCTTGCGCAGCCGGTTTGCGTTGATCCTAAGGGATTCCGTGATAAAGCGATGCTCGAAGTGATGTATGCAACCGGCATTCGTGTCACCGAACTCATCGACCTGAATGTAGAAGATGTAAATCTTGATCAGGGAATCATCAAGTGTTCAAACGCCAAGAAGACACGAATTATTCCGTTGTATCCTGCTGCATTGCGTGCTTTGAGCGTGTATTTACGCGAGGTTCGGGATTCTATGGTAAGCGACCACGAGGAGCAGGCGCTGTTTGTGAATATCAGCGGTGTTCGTATGAGTCGCCAGGGATTTTGGAAGATTCTGAAGCATTACCAAGCCGGTGCGAACATTGAAAAGGAGATTACTCCGCATACCCTTCGCCATAGCTTTGCCGTTCATCTGCTTGAAAATGGTGCTGATTTGGGATCTCTGCAGGAGTTGATGGGACATAGCGACATTTCCTCGACTCAGTTGTATACACAGATGATCAACCAGAAAATTAAATCTGTATACGAAAAATGTCATCCTAAAGCATAAAAAGTCTGCCTTAACACTGTAAGGCAGACTTTTTTGTTTTATTAGCTATGATAGCCAGTCATGGCAGCCAGCAGTTCAATCTCCATCTGCTGGATGTCCTTGCGCATAGAAAGACCTTCTTCAATATCAACATCGGTGTAATGACCGTTGTGCGTGCAAACGATGCGATTATTCTTTCCTGCAAGAAGAAGCTCAACAGCCAGATAACCCATTTTTGTGGCATTAACACGGTCACGGCCGGTAGGGGAACCACCTCTTTGAATATGTCCAAGAACCGTCACACGAGGATCCAGATCAATGGACTCTCTGATACGCTGTGCGATATCTGTTGCTGCACCGGCGCCCTCAGCCACAACGATCATATAGTGGGTAAATCCGTGCAGGCGAGCCTGACGAAGCTTTTCGATAACATCCTTTTCAAAATCGATTTCTTTCTCAGGAACGAGAACCGCTGTAGCACCAACAGCCAATCCGACATACATTGCCAGGAAACCGGCATTACGGCCCATAACCTCAACCACAGAACAACGCTCGTGGGACTGCATAGTGTCACGCAGCTTATCGATACACTCAATCGCTGTATTTGCAGCAGTATCAAAGCCAATACAGTAATTGGTGCAGCAGATGTCATTATCAATTGTACCGGGAATACAGACAACATTGATTCCGTATTTGGACAACGCATGTGCACCGCGGAAGGTACCATCACCGCCGATGGCCACAATGCTGTCTAATCCGAGAAATTTACATGTGGAAACTGCTCTAAGCTGGCCTTCCTCGGTCATAAACTCCTTGCTGCGGGCGGTATAGAGGATTGTTCCGCCGCGATTTATGGTACGAGATACGCTGTTTGCATCCATTTTTACAACATCACCGTGGATAAGGCCATTCCAACCACGACGAATACCGTACACCTCGATACCGTGGTACAAGCAAGTACGAACAACCGCACGAACAGCAGCATTCATGCCGGGGGCGTCACCGCCACTAGTAAGCACACCAATGCGTTTAACACTCATAACGATTCCTCCAATATAAACTCAAGTATATATGTATTTTATCATTTACAACTGAAAATGTAAATACTTTAATGATTTTTGTTGAAATGGAAAATAACCCGAATTCAAGCAACCGGCGCAGGGGATAGACTGACAAAGTAAAATACGATTGCTAAAAGAGAAATGTTCACTATAACCTAGAATTTGGAATATCAGCCTAAGGAGTTTAATACTGCGAATTTCCTTCCATGCATCTTTGAGGTGTTTTTTTCAATCCGTACTGCTTAAAACTGTGTTAGAAATAGAGAATTGTAGCCAACATACAGTGGAAGGGAGGTGTGAGGTCGGTATAAGCCCTTGAACTATAGAGTAACACCTTTGAACACCTCCAACGCAACAAAATAAGACCTTTGTTTCAATCCAATATATCTAACCCGAAAAACAAATATAATAAAATATCAATTAAGAACATGCTTCAAGAAAACACCTTTAGTCCGTTTATTTACTTTTAATGAATCGCTAAATAAATCATTGCTTCTTTTTCGCAGCTTTTTATATTTCTTAAAAAAGACTTTATATTTATATAACCAAGGTCTGAATACTGGATCTTTTCTATTTGGATTCTTATAAGGCTTATACTCACTAGGCAGCTCCGGTAAAGGATCAGACTCCCAAGAATCAAAATAAGAATAATAAAAAGGACGGAAAAGACGCTTAGCAAACAAACGTGCAAAGAAAGGTGGCTTCTTATAACCCATAATAATATCACCAATACGATCACCAGCATCAGGAAACATTACATCATAGGGAATCCGGTAAATAGTAGAAAACCAGTGACCAAGGAGAAGCCCCTTCTTCACATAAAACATACGATCAGTAATAGAGCGAATTTTTTTATCAACGCCATCTGCTTCTTGACTGAACAGAATAATGTCACATGATTTATGACGGTGCATCATAAATTCTTTCAGCTTTTCTTTACTGAAATTTTTATGATCACGATCACCACATACGATCATGGCTTCATCAACCAATAGAAGACAATCACGCAGCTCATAAGTACCAAAGAAATCAAAGGGGATATAAGTAACACCATCAACTTTTAGATGGACATTAGAATAGACATGCAAATAACGACCGGAGCGAACAGCAGAGACAGCATGATAAGCCAAAGTAGTAGTTTTGCCACATCCGGGAAGACCAAAGTAACGAATTACAGCCATATTAACCTCCTGAAATAATGGCCCGGGTGCGGTTTGCCAACCGCGTCCGGGCCATTGGTTTTAGCTACCCCAGGTAAAAGACTTAATAGCCTTAACACCAAGCAGCAGAGCAGAAACACCGATACCAACAGCCAGCAAAGGCAGCAGAGGTCTCAGCTCACCGGACTCACTAGTCAGAGAGGTAACAACGGTACCAACCCAACTAACAACCGTACTCAGAGATGTAGTAACAGCTTCCAACATAGATACTTGTGCAACTCCTTCCATAAAAAACTCCTACAATTTATTTATTTTCCACCTCGCCAGAAGTGGGAAAATACACGATAAACAAAGTCAATGAAAACAACAGTTAAAATGATAATTAAGACGCAACAAGTATATATATAATACTGCTGCATAGAATCGCCCTGGACATACGAGTGATCTACAATGTTGCTTATAATGTCATACATCGTATTACCTCCAAGTAGTTAAAACACGAATAATAGCGGGAATAGAAGCAAGAAATGCAATAGCAACCAAGGGAAAAAACCATAAAGTAAGATAATTAACATCACAAAAACTCCCTAACAGAAAAATAATGTTATTTAAGAAATTCATTTGATAAGATCACCCATTCTTAAATAAATTAATGCCAAAAAAACAATAACCGCTAAATAATATATATTTTGCATAATTACCTCTTTACATTAGAAATAGTAGCATAATCAGATCCACGAACTAAAGGTCTGCCAAAATAGGGACGCAAAATTAAACGAATACAACCTACGACAGCGATAGCACCTAAATAAATCATTATAGCACCAGTACTATCAAAAATTTCGTACATCCAACTAGAAACATTATTAACAACAAAAGTAAATGACTGAATTAAAATACTTACCATAATAATCCCCTAAATCAAAGAAGCAACAATACGAAAAACAGAAAAAAGAATAGTCAAACCAATAAATACAGAAAAAATAACAACAAATTCAGGAGGAATCCATTTAGCAAGAAAATCAACCGTAAATTCTCCAGCTTGAATCATAGAACTGAAGACGGGAAGAAAACGAGAAGTAAAATCAGTAAGTAGGCTAACAATTAAAGCAATAAAGCCAATAACAAATAACATAAACTACCTCCTGAAAAAGAAAAAATAAGCTACATAAAAACCACAGGTAATGCGCATTGCATTATATAAAATTGGATTCTCTAAAATATTACGAAAAAACTCAGCAAATGGATTAACATCCAGCTCATTATCAAAAAGATCTTGATCAGGCAAAATAGACTCCGGATCGGCTTCAGGTAAATCCTCCAAGACATTGTCCATTTCTTCTTTTTCGGCCTGGGCTCGATCTAAGGTATCTTGTTGCTCTTGATTTGCAGAATTTAGTTCAGTCAAAAAGATTTTTAAATCAGAAAATAAGCCAACAAACAAACCTTGAATTCTAGACCACAAAGTGCCAAGGGGAGAGATAGAATCAGAAACGACAATACCAGTAACGGAGTTTAACATACAATACTGGTTACTCCAATACGGAGCATATTGACCGTTAATATTAATAATACAGACATACGGAGTATTCCGGTCGATTTCAGTAAAATCAAGACGAATCAAAACATCAAACATTTTCATATCACCATACATTTGATCGTCATCCCAACTCGTATCAGGTGAAAGAGAGTTATCCAGAAAACTAATAGTATGCGGTACGTGAATAGTACCCAATTCAACTTCAATATTATCAATTGTACCGCACCGGGAACGATATACGACATCAACATAATCGTAAGCATTCCAATTATTAATATATAATTTTGCCGAATAATCTTTATAATAATTCACATAAGATTCTTGCTTAAGCGTAACAAAAGCAGGACTGCCGGGAGATTCCATATCTTCAGTAGGTGCATACTGATAAGGGTTGACCAAAATAGAACCAACCTCACGATAAAAAGTTGTATTATAAGTATTTTTTGAAATCTTCATTGATTCAAAAATTACAGTAGATCCTGAACTGCCGTTAAGAGTAAAAATTAAATAACCGGAAGTATCACCAGCTAAATTACCATAAAAGCGATAACGAAATAACCCATCACTAGATAGCAAAACTGAAGTAAGATTTGTGCCAGCATAATTGACAGTCAAATCACCCACATCTGAAGTGACAACGATATCGATATATCGAAATGCTTCAGGTATAGTCTGATAAACTACCTGCATAGGAAAAGAGCCGGTGACATACTGATAACCGCTACCGTTAGCCGTGCCAAAGTCCAAAACATCGAAAAAAGAAGAATCATCATCAGATGCAGCATAAGAGGGGACTGCCAAACATCCAATTAAAACAATAACAGCAGAGATACATGCAAAAATTCTAGAAGATATAGAATGAAACCGATTCATTAAAACTCACCTCTATGAATTTGATCTTGTACCCTCTGCCGGTTAGATTTGATATATTGATTTACGATATAAGCAGAATTATCACAAAGTAGAGGAAACCATTCCTCATACTTTTCAGCCATCGCATAATCCATAAGCTCATAAAATTCTGTAATATTACTTTCCGCAACAAACTCACACATTTTTCTAATACACGAATAACGAGCAGAGGCTGAGATTCTAAGTAAATCAGAAACATCCAATCCACCATGGCCGATTATCTGATCAACCGGATACTGGTAC
The DNA here is from genome assembly GCA_045649385.1 of Faecalimonas sp. Lineage (GTDB taxonomy): Bacteria > Bacillota > Clostridia > Lachnospirales > Lachnospiraceae > Faecalimonas. The sequence continues at coordinate 3,346 of JAZRPT010000119.1, read as the reverse complement.
TTTTCAGGATTGTCTAAGTGCGCAAAATAACGAACCATTCCCCGAAGGGAATTAAGCGGTATCGGATTAGAACAGTTAAGAGGTTCGATCATTTTTTCCACTTGATCAAGCGTCTTAACAGAATCAAATGCTATAGCTACATGCCAATGTGGCTTTTTAATTTCACCGGTCTCATTTACATCAAATTCGTGTAAAGGACTTTCAGCCCACATAATATGCTCATTATCTAGAATATCACGCCAGTTAGCAGGAGCTGATTCAGGATAAACGATGAAACCAAAGTTTCTTGTACGGGATTTACTACTAGCCATTTTTACATCTCCAAATATTTGTGATCATTGATCGCCATAGGGGGGTCGTAGTCCCCCCTATGGCTATTAGCGTGTTTCACAACATGACCAATAGCCTATAGCAGTTACTTATTACGAATTTTTTCAATCACTTCATACATCTGCCCACGCAATGCAGCAAGTTGTCGCTGTGTAGATTTAAGATCTTTTCTCAGCTCCTCAACCTGCTTAGGGGCTTCCAGAAGCTGAGAAAGAATTTTATAAGGTATGAGTACCTGTAACTGTTCTTCCGGTTTGGAGTCCATACAGAGCCTCCTAAACCGCTACACCAGCAACAATTACATACGGAAATTCATTTTCTGTATGAACAGCAGGGGAGTCTAGGTACAAAGATTCATCCAACAGACCACCGGCAAGACCTTCTTCAACCGGAAAATCCTCAAGATCTGTAATAACAACAGTTCGGGAAGGGTGAATCATACGCAGCGCATCACGAACAGTCATGTTACTTTATCACCGATCCTTTTATTGATATTCTTTGTAATGAGATAAAGCTCATCACATTGTTTACGAACAGAAGTAACAGCAGCATCATTTTTAAGCTTATAACCTTCCATCGCTTTCAAGCGCTTATCAAGGTCATGAAGCATATCAGCAATAGCGATCTGCAGCTGCAACTTTAAGCGCATTTGCTCAATAAGCTCTCGGATCCGTTCCATCACAGCACCTCGATAGACTGAACCTTACCGTACCGGTTATAGTTAATACCGATCATCTGATTTTCGACCGGTGTGTAATCAACGTACTCACTAGAGATAAAAAGCTTCTGCGTTTCGAGACCAACTACATTACCTTCGCCCGGTCTAGCAAGAAAAAGTGAAATACCGTTTACCTGGTTACCACGAGAAGGATCCTTAAAATTAACATTTCTCCAACCGACTACTTTCCATTTTTCCATAATAAATTACCTCCAAATTAAACACTATTTTTTTCAAGAATCCGATAAGATCGAATCATGAACAAAGCCATAAGAAACTGATAAATAATAGATGAACCACACAAAAAATAAAGCACAAAACGAAACATAAACATCACTCCTTAACATTACACTGATCGTTACCAGAATTCTTAAAATAGTCCGATAAAACATGAGTTAAACCAAGATGAACATAGGTATAAACAACCTCTTTCTGCTGATCCAAAGTTAAACCCTGAAATACACGCCAACATAATTCTTTATCAAACATTACAAATACACACTCCTTACTCAAGACTCCGGATTAGACTTTAACATTGAGCAAACTCTAATAAGAAAAAAAGTAGATACCACACAAAATAAAATAAACACAACCTGAGCCAAATATTCTAACATAACACATACACTCCTACATAATATAATCAACGTAAACTGTTGTTTACATTGTATACATATCTTACAAAGTAACAGGTGAAAAGTCAAGATACAAAATTTACAATGTATACAAAAGGAGAGTGAAAAGAATGAAACCATTGAAAGATAAAGTCATTACATTTCGTGTAGACGAAGAAATCAAATCAAAAATTGATACGATGGCAGAAGAAAAAGAATGGTCAATTTCGCAGGTAGTAGAGAAAATAGTAAAAACATACTTCGAAGAAAGGAACCAAACCAATGACAAAATTTGAAAAACTATATAAAAAAGTCTTAGAAATCATCGAATGGGCAGAATACCAAGAGCATATCAAAGAAGATGGAGCAAACATCTTGATTGATAACATTAGAGAAGCCAAGGACGACATAAAGAACGATCCTCAATATACCTAAAAATCCGCCACGACGGTGAGCCGTCGCAGCGGATAAAACCGGCAGGACTTACCAGAGCTTAAGCGCTCCGGCAAGATCCCGCCGGTTAATTATTTGTATCGGTAGATTTTGGATCCAAAAAGAAGAGAGGTGCAACCGGTGCGATCAGGATCCGATTGTCCTGGATAAACTTAACGCAACAAAATAAAAATTTTGTTGCGTTGGAGGTAAAGTTATGCTATAATACAACAAAGGATACATAAGGAGGTAAAATCTATGAAACGCTATACGGATTGTCCGCAAATTCTGCGAGATTTTCTTACCTATCATGAAACGATCAAAGGACAGTCTCCCAGGACTATTTCAGAATATTATTTAGACTTGCGTATGTTCTTTCGCTTTGTAAAATTGATGCGCAATGATATGCCAATACACACTCGTTTAGATGAGATCGATATACGAGATATTGATTTAAATTTTATTCGGCAGATAGACACTTCCGATATTTTTGACTTTCTGTCTTATTTGGCAAACGATCGCACACCCAATCCGGACATGCCTTCTCCAGACTATGGCATATCCACTGCTTCCCGAGCACGCAAACTTTCTGCACTGAAATCTTTCTATAAGTATCTTACTGTACGCACAAAACAGCTTACTGAAAACCCTGTCGCAGATCTTGAATATCCCAAGCTGCGCAAGAGCTTACCAAAGTATTTAACTATGGAACAATCTGCAGCGCTGCTGCGTAGTGTTGAGGGTCAGAATCAAATTCGAGATTACGCAATATTAATGATATTCTTAAATTGTGGCATACGACGCAGTGAGCTTGTTGGGCTGAATATATCGGATATATACGAAGATAGACTTCGCGTTGTTGGCAAAGGCAATAAAGAACGTTTTGTCTATTTTGGCACCCCGTGCCGCAAAGCTATCGAAATATATATGGTCGAACGCAACAAAAAAGTTCTAACCGATAATCGCGCTTTATTTGGATCACGAAACGGTAACAGAATCAGCGTTACTGCCGTGCATAGACTTGTAGAAAAAGCCCTAAAGCAAGCCGGTTTGGATGCAACGCAGTTTTCAGCTCACAAATTACGCCACACAGCTGCTACAATGATGCTCTCCGGTGGCGTCGATGTCAAGACAGTTCAGGAAGTTTTGGGCCACGAAAACCTTAATACAACCCAAATTTACACCCATATTGAGAACACTGAGCTCAAAATTGCCGCAGAGGCCAATCCCCTCTCAAAGCTTGATTTTCAAGATG
>JAZRPT010000118.1:0-10301 GCA_045649385.1 Faecalimonas sp. | reverse complement strand
TGCCATGTGGGAAGATGGCGACGGAAATGAGTACTTGGCGGTTGATGCAGAGACAAAAACAATCGACACATCACTCTACATTGCAATTGCAGTTTCGGTAGTTATCGCAATCGGAAGCATTGCAGGATGCATCATCATGGTGAGGAGGAAGAAGAAACATGAAAGTATTTAGAAAAGGAAAACCCATAAATAAACGTAGAGTACTTTTTGTTATATGTTGCTGTATACTTCCGGTTATCAACTGGTTAATCTTTTACGTATTTGCCAATCTTTCTTCTTTTGTTATGGCTTTTACAAATAAAGATGGCGTACTGTCCTTTGACAACTTTGTTCGTTTCTGGGATGAACTGAATACCCCGGTGTCGGATATCCGCATTGCTATTAAAAATACATTTTTGACATTTGCAATTATAGTAGCAACTTTCCCACTCAAGGTACTTGTTTCTTACTTTATATATAAGAAAGTACCACTTGCAGGAGTGTATCGAATTTTATTCTTTCTGCCAAGCATTATCTTCAGTGTTGCGCTGGCTATGATTTTTCAAAAAATGATTAGCGTCAACGGATTTATCGCAGAATGGGTACAGGATTGGCTGAATCTTTCGCAACCGCCGGAACTTTTAGCGGACAGTCGATATGCCAATACCGTTGTTATTTTACATATGTTATGGCTGAGTTTCCCGGGTGACCTCATTATCTGGGGAGGAACCTTTACGAGAATTCCAAACGATGTTTTGGAATCTGCACAGATAGACGGAGTTAACTGGTGGCAGGAGTTCACCTTGGTTACAGTTCCAATGGTATGGCCTACCGTAGCGCTTCAGATGGTACTCATGTTCTGTGGTATCTTCGGAGCCAGCGGTGCGGTATTCTTGCTTACCAAAGGTATGTACGGAACCATGACTATTTCAGCATGGATGTACTTGCAACTCCTTAATATGTCAGGTAACCAGTACACCACAAATGCATATAACTATATGTCGGCGGTTGGTCTTGTTATCACCGTGATTGCCATCGGTATTTCCCTTGGTATTCGTAAATGGACCGATAAAGCATTTGAAGAAGTAGAATTTTAGGAAGGGGAAGAGGATAAATGAGTATGCCAAAATTTAGAATGCCAAAGTCATTTAGAAGAAAAGCAAAAGCTGAGATTGCACTACATATTTTTGTATCTCTCATCTTCTTTGTAGTAGCAGCAAGTTATGTGTATGTGTTTATCTGGGCAGTTATCGCAGGAGCGAAGACACATACAGAGATTGTTATCAATCCATTTTTCCTTCCACAAGAGTGGCACTGGGAACATTACCTGGAGGTATTCAGTTTATTGGAAGTAAACGGGAAAAACTTCTGGGATATGTTATTTAACAGCATCTATTTTTCAGTGGGTGCTGTAGGTTTACAACAGATTGTAACCATGAGTTTCGCTTACTGTTGTACAAAGTACAAGTTTCCTGGCAGTGAGTGGCCATACGTAATTATTTTGATCATGATTACATTACCACTTTATGGAACAGGTGGAGCAAGCTATCGGATTTTTAAAGCCTTGGGAATGGTAGACAGCTATACGCACATCCTTTGTGCGCTAAGTGGATTTTCCATGAACTTCCTATATTATAGAGCGTGCTTCAAGAACATGTCATGGTCTTATGCGGAAGCTGCCATGATGGATGGGGCAGACGATTTTATTATCTATGGAAAAGTTATGATGCCGATGGCAAAACCAATCTTTGGAGCATTATTCTTAACCGGATGGTTAGGTACTTGGAATAACTACGAAAGTGCACTCGTATATCTTCCAAACATACCGACATTACCGGTTGGTATATACCAGTTCAATACGGAGATGATATACAGAGCAAGGCTGGATATTTTGTTTGCAGCCTGTGTAATCATATCAATTCCAGCGATTATATTATTTGTAGCATTTAATAAAGTAATTACAACAAACGTATCTCTTGGTGGAATAAAGGGTTAAGCATATAAAAGGAGGAGAAAAAAATGAGAAATTTAAAGAAAATAACAGCGTTTTTCTTGGTGACAGTTATGACATTGTCACTTGCAGCTTGTGGTGGCAAGGACAAAGATGACAAGAAAAAACCGAACCATAACGGTGGAAAAGAAGTAGAAATTAGTTATTGGAATTCCGGTATGGGGACAGGTTTCTTGGAGGAACTGTGTAAAGTATTTAACGAGAAACAATCAGACTGGTATGTTTATTTCAACGCAACTGCATCTAGCGGTGCAGTAACAGCTACATATCCACTGCCAGATGTAGATACGATTGACCTCTATATGAGTGGCGAAATAAGTGACCTTTCTAAGAAAGCAACGTTGGATGATGTTCTGGACAGCACAGCAGATGGAGATACAAAATCCATCCGTGAAAAATTCGATGCTTCTCATCTAGAAAGTGAAGTGGCTGCAGATGGACATTACTATTCATTAACATGGGGTGGTGGAGCGCTTGCCATCGTGTACAACAAGACATTGTTTGATAAAGCAGGTATCACAGAAACACCACGTACGACAGATGAATTAACGGTTGCATGCGATAAACTTTTTGAAAATGGAATTACACCGCTTACTCATTTCGTGGATGATAATGGTTCGTATTGGGATTATATTCAGGAAGTATGGCATGCACAATATGACGGATATGATTATTATAGAAACAGTTTCTATGGATGCAAAGATGAGGCGGGAAAGAGCCCAAGCAAAGATGTTTTGACAAAGAAAGACGGACGTTACCAGGTGCTGAAGGCAATGGAGCAATTCATTACACCGGAATACGTTCTTCCTGGTTCCAACTCACAAGACCACATTACCATGCAGACAAAGTTCTTGAACGAAGAGATTGGTATGATGGTAAATGGTTCATGGCTTTCTAACGAAATGGAAGGTACAGGTAATGTAGGAGACTTCGGTGTTATGAAGACACCTGTTATCTCAAGCATTACAGATAAGTTGACAACAGTGAAAAGTGACACGTTGCTTCGTAAATTGGTTTCAGCAATTGATGCCGTAGCAGACGGAAAAGAGAATATCAGTAAATATCAATCAGGTGATGGTTATGTGGTTGATGGCAAACAAATCTCAGCAGCTGATTGGGATACTGTAAAGGCAGCTCGCGGTATGGTTGCAGTTAACTATCCGCAACAGACCTTATTTATCCCTTCTTATTCAGATGCAGTAGATGGTGCAAAAGAATTCTTGAAGTTCTTCTATTCTGATGAAGGATACAAGATTTTCATGGATAACTTACACTACACATTGCCTATGGAATTGTCAGAAGGTGAAATCGACAGAAGTGATTGGAACGGCTTTGAAGTTGAAATGGACAAAGTATTCCAAAATGCTGACACATGTATAAGCCGATATATGAAGAACAGACATGACATCTTTATCAATGGTGGTGCAACTCCATATGCGTCTTATAAATTCCTTCCAATATTCTGTGTAGCTAATGCGGCTGACCGCGTGACAGCTGATGAAACGTGGGATGAGATTGTGAAAAAAATTGACGGAAACTACAAAGGTTGGCTTTCAAATATAAAATAATTCATAGGAGTGTTTAAGATATGAAACGAGGAAAACGAATTGCTTCTGTGCTGATGACGGCAGCTTTGCTGTCCGTTTCAGCCCTGACTCCGATGGAGACCAAAGCAGGTAACAGTGAAATCCTATTAGATGGAGAAACATTGACAACCTCTGCTTGGACCAATCCGGAAAAGGATGTTGTAGTAGAAGAACAGAAGTTGATATTCCCGGAAGAAAGCACAGATTACACTAGATTCATTGCAAAGTCACCGGTGAAGATAGAAGAACTTTCATCTACTTTGGTAACGCTATCTGCGACCGTGAAGTTTAGCAAATTGCCACAAGGAAAAAGTTTTATTCTTGCATTTGGTATGTCTAGTATCGAATCCGTACCTGGAGAAGCTGGAAATATTGAAGTGGCATTTACAGGCAATGGTGGAATTAAAGCGGGAATTACCTTATATAACGAAGATGGAACAGCACAAGTGATTGCTGCACCAAAAAAATGTGGCGTTTCTTTGAATAAAGCAGCCAACATAAAGGTGGTAATCACAACAGACAAGAAGATACAGTTATCTGTAAACGGAAGTACCGTATGTTCAGAGACACTGCCTGTTAGCGGGGAAGGACGTTTCGGCTTCTTGCAGACAGGAGGATGCGCAGTTGAACTTTCTAGTATCGGGTTAGTGCATTATGAATATACAAGACCTGAGAATACGAATATTTCAGAAGATTTCGAAGATGGAGCAATGGACATTTCCAAACTTACTGCAAAGATGCTGTGGTCAGCGATTGGTGCACCGATGGGTCAGTATGTTACAGAATACAATGGCAGTCAGGTGTTGATGCACGTAAATACAGGCTGTACATACATCGGAACTCTTTATAAATATTCCAATTTTGAAATGACTTTCGACGTACCTTTCTTGCAATTAAAGAAAGAGTATACAGATGACGGTGAGTTGGCAATGGTAGCATTTGAAAAGTTAATGGTTTCCATTGGTGGAGAAAAAGAGGATTGGGACAGTGCAAAATATGACCTTTCAGCAGAAGTGGTGGTTTTAGAGGACGGTACAGTATACTCTAACAGTAATCGAGAGGCGAATCACGCAATTTTGGAAAAGAACCCATTTGCAGAAGGCAAGCCATTCTCTATGCAGGTAAAGATGGTCGACAGTATTATGACCATTGGTATGAAATGGTTGGAGGAAGAGAACTTCCAGACTGTGTTGCAGTACAAGTTGAAGGGTGGAACACCGACAGGACACCTTCACATCTGGTCGCCACAGGCAGCGAACTTTGCCATTGATAATCTAAAGATTACAAACTTAGATGAAAATCCAAAGGTTATTGAGACAGAATATGTCAGTGGGAAGATTCAAGTTCCGGAAGGTAAAGCCCCGGAAAAAATGGAGCGCATATATGCAGATAAGAAACAGGAAGGACCGAATTGGTACTTGTTAATTCCGGTAACTGCCGGAGCGGGTGTAAGTGCACTTGTGATTACAGCACTCATCTTACGTGGAAAGAAAAAAGAAAGTGAGGCCAAATAGAATGCAGAATAGACATAAGAAATGGAAAGCTCTGTTATCACTTCTCATGTGTGGGATTATGCTCGTGGGATGTACAGCCTCAAAGACCAGTGAACCACAAAAGGATTCGCTTGTGATGGAAAATGAAGGAACAAGAGCAGTATCCATCAGTTTTTTGGGTGGGCAGGATGTGATGCCGATTACCGGATACGTTGGACCATATCAGCACGCATACAGTATGGATGGAAATGTATTTCCTGATTATATTACAGATGATTGTTATCAGAAGATTGCTGATTCCGGCATTAACCTGATTGTGTCTTCCTTTACAGATTATGCAGACGCACCGGAAGCAGTGAAGAAAAATTTGGAACTGGCAAGTAAGTACGGAATAGGATTCTTTGTAACAGACAGAAATGTAACCGGAAAGACAGAGCAGGATGAAATCACTCCGGAAGAAGTGGCAAAACAAATCGTAAATTATTCTAAGTATGATGCGTTTTGTGGCATGTATCTGGTGGATGAGCCACAAGCAACTTACTATAGCATGGGTGATGGTACAAGACTCCTTAGCAAATATGAGCAACTGGCTGATGTTCTACATAACAAATTAGATATCTTAACCTATTGTAATGCGTTCCCGATTAATGACCTTGGTAACAACAAAGGGAGTTATGAAAAGTATATCAAGGAGTTTTGTGATACCTTGCAGCCGAAGGTGTTATGCTGGGACTATTATCCGTTTGACGAATATCGTGAAGGCAAGATGGAAGTATACTTCTACAATATGGATTTGATTCGAAGAACTGCAGAAGAGAGAAACATTCCATTCTGGGCATATATACAAGCCGGTTCACAGTGGAATGATAGTTTTGAACAATTGCCTTCTAAAACACCATATTGGCCGAATGAATTCCAGTTTAATTGGAATGTAAATACCAGCCTTGCATTTGGTGCACAGGGAATTCAATACTTTCCGCTGTTACAACCATATCAGTTTACTTTGGCCGAAGCAGGCAAGTGGGATTTTGAACGTAATGGAATTTTAGGAGCAATGGGAAATAAGACCCAATGGTACTATTATGCACAGGAAATCAACAAACACATCGGAGCAATTGATGAGGTACTTATGAACTCTGTAAATAAAGGAGTTATTGTTTCCGGTGAACAGGCAAAGGCAGACATGTCTCTTACAACATGTGAGATTAAGGATGGTACATTTAATCAATTAAAATCTGTAACTGGCGATGCAATGGTAGGATGCTTTAACTATCAAGGAAAAACAGCACTTTATGTAGTGAATTACGATATGGAACATGCACAAAAAATCACTTTAACATTTGATGGTTCGCAGAATATGAAAATGATTCAAAATGCGAAAGAATCTTATGTAAAAGGAAAAGCATTGACATTAGATATGGCGGCAGGCGAAGGAATCTTGCTGGTACTTGAATAGTTGGGAGGACAACAAGGGATGAGACAGGAAAAATCAAGAGCTATAGTAATCCCATTTATTGGAGGCAAAGATGTGATGCCAATTACCGGTTATTTTGGACCATATCCTCATAATTATGAAGGGTTTCCAGATTATTTTACAGATGACATTTTTAAAAAGATAGCGGATGCCGGTATTAACCTGATAGTACGTTCAGCAGCAGATTATCATACGCAACCGGAGTTGGTTGAAAAAACTCTGTCACTTGGCGAGAAGTACGAAGTCGGAGTTTTCGTATCTGACGACAGTATTGTGGAAGGCGAAGGAGCTCAAACAATTACAGCAGAAATCGCAGCAAAGAAAATGGAGAATTACAAAGATCGCAAAGCATTTTGCGGTATGTATGTGGTGGATGAGCCAACTGCCACTTACTATTGTGACCCAGACGGAAGCCGACTGATTTCAAAATATGAGCGAGCAGCAAAAATCCTGCAACAGGATTTGGACCAGCTTTGCTATATTAACTTATTACCGGTTTATGATTTTGAACCGGAGACAAGGGTAAATTACGAACGCTATGTAAATGAGTTCTGCGACACCCTGCAGCCAAAAGTGGTTATGTGGGATATGTACCCATTTGACAAGAATAGGGAAGGTAAAATGGAAGTCTACTTCTACAACATGGATGTCATCCGCAAGGCGGCTGACGAAAGAAATCTTCCATTCTGGGCATTTGTTCAAGCTGGCTCACAATGGAATGACGGATGGAAGGAATTTGAGGTAACAACACCATATTTCCCAAATGAAGAACAGTTTAATTGGAATGTCAATACCAGTCTTGCATTTGGGGCACAGGGAATACAGTATTTCCCATTGGTGCAACCGTATCAGTTCACAATGACCAAAGAAGGGGACTACGAATGTAACGGAATTATCGGTGCCATGGGTAATAAGACTCAATGGTATTATTACGCACAGACCATTAACAAACATATAGGAGCGATAGACGAAGTGCTGATGAACTCCATGCATAAAGGAGTTATCGCAAGCGGCAAGCAGGCAAAGAAGGACTTAGAATTCACGACTTGTGTGATAAAGTCCGGAAACTTCAATGAGTTACAGTCTGTGACTGGCAATGCTTTGGTAGGCTGCTTTAACTATCAGGGAAAAACAGCACTTTATGTGGTAAACCACAGTTTTGAACAAGCACAGGAAGTCAAACTGATATTTGACAGTTTGCAGAACCTACGATTGATTAAGAAGTCAAAAGCATCTGATGCAAATACAAGTGAACTGATACTTGATATGGCAGCAGGTGAAGGCATTCTAATCGTGATTCAATAATCCAGAAGGAGGGATTAGAAAATGAAAAGTAAAACAAAAAGATTACTCGCACTTCTTTGTGCAGTAGTAATGGTAGCAACTACGTTTTTTGGAAACTGGTATACGAAACAGGCAGAGGCGGAAGACAACTCGACTGCAGAAGCGACGAGTACAGATCCGACGCCGGTGGAACTGTATGGGTTCAAAAATGTGACAATTAGTGATTTTGAAGGTTTGTCAGAAGGAGAGTATGATGCTCAACTCACGCCGGAGTACCTTAATCATAACGCTGGCGCATTAAAAGGAGTAGAAACGTTTGATAAAGTATTATTTTCTACATATGTAAAATTCAATCATGATGACAGCGAACCATGGGCAGCACGTCTTGAACTCGGTGGCACGGAAGCATGGCAGGGTCTCTGCGTATTTGCATTACAAAACGGCAGTCTCGAAATTAAAGATGTGTTTAATGGCACAAACCAGCTGTTTGATATTCCAGCGGGGACAGCAGGAGTAAGCAATTTCAAAAACAACGAATTTCTCTTGCAGATTAGTTTTGAATATGTGAATGCGACTACAATTAATTTAGGTGTTTATATCCAGGGCGAATGGGTACAAGAATGCACATTTACAAATTGCAACGAAAAATTATTCGGTAATTATCTTGGAATTTGCCGTAATGATATTAATCAAAGTTCCGTTGTTTCAGTACGTTCTGTAGAATTTCCACTGGAACCGGTAACATTAGAAGGATTTAAGAATATTACAATTAGTGATTTTCAAGATGATGTAGGAGCACAGATGCCAACAGGCACATATAGTCATGGTGTAGGTTATAACCTTTTTGGTTGGAACGGAGCAACTGATTTTAACAAGGTAATCTTTTCAATGAAAATAAAATTTGGACCGGTAGATAAAGGATATAATAATGCGCTTCATTTTGGTGGTCCACGAGATGACTGGAATGTGATGTGCTTGTATCCTACTAGTGCAGACTGTTTACAAATAGATGACCCACATGCACCAGCTTTGACCACTGGAAGTATGGCTCCTATCGTTATGAACGCACAAGATGCAGGTGTATCGAGCTTTGTTGATGACGAATTCTGTTTGGAACTTAGTTTTGAATATTTTGATGCAGACTCCGATGGCGGCACTGATTTAAAATTGGGCGTGTATATTGATGGAAAGTTATATGGTGGTAAACCATTTACTGTAAAGGATATTAATCCGGCTCACAAAGGAACTTGGTTACGTTGGTATTCAGAGAGCTCAGCTAATGTAATTACACTGAATGACTTCAAGGCTACAGCAAAGCCAATCAGATTGTCAGGATTTGATACGCTTACAGTTAGTAATTTCAAAGATGCTTCTGGAACAGAAATGGAATCCAAGGCGTATGCATATGATACTGTTGCACCAGATGCAACCTTCACTATGAAAAACGCAAGTGATAACTTTGCTAATAAACTACTTTCAATGAAAGTGAAATTTGGATATAAATCACCAGGAAATGAGAATTATGATACACGTATGGTAATCGGATCAGATAGCGTATACAGTGGCATATTTGTATACGTGAATAGCAATGATCAATTGTGTATCGATAATAGGGTTACTAATGCTCGAGATGAAAGAATCACTGCAGCAGAAGCAGGTGTTTCCGCCTTCTTGAATACACCATTTATTCTTCAGATGAGTTTTGCAGATGCTAGTGACGGACTAGAGGTGTGTGTGTTTATTAATGGGAAATTATGTAAGACTTTTGTGTGGGAAGGAGTATCTACAAGCCAATATAATAATCAGATTCATTTGAGACGCAATTTGGCGGATTCCTTTATCACCGTTAATTCTATCTATGAAGATGAATTTCCGGAAGACCCAAGAACGGAGCCGGATCCAACATTTACAAAACTTACATTTGGTTCATTTGGGATTCTAGATGATACATATCAAAGCGGTACATATGAAGGAAGATATGAAAAGAATATTGACGGAACTGCTATTTATGGAAAGGTGAAACTTTCTGCATACTCTCAAATATTAGTGGGAGGACATAGTGGTAATACATGGAATGGTATTCGCCTCATATTTGAAAATGCGCAAGAACTTAATGTTAAGTGGTTTAAGGATACAGCTGACTCGACCGGTGAACAGATACAAAAAATTATCCCTTCCGAAATCGGGAAAAATGGTAGGACATCTTTCTTTGAAGAGGATATAGATTTAATCATTAGTACAGAATTTGTTGCATTGGATACCGATGGAACAGTTAACGATATTAAACTTGGTATATGGTTTGATGGATATCTCTATCAAGAGGATTACCTCTATATAAAAGATTGTACAGTCATGCCTACAAATTTATTCGGATTTTACAGTAATGGTGATTTTACCGTAAATTCTGTAAAAGAATATTTGACACAACCAAATGAAAGTTTAGAGAAAGTTACATTCTTCCAGTATGGAGTAGA
>JAZRPT010000117.1:0-14131 GCA_045649385.1 Faecalimonas sp. | reverse complement strand
AGGTCCGAAATCAAACTCTGTCACGATGTCTTTTAAATATGTAACATACTGTTCTCCAACCGGTTTATCTAAGCCATATTTAGCCTCTAACGCCGCCTGCGCTTCTGCAGTGAGCGCTTTTTCACTCATAAAAGGTCCTCCGGGAACAGCACGTGTAACAAAGAATGTAACTGTAATAACAACCCAAACTGTTACAATAGCCAGAAGAAGACGTTTTAAAATGTAAAATAATGTTTTGGTATTCATGTTCCACCTCTTCTATATGTATTGTTCTATATTTATAAAAAATAATTATAATATTAGAAATTATACATGATACCCCCGAAAAAAGCAAGTAAAAAAGCGAACCTAAAAGGTCCGCTTTCATGTTGTTGTGTGTCTGAATAATGTTTTGAATACTTTAATTATTTTCTTAATCCTAATCTTTCAATCAAAGAACGATATCTTTCAATATCAGTTTTCTTTAAGTAAGCAAGTAAACCACGTCTTTGACCTACCATTTTAAGAAGACCTCTTCTTGAGTGGTGATCTTTTGGATTAGACTTAAAGTGTTCTGTTAATTCGTTAATTCTCGCTGTTAATACAGCTACTTGAACCTCTGGTGAACCTGTGTCGCCTTCTGTTCTGGCATATTCTGCCATGATTGCTTGTTTCTTTTCTTTAGAAATCATGCTTTTTTCCTCCTATATTCTTTAATAATCGCCTAAGATTAAGTAATGGTTGGAGTGTCCAATTACCGAACCTTGGTTTTTCATGCCAAATAATAATATCACAGCACTGAAATAAAGTCAAATATTTTTTTCATAACCTAAAAGTTTATTTACAAGTTCTAAATTTCCTTTTTTCAGTTCTTCTTTAATATATGTGCTGCTGATTTCTCTACCTTCAAAACATTTTTTTTCAAAAACCTCAACCTGATACCCCAATTTTGTTCCAAATTGCTGCAACATGTGATAGTCTCCACGTTTCTGATATCCAAACCGAAAATCCGTACCTACAACCACATATTTCGCATGAAAAACACCTACAATTACATCTTCAATAAAACGTTCTGCCTCCATCTTAGAGATTGTTTCATCAAACGGACAATCCACAAAATATGCAATCCTATCTTCCAACAATTTCGCTTTTTCCTCGTTGGATAATAAAATCTCATTCACCCTGTTTGATTTTTGAAACATCGGACTCATGTCAAACGCAACCACTACACCAGCTACGCCATCCTTTTTCTGATGTTCTTCCACTCGTTCAATTAATAACTCATGTCCCTGATGCAGACCATCAAACTTACCAAATGTAACTGCAGTGCTTTCTGTGTTTTGAAAAGCCTCTATCCCTTTAATATATTGCATATTTTCCTCTTAAGCCTTAAACATTTTTACAATTTTAAATAAATTTTTGTCCTTTATAAATCGATAGATTGCGATAAATTCGCCATTTCCATCATACACACGAACCATTTTCTCATCAACAAGCTCAATGCGGTCGTGAAGATGTTTAGGGAAAAACACATTTCCATTATAGACAAAAGACATAAATTCTTCTTTTAACGTAACTGCTTCGTAGTCTGAAAACATTTCATCAATTGGAACTAAAAATGCATCCAACTGTTCCTCATTTTTTAATTTTGCTACTTGTTCAAGTGTCAGGCTATCTTTAATATCAAAACGACTTACCTTCGTTCGAGTTAATTCCTCCATACATGCACCGCATCCTAATTTTATACCAATGTCATGACAGAGGGTACGGATGTATGTTCCCTTTGAACAAGTCACTTCCATTCGCACTCTCGGAAGATAGATTTCCTTGATTTGAATATCCAGAATTTGAACCGGTCTCGCCTTTCTCTCAATCTCAATACCTTCTCTTGCAAGTTCATAGAGTTTTTTTCCATTTACTTTTAACGCAGAATACATCGGCGGTATCTGCATATAATCTCCGAGAAATGACATCACCGCCGCTCTCACAGCATTCTCATCCAAAGTGCTTGTATCATGTTCGTTAAGAATGACACCTGAAACATCTTGCGTATCTGTTACTTTTCCTAGAAGCATAACCGTCTCATAGGTTTTGTTTTTGTCAGTCAACATATCACATAATTTTGTTGCTTTACCAAGACATATCGGGAGAACACCGACCGCATCTGGATCAAGCGTCCCCGTATGACCAATCTTTTTTTGCCCTACAATACCTCTCAGTTTCGCAACTACATCATGTGAGGTGTATCCTTTTTCCTTGTAAATATTCAATACTCCGTTTATCATAGAATATCCTTTGTAATATCATCAATCTTCTTTGACATGGCAACTCCGTATGCAATGGATTGGTCCATTACAAATTTAATCTCCGGAGTATTACGCATATTCAATTTTCTTGCCAATTCGCGACGGATAAATCCTTCCGCACTTTGCAAACCTTTTACAGTATCTGCCTGCGCTTTTTCATCACCAAACACACTGATATATGCTTTACATGTCTTTAAATCCGGTGCAACTTCTACTGTAACAACAGAAGTCATAGGCGCAACTCGTGGGTCTTTGATTCCCCCTCGAATAATGTTGCTCAACTCTCTTTGCACCTCTACATTGACTCTTGTATTTTTAATACTATTCTTTCTCAAAACAATTCCTCTTTTCTATCTTGGAATTTCTACCATCTTATAAGCTTCAACTTGGTCGCCTTCTTTGATGTCATTAAATCTTTCGAATACGAAACCACATTCATATCCTGCTTTTACTTCTTTCACATCATCTTTAAAACGTTTTAAAGAAGCAAGCGCACCATCGAAAATTACAATGCCATCACGAATGATTCTTGCGGAACATCCACGTTCAAACATACCATCCAATACATAAGAACCTGCAATTGTACCAACACCAGAAGCCTTAAATGTTTGACGTACTTCTGCATGGCCAAGTACTTGTTCTTCAAACACTGGGTCAAGCATACCTTTCATAGCTGCTTGAACGTCTTCAATCGCGTTGTAAATAACACGATATAATCTCACGTCTACGCCTTCACGGTCTGCAATATCTTTTGCAGTCGCATCCGGACGAACGTTAAATCCGATAATAATTGCATTCGATGTTGAAGCCAAAGTAACATCTGATTCGTTAATTGCACCAACACCACCATGAATCACTTTAACAGCCACTTCATCGTTTGATAATTTAACAAGACTTTGTTTTACAGCCTCTACAGAACCTTGTACGTCAGCTTTAACAATGATATTCAATTCCTTTACATTTCCTGCCTGGATTTGATTAAATAAATCATCCAACGACATCTTAGATTTAGTATCATCAATTAATTTTGCTTTATTCTGTGCAATAAATGTTTCTGCAAAGCTTCTCGCATCTTTTTCGTTTCCGCATCCAACAAACACTTCACCAGCATTTGGAACATCGTTTAATCCGAGAATTTCAACTGGTGTTGATGGACCAGCTTCTTTTACACGTCTTCCCTTATCATCAATCATGGCTCTTACTTTACCGTAAGCTGCACCTGCTGCGATAGGATCACCAACACGAAGTGTACCTTTTTGTACAAGTACGGTTGCAACAGGACCTTTACCTTTATCCAACTCAGCTTCGATAACAAGACCTCTTGCACGACGGTTTGGATTTGCTTTTAATTCGCCAACTTCCGCTGTCAAAAGAAGCATTTCCATTAATTCTTCAATACCTTCCCCTGTTTTTGCAGATACAGGTACAAAGATTGTACTTCCACCCCAGTCTTCAGCAATCAATTCATATTCTGTCAATTCTTGTTTTACTCGATCAATATTTGCTGCAGGCTTATCGATTTTATTTACAGCTACAACAATGTCAATTCCTGCCGCTTTTGCATGGCTGATTGCTTCTACTGTCTGTGGCATTACACCATCATCAGCAGCAACAACAAGGATTGCAATATCAGTTGAGTTTGCACCACGCATACGCATTGCTGTAAACGCTTCATGTCCCGGTGTATCAAGGAAAGTAATCTTTTCTCCATTTACCGTTGCAACATAAGCACCAATGTGTTGTGTAATACCACCTGCTTCACCCGTTGTTACACTTGTATTACGAATCGCATCAAGAAGTGAAGTCTTACCGTGGTCTACGTGTCCCATAACACAAACTACCGGCCGACGTTTCTTCATCTTGCTTTCGTCCTCTTCTTCTTCTTTCAAAAGCTCTTCAATAACATCTACAACTTCTTCTTTTTCACAAAGCACTTCGAATTCCATTGCGATTTCTTCCGCTGTCTCGAAATCAATCTCCTGGTTCAAAGTAACAATCTTGCCTTGCATAAATAATTTCTTAACAATTACAGAAGGTTGAATCTTCATATGGTCTGCCAATTCCTTAATGGTTAACATTTCCGGAATAGTAATCATTTTAATTTTTTCTTCTTCCTTCTGAACTGGTTTTGCTTGAGGTTTTTGTTGGAGAGGAACATTCTTCTGATTCTTTCTGTTCTTTCCGCCTCTTACATTTTCATCTTGGTCATCGTTGCGATAATCTTTTTCTTTATCTTTTTTCTTGTAATTATCTTTTTGCTTTTTGCTTTGTGGTTTTTGTTCAGAAACAATTGGATCCGGAATTGACAATCTGTCACCTCTGCGGTCATCACGTCTGTCATTTCTTCTATCATTTCTTCTGTCATCACGTCTGTCATCGCGACCTTCTCTGCGGTCATCACGTCTATCATCGCGACGTTCACCACGTCTGTCATCACGTCTATCGTCGCGTCTGTCATCACGTTTGTCATCACGACGTTCGCTACGTCTGTCATCGCGACGTTCATTTTTTCTTTCGTCTTTACGTTCTTCGAAACGTTGTGGTTTTGACACAGGTGCAACTGGTTTTTCTGTAGCCACCTCCGGTTTTGCTGCCGGTGTTACTGGTTTTTCCACAGTAACCTCTGGTTTTACTACTGGTGTTACTGGTTGTTCTGCTACCACCTCCGATTTTACTACCGGTGTTGCCGGTTTTTCTACAACAGTCTCTGGTTTTGCTACCGGTGTTACTGGTGTAGTTGGTGCTGCCGGCTTTTGAACAGGTTGTCTGTTTGGATTCGGTCTTGCCGGTTGACCATATGAAAATCCTTGTCTCAAACCATCTTGGCTATCGTCTGTGCGTCTTCTTTGGTCATTACGTCTTGGGTCAGAATATCTCTGGTCCGGACGTCCTTGTCCTGGACGATTTCCATTCGGGCGTCCTTGTCCCGGACGGCCTTGATTTTGTCGACTATTTTGCGGTCTAAACACCTGCACAATGTGTTTCTTTTTCGGCTGTTCTTCCGCCACAGCACTTTCCGCCTTTGCTTCTGCTGGCTTTTCTTCTGACTTTTCTACTGGCTTTTCTGCTGGTTTAGCCACTGGTTTTTCTGCTGGCACTTCTGTTTTTGTTGCCCCGAATTTGGCTTTCACCATTTCTACTTGTTGTTCCTCTAGAGAACTCGCATGACTGGCTACAGCCACGTCTTGACTTCTCAAAAATTCGATAACTTCTTTACTTGTTTTGTCTAGTGATTTTGCTAATTCATGTACTCTCATTTTTGTCATATATTCACTACCTCCTCTATGCATCTAAATGTTTGATAATTCCTTTTGCAAATCCATGGTCAGTTACCGCTAAACTTGCACGGAATTCTTTTCCCATTGCATGCCCCAAGGTATCTTTATCTCCATAAAAATAGATTGGCACTTCATAAAATTCACACATGTTTTTAAACTTCTGTTTTGTATTATCTGACGCATCATCTGCCACAATAACAAGTTCTGCTTTTCCTGATTTTACTTCTTTTTCTGTGCAGAACTCTCCACTTGCAGTTTTACCAGCCTTTGTCGCCAAACTAATTAAAGATAATGCTTTATTTAATTTCAAGTGTAGCAAGCTCCTTTTCCAATTTTTCATAAACTTCTTTTGGAATAGCCTGTTTAAAAGAACGTTCTAACCCTCTGTTTTTCACTGCTTTGACGAAGCATTCTTGGGATGGACAAACATAAGCTCCTCGACCATTTTTCTTTCCGGTCGTATCAATTACGAAATCCCCATCTTCCGTTTTCAAAACACGCATCATTTCCTTTTTGGTTTTCATTTCTTCGCATCCTACACATTTTCGCATAGGCGCATTTTTACTACATTTCTTCATAATACATATCTTCTTCATAGCTTTCAGCTAATTCCATCCAGTTTGCAGGAAGTTCGCCTGATTCTATTGCTTGAGTTTCGCTCTTAATATCAATCTTATAGCCTGTTAAACGAGCTGCCAATCTTGCGTTCTGTCCTTCTTTACCGATTGCTAATGATAATTGGTAATCTGGTACAATTACACTTGCAGTTTTTTCATCTGGGTCAGCTGCTACGGAGATTACTTTTGCAGGACTAAGTGCATTTTCAATTAAGTATGCCGGATTTTCATCCCAGTTAATGATATCAATTTTCTCACCGCGAAGTTCACTTACAATTGCATTTACTCTTGCACCGTTCATACCAACACAAGCACCTACCGGATCAACATCAGGGTCATTAGACCATACCGCAATTTTTGTACGTGAGCCAGCTTCTCTTGATACGCTCTTGATTTCAACAATACCATCTCTCACTTCTGTTACTTCTGATTCAAACAAACGTCTTACAAGCTCTGGGTGTGTACGTGACACTAAAATCTTAGGTCCTTTTGTTGTGTTCTTAACTTCCACAACATAAAGTTTGATACGTTCTGTTGGTTTGAACACTTCACCTTTTACTTGTTCGTTTTCAGTAAGAAGTGCATCAGCCTTTCCTAAATTGATGCTGATATTTTTGCCAACATAACGTTGTACAATACCTGTAACAATATCTTTTTCTTTTTCAAAATATTGATCATAAACTACTTTTCTTTCTTCTTCTCGGATTTTTTGGAGAATCAAGTTCTTAGCATTTTGTGTGGCAATACGTCCAAATGATTTTGATTCAACTGGAATTTGAACAATATCACCAAGTTCAAATTTAGAATCTCTCATTTTTGCTTCCACAAGGCTGATTTCCATAACGTCGTCTTCCACTTCTTCAACAACCGTTTTTTCTGCATATAAAGAATATTCACATGTTTCACGGTTCATGATAACTTTAATGTTATCCGCTTTACCAAAATGGTTTTTACATGCATTGATTAATGAATTTTCAATTGCATCTAACAATGTTTCTTTGCTGATTTCTTTTTCTTTCTCAAGAATGTTCAACGCTTCTAATAATTCTGTGTTCATTTTTTTGATTTCCTCCTAAATTAAAAATTTAATGCTAAACGAATCAATGCAATGTCTGCTCTATTAAACACTTGCGTTGTTTCGTCTTCGTATTCAATCGTTACTGTATCTTTATCGTATTCCACCAGAATACCGATAAATTCTTTTTGTCTGTCGATTGCGCGATATGTGCGAATCTCTACTTCTTCGCCAATACTTCTTGCGAAATCTTTTTCTTTCTTCAAAGGTCTTCCTAGCCCCGGAGAACTTACTTCAAAAATGTAAGTATCCTCAATATAATCTTTTTCATCTAATATGTCCGAAAAAGTTCTGCTTACCAGTTCGCAATCATTTACTGTGATTCCGCCCGGCTTATCAATGTAGGCTCTTAAATACCAGGTCCCTGCCTCTTTCACATACTCTACATCCACTAGTTCAAATCCGTGACTTTCCACGATAGGAAGTAAGAGTTGTTCTGTTTGTTGTTCATATGCTTCTCTCTTTGACATGAAGTCCTCCTATTTTTTTTGTTTTATGTGTATTTAAATAGAAATGTGCTTGCACATTTCATACATAACATGAAGAAAAGTGAACCTTGCGGTTCACTTTCTGGTCGAGTCGTTATGTTACTTTGTAAGTATAGCACTCATTTCAAGGAAAATCAAGGGTTATTTTAAACTTTCGCCTTAGGTTCTGCTACATACTTTTCATCTTCCACCGGTTTCCATGCCTCACCAAACTCCACATCCTTAAAGAGTGCTACCAGACCTGTAATCTGCTTCAGACGAAGAATCTCATCTCTATCCATACCCAGATGCTTAGATATCCATGCATCAGAACGCCCCAGTTCATGCAATTCTTTGACAATATTACTCATAAGGTCAACGTCATGGGAACCTCTGGCACGATTATGCCGAATGGTGCTTGCCATACGATTATCCAAACTTTTATCAATAACAGAGACTGGTATTTTCCCACCTTCTCGTTTATAAATGTCTGGGTAATCCTTCATGACACGGTATCTATGAAATCCATCTACAATAATATATGTGTCTTTCTCTTCATCATAATAGCAAACAATAGGCATCGTATATCCATCATGTTTAATGCTATCGTATAATAATTTCATTTCCGGTGGTGCTACCGCATTCGGATTATATGTATTCGGTTCTATTTTTTCAATTGGTACTGCAATTACGTTATATACTGGACTTTTTGATGCCATTATTCTTCACCAACCTTACTGTATTTTTGCTTCAACATATCCACATTTTTCTTTTGCTCTCTTGTCAGATTAAATCCCATCGAACGACAAGTATGGTCATTTCTTAAAATGCAATAACACATTCTTTTCCAACTCGGTATATCTCTTGTCGACTTAATATCATCCGTATGGTCAGGAATTTTTCCAACAAATACGATTCTGGAATTCTTCATAACGGTATAGTTAGAAATGCCATTTCTTTTAATATTGTAACCATGGTCCAGGAGTTCCTGAATCACATGTTCCTCCAAGCCACCTCCGGTATTGTGCCAGAAGTCAATGGATGTTTTAAACTTCTTAACGTAGTTGTTCCTCAGTCTAATTGGAAGTGTGTCTAATAAAAACTTTGTATAAGACTCCCATGTATGTCCTTCCGGCAATCTTAATTTTCGATACCCCAGAGCCTTTGTCCTGCCATATATGCAGGCAAAATTTGCACCTTGTACACGGCCGATTAACTTAGTCCAAATTTCCGGATCAATTACCCGATATAAATTAAGACTATCTTTTGCATAATCGTTAAATGGTGATGCAACACGCATCTGGTCAACTGTAAGTCCTGCCTTGTGATACAAATCATAAAGCTTATTATAATCATACCCAAACTTGTAATTTGCATGCCACACATCACTGTTTGTCCAGTCATACATTGGCGAAGCCGCCCATACATCCTTGAACTGTGGACTAATCCAGCACTCATCCTTGTATCCGTATTTCTTGTTGAAAAATGCGCTATATCGTTGCAACGATTCAGTTGCTCGCACACCCAAAAGACAAACTGTCTTTTTGTTCTCATGAGCCTTCCGATACCATCGTCCAAATTGTTTCGCCAAGTCCTCTTGATGCATGCGATACCTGTATGTAGTAATTGGATTGTTTTTCAGATTGATAACATAGGAATGTTGAGGCATAGGACGAACCCACGCTTCTTCTTTCGTATCTTCCCATGGATACCAATACATCTGGTAACTGCTAAGTGCTGTTCTTGTAGCCATCGGAAGACATACCCAATACGGTTCAACATCATCTTTAATACGCTCAAAGGTCCGTTCCACATACTCTGTTGTAAGCGTATATTGTGCTTCAAAATCCTGATGAAAAACACCAATTTTCTTATTCGGATAATATTTCTTTTGAAAATCAAGCGTCATATTTAACAATAATCCACTATCTTTTCCTCCTGAAAATGAAACAAAAATATTGTCAAATTCCTCAAATATATACTTCAATCGTTCCTGTAATGCCTCATACACATTTTGTCCTGTGTATTCTTTCCTCTTATGCATGATTGTTTCCTCTTTTATGTAGTCGCGTCAGTAATATTGCAATTCCAAAATTTACCATATTATATCATTAAATGTCGAAAAACACAACGAAGGACTCCTGAAATAATCAGGAATCCTTCTTAATTATGTTGATATTTTGGCATTATAGCTCCGTTCCACCCCATTCAACAACTGTAAAACCTTCCCTTTCCTGTGCTGATAGCTCCTGTGTAGGAAGTTTAATAAAAGAGTCTGATTTTTTCCAAGCCATAAAAACACGTATCATGGTATCCGGCATCGGATCAATCTGAAGTTTCGCAGCATCTGTGTAAATATCAGTCTGGAATGATATAATATTGTATGGATTCTGTTCCATCATCGGCAACCAATACACAATAAATTCATTGGCCTCTCGACGGGTAAGTCCTAATTGCTCCAAAGCATTTTCAAGAAACTCTGCCGTATCTTCACCCTTTACACAGAAACCTTCCGAAAGGTCATACTGTACATTTGTCTCACCTTCCCAATATAAATAGTTGTAGCTTTGTCCCTTTTTATCAATCAGTGTACCATCCGGGAAAGCAGTTACCTTCCACCCCTTATTATAAGCCGGATAGGTACAAGTTAATCTTCCGTTAAGCATTAAATTGACTGAAACTTCCATCTCTTTTTCAGGATACAGATAAACAACTGGCTTATAACAGGCATTCGGGTCCGGTTTCCAATTACTTGCCTTGACAGTCAACATATCTACCTCTACACGTTGATTTTCATTGTCGTAATAGACATTCTCGTAAGTACAGGTGATTTGGTCGCCCACACACCATTCATCCGATAAAGTTCCATTCAATTTAATTTCATAAGGCATCGGTATCACGGTTTTTGCAAAGAAGCAGTTAGAATATATCTTTGTAATCACAATATGATCAAATATCTGATTATTGAATTGCTGTTCAGCAGTCTTGTCAATCCATGGTTCCTCATACACCAGATGTCTAAAGTCATTAGACAATTCCCAACTAACTGCCTTAATCTGCGCTGGGTATGATTCCATGATCTCACCTGTATAGATTACTCGAACAAGACTACCAACCTTTATTTCAGGATTTGCAATACCTTCAATACTAAAACTAATCTTATCACTACTTCTTAGTTCCTCTTCTCCATCAATTGGCTCTACCAATGCTGAATTGCCATTAATTTCAAGAACTGTAGCTCGAAAAGAATATTCCACATTATCTTTCTCTTTGTACCAAAGACCATCTATAGACTTGAAATTATAAGGGAAAAAGTAGACTTTTGTTTTGTTGTAAGTGCTGTATCCAGTTAATCGATTCCAATCTACAATCTTGTACGTTAATGCAGAATATACCCTTGTACCACCGTCTTTATAAACTCCGGTTGGAATTGGAATGATAAGAATAAGCAAAATCAAAACAACTATTAGTATCCATTTTTTCTTTTTCATACCATGATTACCTCCCTTCTATTTGTATGCAATATATTTCGGGCTTTCATCTGGTGACCCCACCTGTATCACTAGCAAATCATCCACGTAATACACATACAGTTCCTCATATTTTCCATCTAATTCATAGAAAATAGCGTTCTCATAATCATTACCAAGATATCTAGTATTTCCTACAATTGCCTTTTTCCCTTCAATAAGCTTTGCAATATCCAGATGATTGATATTCTCTTCAATTTCTGCACGTTCAAGGAAATCCTTGATGTATTCTTCTTCTAATACAAACTGCGTATCACAATAATTTCCTTCAACATATTCCATCGTTATCACATGAAAAAACCAGAACTTCTTAAAATCAAAATCTTTTATTGTAATGTCTCTGTCCTCATAATACACATAATTTTCATTGAATGATAATTCAGTTTCAAACTCTGAAATATCATCGCTATAACGAAATGCGATTAATTTGTTATCCGTTTGAAATTCTACGGTAGGATAAATGATTAGAAAAAGCCCAATGATAACAAGCATTATAATAATTGGTATCCATATTTTCTTTTTCATCAAATCTCCTCCTTTTTATTCCACTGTTGTCAAATACGACGTAATCGCATAAACAATCTGACCATTATACTCTAATTTCGACCAGCCATTTGTGTGAATACCAATCCTTCTCACCAATTCCCCATGTTTCAATGTATAAACAATCTCGGAGCCTTCTGTTGTCGGCATCGTTCGAAGATTCGTCTCTTCCTTTGCAGTAACTTGTTCGTCCACTGATGTAAAACCATCATCGCTTGCCGGTGGTGTCGGTTCTTTTGGAGCCACCACTTCATTGCTGAGATAACTTGTCACTGCATAAACAACTTTCCCGTTGTACAGAAGTCTGGACCAACCCTTGTCACTCACTGCTGTACGTTCTAAGAATTCCCCACTATTTAAGGTTCCAACCTTTTCACTGTCTGTGGTTGGTAATGCACGAAGATTCACATATTCTTTCGCCGTCACCTTGTCGTTCTTTGGTGTAAAAAGATGTCCTGCCACAATGTCTTGCTCTTTTGCAGGCTCCTTTTCCGGTTCTTTCTCCGGTTCCTTTTTCGATAAATCCGTTGTCAGATAACTGCTGATTGCATAAACTGTCTTCCCATTATAGTTCAGTTTTGACCAGCCATTTTTGCCAACACCGATTCTGGTAACCACTTCCCCATTTTTGAGCGCTACCACAATATTGCTCTTGGTGGTTGCTGCATCTCTTAAATTGGTCACATTTTTTGCAGTTACCTTCTCATTCACAGTTGTGTACAGTTTTTCTTCATCTGTAAGTGGTGCCTTTGCAGTTTGCGGTGTGGCAGAAGCATTTTTCACCTGGGCTTCCTCTTTCGTAAAATAACAAACTACCATATCCACATTTCCGGATATGCCACTAACACTTCCTTTGTTGGTATATTGCCATGCATGACAACGATTCCCATAATCCGGTCTTTCCTTATTCGGATAAGCGATGGTTGAATAATGTGCTACCCACACTTTATACTTTTTCTCTATACGAGAAATATCCCAACAACTTGCATCTTCAATCTCATTTATTGCGCCATAGAACATGACATCATATCCTGCATCAGCCACAGTTTTCAGAAATGTCATAGCATGATTTGTTCGTTCTTCCGCTGTCAAACCATACATTCTACTGGTAGAAATTTTATAGCCCTCGCAATCATATACCACTGGATAAGAAATCTTATATCCCTCAATCGCCTGCAAGGTCCATTCTGCTTCTTCCTTTGCTTCCGTTTCGCTTACTGCGGTTGAAAAGAAATACACACCAACCAATACACCTGCTTTTTGAGCCTGTTGTATATTATAGTCGGCATTATCATCCTTATAAATGATGCCGTTTTCTCCGCGATAGCCGATTCGAACAAAAGCGAATTCCACGCCACTATTCTTTACCTTCTGCCAGTCAATCTTGCCCTGCCATTTGGATACATCAATTCCATTACTTCTTCCACTTTCTACTGTTAATTCTTCCACCTCAACAATAGTACCCTCTTCTTCCTCTGTCTCTACATTTTCAGGGTCTATAGAAGCGTCTCCTAACAAGTTTGTATCATAATCTTCTTTTAAATGTGTTTTATCTTTCCCTAATGTTATTGCAACAATAACCGCAACAGTAGTTAAAATTACAGTTATAGCAATTGCTATTATAATCAACGTCTTTTTATTATTTCTTCTTCTGAAAAATCTTGATTTCTGATATAGTTCCATACTATCACCTCTTGCACTAATTTTAACATAGTAGAGTAGAAAGAACAAATATAATTATAAAAACACCACAATTCACTTCCTTAGTGAATCGTGGTGTTTCGTATCATTTATTTAGCGCTTACTCGCCCAAACGGATATTAATTCCACCGCCATTATTATCACCATTATCAATATGTATATATGGTGTAATTGCTTCCGCAAGATTGATGATAGGCATTGATTGTATGTAAACTTTTCCTGGTCCAGTAATTCGTGTATGGAATAGTCCTTCGCCACCGAAGAAGATATTTTTAGCACCTTGGACCGTTTCAATATCCATCGTACAGCTTTCCGTCATGGCAGCAAGATAACCGGTATCAACAACGATGCTTTCCCCAATACCAAGTTCATATTCCTTACAATGACCATCTATTTCAAGAAATACCATACCATTTCCGCTGATCCTTTGCATAATAAAGCCCTCACCACCAAAGAACCCTTTACCAAGTCTCTTTTGGAAATAGATAGACAAATCAAGTCCCTTCTCCATGGCAAGGAAGCCTCTCTTTTGCACGATAACTCCATTTCCTTCTGTTACTTGATATGGAATAATTGAACCAGGAAAGCTAGATGCAAAGGCAATCATACCCGTGCCGCCTTGTGCAGTATATTCA
>JAZRPT010000116.1:0-14416 GCA_045649385.1 Faecalimonas sp. | reverse complement strand
CTTTGTAAATACACGCTTAGTGTCTGAAGTACTAATGTCTCTGCCAAAATTGACATTCTTGGCGCACGATTCATCGGGCCGCCCTCTTTAGGCACGCCTGCATATAAATGTACTGCGCTCTCCTTTGCCAGCCAAGAGTCTGGATTTCCAGACACCCCGATAACCTGACATCCGTTGTTCTTAATTGCCAAAACAGTAGATTTCATCTCTGCTGTTTCCCCACTATTTGAAATGAAGATAACGACATCTCCTTCTGTTAGCTGACCGCAAGAACCATGAACCGCTTCTGTTCCGTGTAAGAAATAAGTTGGAGTGCCGGTAGAGGAAATCAAGGAACTAATATACCCTGCAATATGGCCTGGTTTGCCGATTCCTGATACATGTAAACGGTTTCCGATTTTTCCTGCTTCAATAATTAGATTTGCTGCAGCTTCAATTTCATTCATATCCATTTGCTCTATGTATTCTGTTAAATCATTTTTTACTGTATCTAAATAAAAATTACAACTTTCAATATTCTTATTCATGTTCAATTCCTCTTTTCTTTAAGTCTTCTTTTACCATTTCTAATGTCGGCAGAGAAGGCATTGCACCCATACGTGATACAGTTATTCCTGCCGTGTGATTTGCAAACACCAATGTTTTTTCCCTGCTCCAACCAAGGCAGGTTCCCACACAGAAAGCTCCTACGAAGGAATCTCCTGCTGCAGTCGGATCTACAGCCTTGATGCCAGTGGCACATGGGGAATGAACTTCCTCGGCATCAGTTACTAAAAACGCTCCGGCACTTCCAAGCGTAACTAATACATTTTCTACACCTTTGCTTCTGAGAGCCTCCGCTGCTTGACGAACAGTGTTAAGATTCACTTCCTTACCCTCATGCTCAATGTGTATTCCAGTCATGTCCTCTATTTCGGTCTCATTCGGCGAAATATAAGCAAGGTAACCATAGAGTTCATCTGGAATAGGCGCTGACGGCGCGGAGTTGAGCATGACAGGAACTCCTGCATCATGGGCATATTTCGCTACAATTAGGTTAATCTGCATCGGAATCTCATTCTGAAGAATCACCATATCGTAAGCACTGATTTCATTTTTTAAAAATGCCACATCCTCTTCTGTAATTCGCATATTTGTTCCCGGAATTACAAGGATTCGGTTCTGTGTCGCTTCTCCTGGTTTTTCCTGTAAAATAATCATTGCACAACCAGATGACGCTTCATCGTCGTATAAGACATGCGATACATCAATGCCTGCCTCCTTACAGACTCTAATCATCTCTTCCCCATTTGCGTCGCGTCCCAGTTTACCAACCATGGTAACCTCTGCTCCTAGACGTGCTGCCTGAACAGCTTGATTGGCACCTTTTCCTCCTGGTGCTTTATGAAATGTTTTTCCTAGTACGGTCTGTCCCTCCCTCGGAACAATCTCTGTCGTTGCTATCTGATCCATAACAAAACTTCCGACCACGAGAATTTTTGGTTTTTGATTCATCAACATCCCTCCGTTTCTTGATTTTGTGATTATTTGTAATTTATGGACATATTAGCATTGACTATTATTGATTTCTTGGCTTATAATCATAGAAAATGTAATAATATTCACTTTTATCTATTCAGAAAGGTAGTTACCATGCATTTATTTTCATTGCACGAAAAAAAGCAACACGGAACGATGGAGTTTCCTGTTGCTTATTATGATATTATTCCTACACACCCAAACTATACTATGCCCTTTCACTGGCACAAAGAATGGGAACTGATTCGCATTAGAACTGGAAGTGTATCTCTTCATGTAGACGATTGTGAATTTATCGCCCGTGAAGGTGACATTTTACTGTTTCGTGACAGTATGCTTCATGGCAGTCCACCTCCTGAGGATGTGCTTTATGATTGTCTGGTTTTTGATTTGCATGGATTGTTTAGAAGTTCAGAATTGTTAAAGATGTATCTTCGACCAATTTATCGTATGGAGCTGCTTCCGGATATATATTATCCCAAGGAAACAAATGCCGACATCTATCCTTTCGTTGCGGAGCTTATGGATGTTCACTTCAGACATACCTATAATCCGACTGATACAAAGTATCTTGAACTGATTACTGTCAGCACGCTCAGTCACCTATTCCTTCGCATATTACAAAACGGGCACTATTCAGAAAATACAAAGGACGTTTCTGATTCATCACAGCGAATTAACCAAATCAAATCGGTCCTTGAATATATAGACAAGCATTATCATGGTGAGATTACATTAAACGACCTTGCAAATGTGGCTGGTATGAATCCTAGATATTTCTGTCGAGTTTTCAAGCAAATCACTTCGCTAACACCTATGGATTATGTCATCCACTTTCGAATTGAACAGTCTTGTAAATTGCTCGCTACAACTGATATGTCTATTCTTGACGTTGCCTTGGAATGTGGTTTTAATGATTGCAGTTATTTTACGAGGACATTTAAACATCGGAAAGGAATGACACCAAAACAGTATCGGATGAATGTGTAAATCTTATAGATGATAAAAGCCACCCTACCTACGATTCTAAATCGTAGGCACGGTGGCCTGTTCCAACATTTTTACATCTCTTCTGCTAATTCATAGATCAGTTTCTCTGTCTTTTCCCAACCCAGACATGGGTCTGTAATGGACTGTCCATATGTGCCACAAGAAGCTGGCTGCGCCCCATCCACAATGTAGCTTTCTATCATCAATCCTTTTACTAAGGAACGAATGTCATTATTCACACGACGGCTGTGCATTACATCTTTACTGATTCGAATCTGCTCTAAGAATCTCTTGTTTGAATTCGCATGGTTTGTATCAATCACAACACCCATATTCTTCAAATCTTTACTCTGGTAATGCTCATAAACCTTCATCAAATCTTCATAGTGATAATTCGCAATATTTTGACCTTGTGCATTCATACCACCGCGGAGAATGGCATGTGCATATGGGTTTCCTGTACTTTCCACTTCCCAACCTCTGTAAATAAAGGTGTGTGCACTTTGTGCTGCAGTAATGGAATTCATCATAATGGACAAATCACCGCTTGTTGGATTTTTCATACCAACTGGCACATCAATTGCGCTTGCCGTGAGACGATGCTGCTGATTTTCCACAGAACGCGCCCCCACTGCCACATATGCCAGCAAATCAGACAAATATCTATAATTTTCCGGATATAGCATTTCATCAGCACAAGAAAATCCTGTTTCGCGAAGGGCTCTCATATGCACTTTACGAATCTTAGTGAGTCCTTCTAACATATCAGAATCATGAAGTGGGTCCGGTTGATGTAGCATACCCTTGTAACCCGCTCCTGTGGTTCTCGGTTTATTCGTATAGATTCGAGGAATGATAATAATCTTATCTTGTACCTTGTCTTGTACCGGACGTAACCGGTTAATGTAATCCATAACAGATTCTTCATAGTCCGCAGAACAAGGCCCGATAATCAATAAAAATTTATCACTTTCTCCCGATAATACTTTCTTAATCTCTGCATCGCGAGTTTCAAAATCCTCACGCATTTTATCCGTCACCGGATACATTTCTTTTATCTTCTTTGGTATCGGTAATTTTCTTTTGAATTCACAATTCATATCTGTTTCCTCCGTCTTAACCCTCTCTCGTCACTTGAATTCCCAATGCTTCTATCATGTCATAATAGTTTGGAAAACTCTTTTTCACAGCCTCAGCGCCCTCTATCACGCCACCAGTAAGGGTGCAAAGTGTTGCCATGGTCATGGCAATTCGATGGTCATTATGGCTGTTTAATATGTCATTCGGCTGTTGTAGGCTTCCTTGATGAACAATAATTTCATTCTCCATCACATCCACTTGAATACCAAATTTTTTCAGTTCTTCCGCCATCACTGCCCCACGGTCGCTTTCCTTGATTTGCAACCGCTTTGTACCTGTAAAGCAGGCACCATGCAGTGCAGCTGCCATTCCCATCAGAATCGGTCCAAGGTCCGGACATTCAGAAATATCCATCATTGGATTTTCTGTTTTCAGTACTTCATAATATTGTTTATAAATCTGGTCTCCTTGCAGGCTGTCTGCCCAAAGCCCAGATACATTTACATTTCCGCCAATCAGATTAAATGCATCTAAAAATGCCGCGTTGGAATAATCTCCCTCCACTGTCACATCTTTTGCCTGATAGCTTTGATTTCCTTTGATAAAGTATGTGTTTTCTTCCTGATGAATTTCAATTCCAAAAGTCTTCAGGGCTTCCATTGTCATCGCAATATAGGCCTTGCTTTCAACCGGTGGAAGCACCTCCAACATACTGTCCCCTTCTAACAGAGGGAGTGCGTATAAAAGTCCTGTAATAAATTGGCTACTAATATTGCCTGGTATCTTATAATGTGATGCCTGCAACTGTCCTTCTACCTTCAGTCCTGTTTCACTTTTTTCAAACACAATTCCCTGCGTCTTGCAAATATCTTCATATACACTTAGTGGTCGTTCCAACAAACGCTTGGCTCCGGTAAATTCCGTAACCTCGCCTCCTGTCAAAACGAGTGGAATAAAGAAACGCAAGGTACTTCCACTTTCCTTACTATCCAGCACTTGCTTGGAACTCAATCTCTTGCCACCAACGCCCTTCATTGTAACCTTGCTGTTTTCTATGGTATAAGCAGCCCCCAGTGCCTCCAACATCCCAAGTGTAGCCTTGATATCTTCACTTAAATCAATATTTTGAATGACCGAGATTCCGTCTGCTAGCCCTGCCCCCATCAAAAGACGATGAGCCATACTTTTGGACGGTGGTGCAAGCACATTTCCCTGCGCCCTTCCCGGATTAATGGTTACTTTCATGTTATTTCTCTCCTAAAAGCCAGTCTGTCCCGAAACGTACTGCCAACATATCTGCCAGCACAATCGCCGTCATACTATCCACCACTACCCTCGCGCGATGAATAATCGCAGGGTCATGCCTTCCGTGAATCTGCAGGATTTCATTTTCCATGGTTTCTATATTTACGGTCTCTTGCTTTTTATAAATAGATGCAGTTGGTTTTACCACCGTGTTAAATCGGGTTGGCATTCCATTTGTAATACCACCATTAATTCCACCGTTGTGGTTTGTCTTTGTCACCACTTTTCCATCCTTGATTTCGAACGCATCATTGGCTTCACTACCTTTCATATCTGCAAAAGCAAAACCTTCACCAAACTCCACGCCTTTCACAGCCGGAACGCTAAATAGTGCATGCGCAAGCATACTTTCCATCGTATCAAACCATGGTTCGCCAACACCTGACGGAACACCAGTCACAACGGTTTCCAATACACCACCAACACTGTCACCTTCCTCCGCTGCACTTACCATATAAGCATGCATTTCTTCTGCTGCTTTCTCATCCAATACAGGAAATAGCTGATTGCTCAATTCAGCGATATCTGACGCATAATCTCCAAATTCTCTATCTGTAATCGGACCGCATTTTCGAATATGACTTCCAATGTAAATGCCTTTGTTCCGCAATGCCTTGATTAGGATTGCCCCGACAGCAACAATCGGTGTCGTGATTCTTCCTGAAAAATGTCCGCCTCCACGATAATCTGCATAGCCATGATACTTCTCGATTGCAGTGAAATCCGCATGCCCTGGGCGCATCAGATTTTTTGTTTTCGCATAATCCTTGCTTTTTGTATTGCTATTTTCAAACAGAATACAGATGGGTGTTCCTGTGGTTTTTCCTTCAAACACACCACTCACAATATGCGGCTCATCTGTCTCAACACGCTGAGTAGAAATCTTTCCATGAGGTTTGCGAAGTTCTAACTGCTTACGGATAAAATCCATGTCAATTTCAATACCAGGTGCAATTCCATCAATGACTGCTCCTATCTGTTCCCCATGACTTTCACCAAATAATGTTACTGTAATACTATTTCCAAATACATTTTTCATCGTTTAAAACTCCAATCTTTCGAGTACCGTTTCCATCGGCCACTCCTCAATACTTCCCTTTCCAATTTCCGATACAAATACAACAGAACAATTGCTGTTACTTGCTTTTTTATCGTGAAGAATCGCTTCTTTTACTTCTTCTAGATTAAAGGAATAAAATTCCGGAAGTTCGAAGCCTAGGTTTTCATAAATCTCACACAGTTGTTCCTGCACTTCTTCGCTACTCATGTATAACATACCAAGTGCCACACATTCACCGTGCAAATATCTTCCATGAGCTGCGCTTTCAAACCCGTGCCCAATTGTATGACCAAAATTTAAGATTTTACGCAGATGACTTTCCTTTTCATCCTGCTCCACCACATATTTTTTCACCAATAATGCTTTTTCGATAATCAGGTCAAGATTTTCTTTCCATTCACCATTCAGGAACAAATCAAACAACTCTTTATCATTTGTAGCACCCATTTTGATTGCTTCAAACAAGCCATTCACAAGCTGACGTTCCGGCAAGGTGTCCAGTGTATCCGGGTCAATCAATACTGCCTTCGGTTGATAAAATGCGCCAATAATATTTTTAATTCCTGCCAGATTCACTGCCGTTTTTCCACCAATAGAGGAATCCACTTGGGATAATAGGGTGGTTGGAACGTTATAGAAGTCAACACCACGCATATAAAGAGAAGCCACAAATCCACCAAGATCTCCAACAACACCACCGCCTACTGCTACCACGCAATCCTTGCGACTGAATTGATACTTCAACATATCTGTTAGAATTTCTTCCGCTGTCTGTAGCGACTTGCTTCCCTCTCCCTGCGGAACTACTTTTATGTAAGCCTCCTTGCTTTGTGATGCCACCTTTTCTGCATAGTTCAATGGAACACCTTCATCGGTGATAATCATCACTTTGCGGTTTAAGTCAAGGAGTTCTGAGGCTTTATTAAGGCTCCCTCTCTCCACCTCTATATTGTAGCTGTTTTTGCCTAATTCCATACGAATCATTTGCATTTCCTACTTTCCCATAATATGTTTTTAATTCTAGCACTACCAATTTATTTGTCAACAAATTCTTGACTTTGAAAGTTTTTACAAGTATACTAATGCTTGTGGCAAATGTCACTTGCCGAAATGGCTCAGTTGGTAGAGCGACGCATTCGTAATGCGTAGGTCGTGGGTTCGAGTCCCATTTTCGGCTTTTTAAATTAATACAAACTGATTTAATACAGCAAATAACCCCGAAAATCTCAACGTTTTTTCGGGGTTTTGTATTTCAAAACAGTTGTAATAAAACTCATGTTTGAAATTAAATAACCTTTATTGTATAATAGTCTCACGACTACTATTCTTTGTAGTTTTAATTGAATGCTACGCTCACGCGAGCAAATAACCGAATATTTGCATAATATACTTACCTAGGGAACCGATGGGGCGCATTTTACCGTCCTTCTCTACTCACTTAGGGGCTGATGCTTATGTATGTTACATGGAGTGATTTAATTACTTTTGTAATGTTACTAGTTGCTATAATAACCCTTGTCAGTAATGATAAGCACAAAAAATAGCGCCCTCACCCGGAAAGTGTAGCGCTATTTTGTAATACATATTTTGCCGAGGTGGCTAGGTTTCAGCTAGTCATCGGCTCCCTTGTTAAGTATATTATAGCAAATTAGACTTAAATGTCAATATACGAATGAATCACCAAAAGGTGTTCAAATAGAGGTCTCAATGTAAAGTCCTAGAAGGAGGTTAAGATGGGGTTTAGTGATATTTTCAAAATCAATGAATTCAAAACCCAAATTGCTAACCTGAGTTTAGCAAATGCGAGATTAGTTCAAGAGAAAAATTCGCTCGAAAAAAAACTAGAGGAATTAGGTGCAAATGAATATTACAAAGTCAAAGAAATGATTCTTGAATTAGAAACTCAATGTAATAGTTTGGCAGGCAAAGAACAGGAATTACTTCAACGAGTTGAGTTTCAAAACAATGAATTAGAAAAATTTATAAAACAGGTGAAAATTCAGTCAAATAAACTCGCTCGTTCCAAAGAATTGGTAAAAGCAATAGATTATGCATTATCAAATTACTTTGAATACGAGCCTAGTCAATATTCATTTAAAATCACACCTGCCCAGTTAGATGAACTGGAAGAAATGAGTCCGTCTATAATTTTGAAACTTCATTGTATGGATATGAAAGATTTAAAGAAAGCATATCGTGACAATGATAAACAAATCAACCTTATTCTTGATAAGTATGCCACAAGGTATACCACAAAAGCAAACCAAGCAATATATAGATTAATGGTTATTGCTTTACGCGCCGAACTACAAAACATACTTTACAATTTAAAATACGAAAAACTAGACAGGTCTATTGAAGATGTAAAGGCTGTTACTCAAAAATATCTTAAGATTGCCGGTGATGGAAATCAAAGTATTGTTGGAACCCTCACAAAGTTTATTGGTGAAATTGAATACCTATTTATTAATGCTGTTAAAATCGAATACAACTATTATGTAAAAAAAGAACAAGCACATCAAGAACAGCTAGCAATTAGAGAACAAATGCGTCAAGAAGCTGAAGAACGTAGAGCACTTGAAGCAGAAAAGAAAAAAGTCGAACAAGAAGAAAGTAAGTATAATTCTCAGATTGCGAAGTTACAAGAGCAACTATCTTCTGCTGACGAATCAGAACTAGAAAAATTAAATGCTCGTATTCTTGAATTACAAGCACAATTAGCCGAAGTAGCAATTAAAAAAGAGGAAATCACAAATCTGGCAAACGGTAAAGCAGGTAATGTGTATGTGATAAGTAACCTTGGTTCCTTTGGTGAAGATGTTTTTAAAATTGGAATGACTCGACGTCTTAATCCTCAAGACCGCGTCAATGAACTAGGTGATGCTTCCGTTCCGTTCAGATTTGATGTTCACAGCTTTATCTTCTCTGAAGATGCAGTTAGCTTAGAAAACAAATTGCATACCATGTTAAACAGTAAACGTGTAAATAAAGTAAATCTTCGCAAAGAGTTTTTCAGAATCACCATAGAGGAATTAGAAGCATTAGTCACAGAAATTGAACCTACTGCTGAATTTAACAAAACAATGTTGGCGGAAGAATTTAGACAATCCTTGTCATCCGATAAAATATATTCTAGTGATTATGTTGTTAATGATACCGAAGAATAATAAAAAATCAGGCTTACATAGCCTGATTTTTTTATATTACTGTTCCTTTACATGCACAACAACCTGATTAAACGGAATCTCAATTCCATTCTCATCCAATGTCAATTTGATATTCTCTGTCAACCTCCATTTTGCAGTCCAATAAGCATCTTTCTTCACCCAGCCACGAGCTCCGATAACAACTGAACTTTCTCCGAGAGTTTCTACAAATACATTGATATCTTCTTCTTTTATAATATCCGCATCTGCACGGAATAATCCTTCAATCAACTCTTTCGCCTTCTTTAAATCTGCATCATAAGAAATTCCAACGGACAAATCCAGCCTTCTCTTATCCTGAGCGGTCACATTTGTAAGACTTGTATTTGCCAAGGAACCATTCGGAATAATAACCGTCTTGTTGTCAACAGTTAACAGTTTTGTATAGAAAAGTTGAATCTCCTTCACCGTGCCCTCACGGCCTTTGTTGTCTTCCACGATATAATCTCCCACCACAAATGGTTTTAATACCAAGATGAGAACTCCACCTGCAAAGTTTGATAAACTTCCCTGCAAAGCCAAACCAATTGCTACACCACAGGATGCAAGTGCAGCTGCTACTGAAGTGGTATCCAAGCCAAACTTACTTCCGATGGAGAAAATCAAAATGGCATACAGCGCAAATTTCACCAAAGAATCTACAAACTGGCGTACCCCTTTATCCACGCCACCTTTTTCCATCGAAATTCGAATAATTTTACGTATCCATTTAATGATTTTTGCACCTATCCAGAATACAAGTAGTGCTAGTACTACTCCTATTGCAAAATCAATCAATTCCGGAATTTTATCACTTATGTATTCTGTTAATCTATTAATTTCATTTTCCATAATCTTCCCCCTCCTATTATTTAACTACTTCAATGCCATAAATGCCGCCAAACTGCCCCGCTGTCCCTTCGTTGCTCTGTGCGAAAACAGCACGTCACTATTGCAGTTTGTACATACATTGGTTACTGCTATATTCTCTTTACGAACACCTGCTTCTAATAATATAATCTCATTTGCCTTCCAAAGATTCAACTGGTATTTATTGTTTTCTTTCTGATAGAACAATTCTCCCCAGTATCTTTCATCAAATGCTTCTTTAAAGTTTTCTATCACATCTTCACTGACTTCATAGCAATCTTGGCAGATAGACGGTCCAATTGTTGCAATCACATCCTTAGCTTCTGTCCCATATTCTTCCTGCATTCTTCGTAGTGTCTCTTGCCCCATCTTTCCAACCGTACCGCGCCATCCCGAATGACTAAGACCGATTGTCTTGTGCACTGGGTCGATGAAAAACAACGGAACACAGTCTGCATAAAATGTTGTTAAGCATATTCCCTGTTCATTCGTAATGAGTCCATCTACATCTTGATAATCAAGCGGATAAACAATCCCTTTTCCTTTGTCTGCTGCAGTAACCTTTCGAACATTTGTCGTATGTGTCTGCGCCGCAAAAACCAGACTATCTGGTTCCACCCCAATGGTTTCTGCCATTCGTTTAAAATTCTCACGCACTCGCTCTTCATCGTCACCACGGGTAAAACTCAGATTCATGGAACTAAAGATTCCTTCACTTACACCACCAATGCGAGTGGAAAATCCATGATTCACAATGCCCGTTTGTTCTAGTAATGGGTATGACAAGTAGAGAACTTCGCCTACTTGTTTTTCTTCAAAAATATGTTTTGTGTTTTTATAAACTATTTTATTCATACTACATCTCCATCATTCAACCTACGAACTCGAATGCATTCTGTACGACTTGTATCTCATCTCCTAATATTCCCACTACATCAAAGCGTACAGGTACATCTTGCATACCCTTCTTGTTCATATAATATAAAGCACATTTTGAAATAGTACGTTGCTTCTGTATAGACACTGCTTCTAATGGGTAACCCTTACTATTGTTTTCTCGATATTTCACTTCCACAAACACAAGATACCCCTCATGTTTAGCAATAATGTCTATCTCCCCGTGTCTACTGTAGAAATTATATTCTATAATTTCATACCCTCGATTTCTTAAGTATTCACCAGCAATTTTTTCATATTCAAAGCCTATTTTTCTTTTATTTCTCATGTTCCTCACTCAAGTCCATCCTGTTTTTCCGAAATTACGGTGTTAACAGAAAGCATTTCATAACAGAATCATATCCCCCTACACAAAATTCTTGATAAAACTCTGTCTATGTATCGGCGTTGCTCCCAACTCCTGAATTGCCTGAATATGCGTAGAAGATCCATAGCCCTTATTACTTGCAAATCCATATCCCGGTAACACTTCTTCGTACTGCACCATTAAACGGTCCCTCGTTACCTTTGCAATAATACTTGCCGCTGCAATGGAAATACTCTTTGCATCACCTTTGATAATCGGAACCTGCTTGATATCCACCTCCGGAATGGTTACTGCATCATTAAGCAGCAAATCAGGGCGCACTTTTAGGTTGTCAATAGCCATGCGCATTGCTTCATAGGTTGCCTGCAAAATATTAATCTCATCAATTCTACCAGGTCCTACGATTCCGATTCCGATTGCAACTGCCTTTTCTATAATCTCATCATATAATGCCTCTCGCATTTTCTCAGACAATTTTTTGGAATCATTGAGATACAAAATGTCACAGTCTTTTGGCAAAATAACTGCACCGGCAACTACAGGTCCGGCAAGTGGTCCTCGTCCCACTTCATCAATTCCGCAAATAAATTGAAAATCTGCATACTTACGTTCGTAAATACTCATTTTTTCAATGCGCTTTTTCTCTTCCTCTAATTTTTCTTCCTGTTTCTTATATTTCGAAAGCAGGCTGACAACACCTGCTCTGTTATCGTCCGCATATAACTCATACAACGATAACAAAGTCTGTCTGTCAGCCTGTTCAAATTCTTTCTTTATTTCGCTAATGCTCTTACTCATGAGAAATTACTCCAATACTCTTCAGTGGCCAGATACGTACCCACGCTCTACCAATTAATTCATCCCTATGTAATACCCCTACATTCGGTTCTCTACTGTCTGAACTATGGTTTCGGTTATCTCCCAAAACAAAATATTCATCCTTACCCAATTTAATCGGCTCCGCCGCAAGACCATATCTATCTTCATTAATTACTTCTCGCCCATAATGTTCATCTAACTGTTCACCGTTAATGTAAACATATCCATCAATAATCTGCACGGTTTCACCAGGAAGTCCGATAATACGTTTAATATAATAAGTGTCCTCCGCATAACGATATGGGAATACAATAATTTCATAACGTTCCGGCTTTCGGAAACGATATGAAATCTTATCTACAATCAGATTGTCTTCATCATGCAAGGTATTTAGCATAGAATCTCCGCTTACCTTGGTTCGTTGCCCTACATATGTAACAATCAAGTAGGTTGCACACACAACAACTAAAATATATACTACCCAGCCAAGCAGTTCCCTTGCTGTACGTTCCGCAACACTTTGGTTCGCTAGACGCTCTGCCTTTCTTCTTTCTCTTGCTCGTTTTTTCTTCCAATGCTCATAGCGATATCTACGCGCCATTCTCGCCCCTTCTTTCAGTCATTTATTTATAATCTTCCGGGAATTCTAATGTAATTCTTCCAAGTCTTCCACTTCTAAAATCATCCACCAATAAAATTGCCGCCTTTGCCATATCAAGCTCATTTCCGCGGAGTAGACAATGTCTGCTTTTTGCAATATCTGCAAGACATTGATATGGATCGTCAGACTCTATTATAGCATACTTTTCCGTTAATACACCCCTATAATATTTTTTCATGAATTGTATCATCTCGGCTGCCAATTCTTCTGTGTTCAAGATTTCATCTTTAATGGAACCGATAAATGCCAAACGAAGTCCAACAGTCTGGTCTTCAAATTTTGGCCACAAGATTCCAGGCGTATCCAAAAGTTCTACATTCTTATTCAAACGAATCCATTGTTTACCTTTTGTAACTCCCGGCTTGTTGCCTGTTTTTGCACATGCTTTACCAGCCAACGCATTAATAAATGTAGATTTCCCAACATTTGGGATGCCCACTACCATAGCTCTTACCGGGCGATTCAGAATCCCTCTTTTACGGTCTCTTTCGATCTTTTCTTTACATGCTTCTTGGATAACAGCATGAATAGACTTAATCCCGCCGCCTTTTTTTGAATTCACCTTTACAACGGAATATCCCTTTTCCTTAAAATATGTTGCCCAAGCATCATTTTGCTTATCTTCTGCCAAATCAGATTTATTCAACAAGATTAATCTTGCCTTATTTTTTCCCAACTCATCAATGTCTGGATTACGACTGCTCATCGGAATCCTGGCATCCACCAATTCAATCACTAAATCGATTAATTTAATATCTTCCTGCATCATACGTTTTGCCTTTGTCATATGACCAGGATACCATTGAAAATGCA
Organism: Faecalimonas sp.; assembly: GCA_045649385.1. Classification (GTDB taxonomy): domain Bacteria; phylum Bacillota; class Clostridia; order Lachnospirales; family Lachnospiraceae; genus Faecalimonas. Next base: position 851 of record JAZRPT010000116.1, on the reverse strand, counting down.
TATTTTTCCCTCTATCTAACAAATCCAAAATTTTCACCGGCAATCACAAACCAAACTTTCCCTACAATATCGGTCCTTTTCACATTGCCTATATCAACATTTCTACTATCCTCGCTATTTTGTCTGTCGTCTCCCAAGACAAAATATTCATTATTTCCCAATTTCATTGGTTCACTTAAGACACCCACATCCTCTATAGCCGTCGTTTGATATCTTTCCTTGATTTCTTTACCATTTACCAAGATTTTGCCATCTTGAATTTCAATGGTCTCGCCTGGAAGGCCCACGATACGTTTAATGGAATAATGTGAGGCATCATTTCCATTGGAAGCATAAGCAATCACATCCCCTCGTTTCGGAGTACTCATATTATAAATGACTTTGTTGATTAAAGTAACATCGCCATTTCCCAGTTTAGGATTCATGGAATTCCCTATCACACTGACACGTTTTCCAAAGTACCATACCAGCACAAATGCAACAAAACACACAATTGTAATCTGAAATGTCCACTTTACTATCTCACGGACCAAATCATAATTTATTCGTCTTTTCTTTTTTCCAAATGTTAAGTTAGACATATAATCACCTGAAAACAAAAAAGGACAACTAGTATTATTTAGTTGTCCCTTTCACACTTACTATTTTACTAATTCTTTAACTTTTGCTCTCTTACCAACGCGTCCTCTTAAGTAGTTAAGTTTTGCACGTCTTACTTTACCTCTACGGATAACTTCTACTTTTTCTACGTTTGGTGAGTGTAATGGCCAAGTTTTTTCTACGCCAATACCATTAGAATTCTTTCTAACTGTAAATGTTTCTCTTGCGCCGCCACCTTGCTTTTTAAGTAC
>JAZRPT010000115.1:0-4468 GCA_045649385.1 Faecalimonas sp. | reverse complement strand
ATAATAAAATGTACGCTTCTTGACTTTTAAGCAGTACGCACCGTAAAGGGGTGTAAAAACACCATTGCGCAAAATACCAAGGAAAGAAGCCGTAGCCGCAATGGCATAAACCCCAAGATTGGTAAAGTTCAGCAATAGGATATTACATCCCACTGTCAGCACACCGTTTAACAGGGTCATTAGTGCTGGGAGCCGCACATTGTTTGTTACACTAAAAATTGTAAACACAGTGTTGATACAGGAACTAACTATCAAGTTAGCCATCGCAAGCAACGCCAGCGTTTGAATCAGTGTGCTATCCTGGTTCGGTACCCAAAGTTTAAAAAAGCTGATACCATATACTGTAAATATTGCCATAGGGGCAATCATAATAATGCCTAAAACCTTATTGCCCATTCGGGCATTTTTAACAACGCCTTCAATATCCCCTTTTGCGTAACACTCTGTCATTGGCGGCGAGAAAGGATAATCCAATGTGCCCCGCAAAGTATAGAACATGGAAGTGATTGTCCGAGAGAGTGCAAGAGCACCCATCTGAACGGGTCCAATAAACAAATTGGTCAACAAAAGATCCAGACCATCCATTAAAATGTTGCTAAGTTTATTTACCAGACTCCAAACACCGGAAGACAGCAAGCGCTTAATGTATCCAAAATCAAAATCACTTCTATGAATCTTTAATTCCGGCAAATACCGTCTGGTATAAATCACGTTCATTACATAGCAGAACACACTACCAGCAAATGTGGCGCCCACTTGATAGCTGATTCGGACGGATAATAACCGAAAGCTAATCAAAATCAAAGCAAGACGCAAGAAGCTGGAAATCAGATTGTTCTTTTGATTCAAGTACAATCTGTTGGTTACAAATGTTGCAATTTCATACCGCGATAAAATTACACCCAGCAAAAACTGCAAAAATGTAATACCAAATGCTATTTTTACATCACTGTTTAAGTAAGCAGGGATCTCGATCAAATGCTCAAGCTTCCATATGACACCAGCAAACACAGGCAGCATCACCAATGCAATTGCCAGATTCGCGAAAAACACCGATGTGAAATATTTATTGGCTTCTTTATAATTGCCTTTATAAATCTCAATAGAAACAAAACGGCTTGCCATAGAGTTTAGCGCAACAGTGATCAAGCCTGCATAGCTTGCAAAATTACCGGCAAGTCCAACAAACCCATAAGCCTCTCCACCCAGACTGCTAACAATCCACGGTGTAATGAACAAGCTTATAAAAATTGTAATTGCAAAACTTGCCAAATTAGCAACAATATTCAGTGTTATCTTTTGACTATTGGTCATTTTAATCCCCTTGTCAATCCATTAGTCCTATTTTACATCAACTATTTTATAATGACTATATACCGCAACAACGCTTTGGTCCTGATAAAAGTTCATTTCCTGAACAAGCTGAATTGATCGTGCGCCCATTCGTTCCCGCATATCTTGATCACAAATTAATAACTCCAATTTTTCAGCCAATGCCTCTGCATCACTCGTTTTAACCAAAAAACCATTTTCACCATTACGAACTAATTCCGGAATCCCACCAACAGCTGTTGCCACAACAGGCAACCCATTTTGCATTGCTTCAGCAATACTCAAGCCCAACGCCTCTGTTCTAGATGGCTGACAGTATATATCTGAATTTTCCAAGTAACTATTTACATTATTTGTTATTCCTATCCATTCCAGTTCTTCTGTCAACCCCATATTTTCGGCCATCTGCATTAATTTCTTCGTGTCTTCTCCGTCAAGTTCACTACTACCGCCACCTATTTGTAAGCACCGAAATTTAACATCTTTATCTTTCAAAATTTTTAAAGCATCTATTAAAACATCCACACCTTTAATCGGACTATGAAATGCTATACATGAAATAATAGGAATCTGTTTTTTTGCTTCTTCCCTCTTTATATGCTGTCTTTGTATACCCAAATATTGACACCGAATCAGCCGACCAGGCCAAAAATAAAAACGTCTATACTGCTCTTTAATAATATTGCCCACCGCAAATATCTGCACAAAGAACCTTCCTATAAAACAAGTCTTTATTCTATGTCCTAAAACTCTTATCAATGACCCAAAGTTTTTCCTCCACGACTTATCAACAGCATATCCGCATTCACAATGCAATGTTGCATATAATGCAACTTTATTTTTTGCTAATCTTCGATATAGTATTCTATGCTCTTGAAAGTCAAAGTGAAAATGCACAATATCAATACACTCCCTTTGACAAAACAACAGAAATTCTTCGTCCGAGTTAATTGATACAAAAATAATCCCTTGTTTTTCTGCTTCCCTTCTATAAATATCTACTCCAGTAAATGTCTGCTTGTATGCGACAAACACTGTATCGCCCCGTATACATGCCTGCTTCCCAAATTCAACTATCCACTTCTCAAAGCTTCCATACTTTGTAGGAAAAAGCATTCCAGTGCTATGTAAGATTCTCATTCTTATTCATCGTCCTTCTTATTCTTTAATCCTTTTTTGTAATTCGGTAAGCTTTAATCGCATGTTTACTAACCCTTTTTTCCTCTGGATAGGGTTTCCAATAATCCTTCCCATATCGTCTAATCAAATCAACTTCGGGATTTGAATAGGCCATAAAAAGAGCATCCTCAAATTGCACATTTTGAGGACATCTACAAATTTCTTCTGGAACAAAATCATTATAATATCCGGATACTCCCGTATAGGGATTGGGCAGCATATGAATCATCAGTGCAAGCCACTTCGTTTTCCTTTTATCATAACGAGACATAATACAATCTATGATTCTACCAATAAAACTCTTTCCGAGCTTAGAAAAAGGTAATAATATCAACTTAGCCGCTAAAGAAACCGGAGCGATTCTTCCACTTTTTACACTAATCACTCTATCCCAAAATTCAAGTTCTTTTCCCTGAAACCATTGCGCAATCTTGCCGTTAGGCGCATTATGAAAAACAGAAATATCAATAAATACTGGATCACAAGAATCATCTTGATAAACCACTTCTGTACCACAAATCAGCAATTTATTAAGTTTACTATAATATAAATCAGTATTATCAAACGTTTGAATCCTATATTTACCTTGATATTCTGATGCAATGATTTCTTCCAGTTTTTTATAATCCTCTGGAAACAACGAGATATCCACATCATCATCCCAAGGAATAAAGCCTCTATGATTTACTGCCCCCAGCAAAGTTCCTGCATGAAGAAAGTATTTTAAACCATTCTCTCGACAAATCCGGTCAATATCCTTCATCGCTGACAAAAGCACCTGATGCAATTCCAAATTTCCGTAATCGTTGGTCATTTTTATTCAATCCTTTTTAATAGTCCAGATCCGCCCGTGTTAAATGCCAATTTTGCGGCATAGATTTTTCTCCATAAGTATCCAACACAAAATGCGTACCCTGTTCATTTTTTTGTATTAATCCTGCCCGCATCCATTGGGTGCAGACACGTTCGCTATACCGTCCCCATAAACTGACCCAGTTAGCATGTGTTTGCAGCAGCTGCACCGCTGCTTTCAACACCGCATCCGGCATATCCTCTTGCAAGGCCCAGTCATAAATATTCACTGCTCTGCGAAATTTACCCTGGACGATTTTCACAAGCATATAGCCCATCATTTTCCCGTTTTCCCGAATCGTCAGCCACTGAAATGGGCCGTCGGGATTATCCACGAATTTCCATTTCATAAAAGCATCGCTTTTACGCAGTGCATAGGATTCTTCGCTGACGGGATAAAATAGGTCTGCTGGCATTTGATCTCCAAGACAAATTTCCCATTCACCTTTTTTCCAGTTGCGCCTATTCAAATAAACAGGCAACAAACGTTTTTTGGTATTGTAACTATAGATATCTCCTCTATCCTCTGCGCCATATTTCAAAAAGATCGGATACGATGCAGAATTGCAGAAGGAAATTGAACCCACCATTCCTTGTTCTTTGTAGTATTCAAAGGCATAACGGTACAATCGTTTCATCAATCCGGTACCCCGATGCGCCGGATCAATCACCAGGTCCTCATTCTGAATCACTGTAATTTGCTCATCGCCCCGAATATAGCGTTCTGGCTGAAGGGCAAACATACCTGCAAACGTACCATCTTCAGCTTCTGCCACCAAAATCATACCTTCCGGCTGGCCGTTTTCTGAAAAATGCTTCCATTTCCAATACGCCGGTGTGGTATCTGCCAAACCTTTGGCAAAAAGCGTGCAAATTTCATCTAATCTTTCCTGGTCCTTCAAAGGGTACAAACGATATTCCATCAACAACCAAACACCTTTCTAACACGTCGCCAGATAAACCATACCGGTCTCGTAATCCAGAATAAGATATCCCATTCATATCCCTTGATGTCAATGACCTCATAGGAATCCGTCATATTGTACGTGTGCAACCCCTGATGTGTATATTTCAAATTGGATCGCACTTCTTCAGGGTATACTTT
>JAZRPT010000114.1:0-5759 GCA_045649385.1 Faecalimonas sp. | reverse complement strand
TTGTTATAGCATTTATGAAACAAATAATAATATACTGAACAAGCTCTCGGAGGTAGATCAGCCAAATATAACTCTTTAACTCGGTCTTGCTTTGTGTTGTTTGATAATGGCATCTATCTCGTAATCCTCCTTTTTTTCTTCCATTTCTTCTACTTCTTCTATAATGACATCCTCTTCCGATTCAACAATTTCCTGATAGACAGGTGTCATATTTTGACCACCTGAAGCACTTTTTGCGGAAGTCGTCACTGTTTCCGATATTTCTTTTCTGCCTTCTCTGCTCTCAATTTCTCGCATAAGACCATCTTTCCCGGCATAGAAAACTTCTCTTACAGCTTTCTTTGGAACCTCATATTCAGTCTTAAGTTCGATTCCCCAATTAAAGAACAAATCGAGTTTTGTTCTCATCGGATGACATCCTGTTTTTGTGATTATGAAATGAAATCGAGGAAGTGTTTTGAGTTCATCAACTGTCATTAGCGGCCTGGACATCATTTGTAAGCTTCGGGATCCATCGCCTTTAGATTGTGTAACAGAACCTGACAAGATTGTTTGCTCACCAAGGTTCTTACTCATTACTTCTGCGGTTTCAGAGTTTGGAGCAAATCCACCAAACACCGTGAGCTGACAGTTATCCCAAATGATTTCGGCGCCTTCTTTTCCATAGTTTTTTTCAAGCTGTGCCTTTGACTGAATAATAGCGATAATACTGATTCTACGGGAACGGCCTGCTGAGAACATCATCTCAGCAGAATCAATTTTCGGGATTGTACCAATCTCATCGAGATAAAACATAACTCTGTTCTTAAGCTTACCGTTTGATTCGTCTGCTATTGCAAGCATCTCTCGATATAACTGCTGTACGATAAGTGAAATCAGGAAGTATTTTGTATTATCTTCTTCCGGCATAATAAGGAATAATGCAGACTTTGTATTACAGAATTTCTCCGCATCAATCGCCGTATCGAAACACAAAATTTGCTCCATTTCTGAATCCAGGAACGCATTAAGTCTTGACAGTGCAGTTGACAAAACTGACTGCATAGCCTGTTCAGAAGTATTAAGAGCTGCACCTGCAAACCATTTTGCTTTATGTGTATCAGGAAGCTTTGTCATTAAGACCTGAAACTGAGTCATCTTCTTACTGCTTTTTGAGTCTGAACTACTCGGAGCAAGTAAGTCCTGAATCATTTTAAATACGGAGATTATATGTCGTTCTTCAGGTTTACAGTATTCTGCTACAAGAAGTATTACCGATGTCAAAAGACCTTCGGCAGCATCATAGAAGAAAGCATTTTGTCCGTAACTTGCCGCATCGCCCTCACCCGAATAGATAATAGTTTTTGCAGTAATCTTTGCATATTTTTCAGCTTTTGCTTTGTCAGAAAGTTCCTTGCTCTTTTGATATGCATCCATATACTTATTTACCATTGACAGCATATTGAATGTGTCGCTTTGCACAGGATTACGCAAATCAATTACGGCAACATTGTATCCGTACTGCTTACACACATCACCATAGTTTCTTGCAAGGTCACCCTTGGTGTCTGTCGATAAGAAGCTCATTCCGGATGCACAAGCATATTCAAGATTCGGATACAAAAAGCATGCTGTTTTACCAACACCTGCAGCACCGATCATCATGGTGTGAACATCACCGGGATCTACAACCGCGCAGAGCTGTCCGTTTCTTCTTCTCATGCCTACAACTGTTCCCTGCGGAAGTTTATCGCTGCCTTGCGATGCTCTCCATTTCTTTGGCTCGTAAGGCACAAGTTTGTATATGCTTCTTATCTCTTTTTCCGTAGCAAATCTCGCATTACCATGTTGTCCATGACCGACTCGCTTGTTCTTAATTGTGTTCAAACTATAGATGTTTGATACTACTGTTAATGTTCCGATTAAAGCAAACATAATCACTCCAATAATAAGCAGGGTTGTTATTGAACTATTCAATATATCAACTCCCTTCACATTGTCATACTAAAATTTTCTGCCTGTTCTTTTTCGCATATCAAATCATCATTCCAATCTTTATTCTCAGGGAGAATCCTCTCCCACTTGTAATTCATTTCATCAAGTTCTTCTCCGATTCTGCGTACTGTTTTATCACCTGCTTCATCTCTGTCTACACAAAGATATACATTGGATATATTTTCGTTTGTGATCAGAACATTTTTAAGAGCATCTATCGCCACACCGCCAAGGCAAACATAACTGCTTTCTTGCCATTTGTTTTTGTTTAGTGTTATGTACGAAAGCATATCAATGGGTGCTTCAAACACATACACATTTTCGTTTGTACCTATGTGTCTGAAATAATACTGCTTATCGCTTCCGTCAATGTCAAGAAAAAACCTGTTTCCGGGTATGGTACTTCTCAGATGCATTTGCTTCATTTGACCGCCTTCATCGTAACCGCAAAATGCAATATTGTGATGCTCTTCCGTTTCGAAAATCTTTTTTTCATTCACGAAATGCTGAACAATATCTGCATCAATTTTTCTGGTTTTGATCAGATATGCAAATGTACGATGCATGTTTTTTGAGAGCTTTGGCTGAATAAATTCAGGCTTTTTTTCAGGCTCTTTGCTCGCTTGTACGAACTCAGTGCCTTCTTCTCCATTGAGCAAATATTTGACAGCACTGACAAAATCCATGTTGTAGAAGTGTTGCATAAACTGAATCGGTCCGCCGCCAACTTCACGGCTGTGACGAAACCAACGATTTCTGTCAATTACTGTGCTGTCATATCGCATCCACCGATAGACTCTGCCTTGCTTTTTAAGCTTCTCACCTTGGCTCTGCAGCATACTGACTAAATCAATATTACTTGCTCTCTGGAGTTGCTCATCGGTAAACTTTTTCTTAACCAATTTATCACCCCATTTTGATGCCGAGGCTCTGTTTCTTTTTGATGATACGTTTTCTTTCTTTAGAGTCGACAATTGTTTTATTAAATCCTTCGGATTTCTTATCAGTATCGTTTTCAATCATGCTTGCGAGTCTGCAAAAAAGATTCGCGGCTGATTCAATAACTGATGGCTGATACTGATTGTTTTGATATTCTTTAACCTTTTCATACCACTCTCTTGCATACTTATTTCCATGCTCTTCTGCAAGCTCAATATATTTCAAGCATTCTTCTTCGTTTCCCTCTTTGAAATAAATTCTTGCAAGAGCAAATTCTGCATTTGAATTTTTATCTTTTGATGCAATGAGATAGTATTCTTTTGCTTTATCAAAATCGATTTCAGTTCCCCAGCCTTTTTCGTATAACTGTCCTAATCTGTAGCAATTAAATCCATTCTGCAGTTTCTTATCACTTGAATATAAACTTATCATTTTTGCAAACCAAACATCTGATTCTTTTGTGTTTTTTACACATCCCATACCATTCCTGAACATATATCCAAGTCTGTAATATGAGTGTGTACATCCTTTGTCGGCACTTTCTTTGTAATAGTTAAATGCCTTAAAATAATCAACATCCGTTCCGTTGCCGTAATAATAAATATTTGCAAGTGAAAACATCGCAAACTTATTTCCATTTTCAGCAGAATTTTCGAACCATTCTATTGCTTTTCCCATATCCTGATTCTCGGTTTCAAGTGTATAAATTCTGCCTATTTGGTACTCATAAAAGTCACTTGGCGTTTTCTCTTCCAACTTCAAATATCCTTCAAGTGCTTTTCGGTATAACAGATTCATCTTTTTGTCATCCTTATCAACATATAAGCCTGACTGATACATTTTTGCGAGTTCAAACATAGCAGGTACATTACCTCTTTTAACTTGACTGACCATTGCATTGTAAGCTTCCTCATAATTCTTTTTGTTATATAGTTGAGTCTTAGCGTTTTTCATTCCGTTTTTGAAGTCACAAATATATCTGCTTTGAATATCAAATCCAAGTATTTCCTGCTCCTGTTCTGTGAGCAAACCTGTCTCCGATTTCTTCTCCGCAAATTCCATTCTGTCGGGTGAATAATCCGTGTCCTCTTCCTTGTTTTTTTCTTCTGTTTTTTTATCAGCTTCTTTATCAAAAAAAAGATTGTTTCCGAGGTTAACAGCTTCAGAAACAATCGCATTCTTAATTTTTTTGAATTCTTTATTTTCAACAAGCGGAGGGAACTCAATTTGTTTGTCATGATAAAATCCTACGATTCTTTGTTGCAAACTACACCATTCATCATACATATTTTTGATTTCTTCATTCTCAGCAAGTTTGCGGAAGATTTCATCAACTATTTGCTTTTCTTCTTTTGGTAAATAAGCGTATGTTTTCTTTCCCTTACAGAGCAACAATCTTTGCGAAAGTACATCGAGCAAACTGCATACTTCTGAGTTTGAAAAATCATTTTTACGGATGCTGTCGCCAATCGCATGTAATTTCTTTTTTGCCTCATCTGAAATCTTATCTCTTGCATGTGATTTACTGTCATAAAGTTCATACATCTCGTCTTTGAAAATTTCATTTGCAAGCAATGATTTTACTTTTTCAATTCTGGTTTCATTTATAAATCCACGCTTGCTTCCTGACGAATAAACAACCATATGCAGATGCGGATGACCTGCTTCATTATGGAATGCTCCGTACCAATTAAAATCTTCTAACGGGATATTAAATATTTCAGCCAAGTCCATCTGTTTTGACCGAATAAGTTCTCGCCACGCATCTGCTTTATCATATCCAAGTCGTATGGCATCTTCTGATTTTAATGATACAATTGGAGTCCATATAACGCTTTTGGAATTGATTATTTCATTTCGTGCATCAGCGAGATTTATTTCATCTTCGTTTCCAAACAAACCATGTTCAGAAATCATTTCAACTTTCGGTCTTGTAGCAATGTAATTTAAGTATATTTCGTTGCTTTCAAACGATTCTGGATTTGTTTCGGACAAGTGAGTAATAAGATTTGAAGCTGTTTGCTTTGTGGGATTGTTTTTGTATTCTTCATACTCAAACGACTCAGCTCCATCTGGATATTCTTCGAGCATTTTATCAATAAAATCAACTTGTTTTTTTGTCGGTTTACCAACCAAAACTTTTTGATTTAATGACATATCAACCGAGTCCCTTTTAGCAATATAATTGACGAAATTACCAACGGATTTTGATGTTTTAAGATGTTTGATTTTAACTATAATCTTTGGCATTATTCATCATCCTTTGCGTTGTACGGAAACTGAATTGCTCCATTAATTTTTTTCACTTCTTCGGTGCAACTTTCATGCAGAACATCTGCCAATTCAGGATTGATTTCCATTTTCTTAACCAAGAGCCAAAAGAGTTTAGAAGTCTCAACAGATTGTTTGAACATTTGCCTTGCCATTCTGTTTCCGAAACTGTTCATTGTGCCTTGAAATACTTTCATCAAAGTTTGCCCGAATATTTCTCCGTATTCTTTGCCCTTTTGATAGTCATTATAAAATTTTAAGGCTGTCTCAAAATATTCGCTTCTATTCTTTGCCGAACCATCTTTAATCATTTCATCGCATTCCTTCAGCAATTCTTCATCCAGCCACAGACTGATGTGTTTCTTTTCCATAATCTCCTCCTTTCAGCTTTGACACCACCCAAAACACCACTCAAACCGCTAAACAACCGCATTTAACAAGTCATTTTCACCAAAACAGCACCAACCTCGATTTTAAGACACCACCCGAACGGCACTGCCGGTCGGTGTTTGAGGCAGTTGTGACGGCTCGCCGACACCACTGCTTTTTCCTGCTTAAATTTATTTTGCCGACTT
>JAZRPT010000113.1:0-2926 GCA_045649385.1 Faecalimonas sp. | reverse complement strand
TCCCTTACTATGGGGGGCTTATATGGTATGGAATCACGGAGATGATGATGGTAGAACAGAGAATATCGTGAGGATGCTCATCAATCACGGTGCCGACATCCATGCTACAGCTTACGATGGTAAGGTGAATATCTTGAACTTCTACCTAGACAGAGGAGACGAAGAATTTGCATCCTACTTAATGCAATTAGGGGTGAAACACATCGAGTTCCGCAAAAATTGGTAAGCATACTTGGGGTTTTGCAGCCCTTTTTATGAAAATTATCCGTTATCGGTTAATTTTGTGGCGGCTTTTTGGATTAAATTTTCCAAATTCGGTTTGGGCCTGTAAATGAATTCACGCGAGATATTTTCCGAGTACAGGAACCCCAGTTTTTCAAGCTTGTTCAAGTCTGTGCGTGCCGTTTGGCGTACAACATCGTACGTATGGCAGTGTGCGGTAACGGATGTGTACGTGTCCGGGTGGTGTATGAAATGGAGCAATACTTGTTGTTGGCGGTGATTGAGGATGGGGAATCCCCTTTCAAGTGTTTGCTTAAATGAGTCTTTCGCCTGCTTCTTTTGCCGCACATGCTCCATGAGGCCATTAATCGAGTTTAATATGGTTTTTAACTGGTTGATGATAAAATAGTTTAAATCATTTTCGTCTTCTTCGGTGTTGAGGAAGGCCTCATAATAGTTGCGAGGATGGTTGAATATTTCTCGCGAGATGGAAATGAATTCAAACAACCAGTAGCCGGCTTTCAGCATGCACCAATAAAAGAGGGCGCGTGCAGTTCTGCCGTTACCATCCACAAAGGGGTGGTCGTACGCTAATTGAAAATGTAAGATAATGGCTCTGATAACAGGGTGAATATAATACTCACTCTCGTCTTCTCCGTTTGCAAAACGGCAGAGGGCTTCCAAACGCTCGGGAATTTCGCTTGCCACAGGGGGCATGTGTATGATATTACCCGTGCGTACGTCTTCTATGTACACCTTGTCTTCTGCTGAGCGTAGAACACCTGCTTTTTCCGGGCTCTTCAATGTCCCTTCCATCATGCTGTGGTGCAGAGAAAGAATAAACGCCGGGGTGAGCGGTTTATCCTTATTCTCCAGTATCATTTTCATGGTGAGATAGTTATTTATCACCATGCGCTCGTGTTCATTTTGGGGAAGCCTGTTGTCGCGTATCATCTGCTGCGCTTCGGACCTGGTTACAACGGCACCTTCCATCATGCTCGACATGATGGCTTCTTCCTCCAGTGAGGTCAGCAGATATTTGTCTCTCTCTCTGTCACAAAATATCTCATTGGCATCGGTCAATACCATGTTGCCTCCTTTTCGGTCTATTAAGTGCAGATATTGTTGTATGCATTGTGTCGGTGCAAAGCTGAATGCTCGCCCTTTCGCTGAATATAAGGGGATGCTTTGTCTTGCTTGTGCACGGTGTAATTTAATCCCAAACCACCACTGTGCAGTTGTTAAGCCTTCCGGTGCTTTTCGGTATTGCAATTCTTGCCAGCTTAGGTAACGCTCCATGTTGAGCGCCTCCTGTTTTGCTGCTTTCATTATTTCCAGAATATTGCATGTGCTCTCTTGGGCGAGTTCTGTCAATAATGGTACTGCTTTTCTCCGCTTCATGGCTTTATTTTACCACATCGGCCATAAAGGTCAATATTTATCGGCTAATCTTATTTAAAATTAGCCGATAAATTAAGATTATGTTTTGTGTGACAATGTTGAAATGAATTAATATGCCTTTATAATCAAACAGAACAAACTTCTATATGCTTGTTTTATCGACTAATTTAGCTGTAAATTAGCCGATATTAGCCGATGGCGCTTTGTGGCCTTCGTTCAACATTGTGGAATGAGCACAAGCAAAAACATCCGACACTTGCGTATCGGAGGTTTTTAATAGAGGTAAAGGGATTTTAGCGTCTGATTGACTCTCTACTTTATAGTAGAATGTAGTCTTAACATTTTCATTAAAAACGACATCTCCGATTGCATTCATTTTTCGAGATTTGTAGATTGTTTTGCTCCATATTTAACAAGGAGATTGTACAAATCTTGATTTCTCTTCCATTTAGCCACATCTAATGCGCTGAATATGCGGTCTACTTCGGGATTGACATCTACTGATAGAAAATTAACATCCACCCCTCGATTTAATAGTAACAAAACAGCATCGGCATCATTTTTATGAACGGCATACATTAGACAAGTAAATCCGTTTAAGTAATCACAACAGTTAACATCTGCCCCCTTGTCTAACAATATCGTTAAAATATCGAGAGCCCCAGCATCTATTGCAGATTTTGTTAGTCTGCCGTGCCCAAGACATTTTATGGTATTTATATCCTTCGTTCTATAGTTTAGTAATACCTTTAGTTTGTCGGCTTTAGCCAAATTAACAGCAAGCTGCACAGGATGCTTGGGTGTGTCTTTTATTTCCGGGAATTTGAGGACATCACTATTTATAAGTGTATGCATTTCGGGATCATTAGCGATTAGCTGCTCTAGTTCATTTGCTGTTATTTTATCGCTTTCAATAAATTTTATTAACTTTCTGTATTTACTAAGCGACAAATAAAATTGCTTAACATTTTCCGAATGATAAATATCGTATATGGTTGGTTCATTACCTGATACAACGCACAAACAAATAGCAACTATCCCAGATATTTTAGATGTGATATGCATAGCAGATTTATTTTTAATCCTTACAACTTTACCGATATCGAAATTCTATCCTAGCAAAAATTAGATGTCAAGTTTTTTCAATATGCAATAGCACTTTTGAGAGTGGCAAAATTAAATGCGACATCATGAGGGCATAAAAAAAGGTGCCTTTCATGATGAAAGATGGTATTATCAATTCGCCAAAACCAAAAATACACTCTTTATATGAAAAGCACCCACACCAAGACTACTACTTCCC
>JAZRPT010000112.1:0-2038 GCA_045649385.1 Faecalimonas sp. | reverse complement strand
ACGTGAGGAAATAGATGCTTTTGTGGCATCATTGGCCTCCGGAGATTATGCGGTGGAGTCTCGTTCCATGCTCTCTGTAGAGCAGTGTGGTATGGATGGTGGCTGCACCAAGCTGCCGTACTTGGCGCTTAATGAGCTTTCTCTCATGCGCGACCAAACTGGCAAGATGATTGATGTGGATGTGGAGCTTGATGGCTGTTTGCTCAACCGCTACCATGCGGATGGTGTGCTGGTTGCTACACCTACCGGCTCCACAGCCTATTCTCTTTCCGCCGGTGGGCCTTTGCTTTGGCCCTCGGCCGGTGTGATGTGTCTCACCCCCATTTGCCCGCACAGCCTCACGAGCCGTCCCGTGGTGCTCCCTGACAATGTGGAAATTACGCTCCGCCCTCGGGAACGCCGTGGGCGCGCCGGTGAGTCTCTCATCTTCTCCGTTGACGGGCGCGATACTCACCCTATCGCCCTGAATGAGACTCTGACCATTCGTAAGGCAGACCTCGCCCTGCGCCTCCTTACCTTACCCCATTCCGACTTCGCCTCCCGCCTCCGCGCCAAATTGGGGTGGTGATTTTTTTATATTACGTTGTGTATTGTATTTTTATGATATAATATAATTAATGAACAATCATATAAGTTATGAGTAATAGTGATATTAAGAAAAAGGAAAGAGATTCCAATATGGAATTGCTTAGAATAATTGCTATGTTTTTGATTGTTGTGTCTCATTATGCTGTTCACGGTGTCACTAATACAGCTTTGGGATATGCAGAGTGTGGCAGTTACTTAGATTTTTTTAGATTTTTTGGTAATTTTGGAGTAAATTTGTTTGTTTTAATAAGCGGGTTTTATATGATTACTCAAACTGTGACTCCAAGGAAGATATTTTATTTATTATTTCAGGTAAGTTTTTATTCGATTTCTCTCTATGTATTGGCATCTGTTTTCATCTATGAAAATGCTTGCATTAGTTTATCTGAGTTTCTACACTTTCTTTTTCCTGTGATGTATAGCAAATATTGGTTTGTTACAACCTATGTGCAATTGCTTATTTTGACACCTTTTTTGAACTCTTTTCTTAATAGAACTTCTTTGCGTATGTTTATAGCATTTATATTTGCATGTATTTTAATTTTAATATATTTTCGTCTCGTTAATTGCCCTCTTTTGCTGTTTGTTTCAGTATATTCTATAGGTGCTTTTGTTCGTTTGCATAGGCCTAAATTGTTAGCGTTGTCGTCTAAATTTTATTTCTTTCTAACTTTCTCGCTTTTATCTGTTTATATTGCAGTAGTTTCTTATTCGCATCACATATTCCATTATACGCATCGACTAATATCTTTGTTGTTTTTCAGTCAATATTCATTATTAATTATGTTGTTGAGCGTGTCGTGTTTCCTGTTTTTTACTCAGGTTAGAATTAAGAAAGTCGCCTTAATAAACATTGTTGCAAGCAGCACATTGGGAATATATCTCATACACGAGCATCCTTTGATCCGTGATTATATATGGCAAAATGTGTTTCATGTGAAGGAATGGTACCAAAGTGATTCTTTTTATATGTACTGCTTGTTTTCTGTGATATCTATTTTTGTTTGTTGTGCTCTGATTGATATATTTGTTAATAGATTTATAATAAGACCCATTTGGCAGCTTGTTGATATGCTTGGAGCAATTATAAAAAGAAAGTTGAAGAGTAGAGTTACAACAACCAGCAATATTGACGGAAAATGCTGATATGAATGGACTCGTATGTTAAGCAAGGCTCGGCTCCGTGCCTATCAGATTGAAATCAACGCTTGTTTATTATTTCCGCGCAAAGGCGTCTGGCTATTTTACCGGTTGCGGTGCGGGGGAGTGAGTGAATGTGTTGGATGAGGTGCGGAAAATGGTATTTCGGGAGCTCTTTCAAGGCTTGGCGAAGGGTGGACTCGTCGTTTGGGTTACCTTCCCAGAGCAGGGCAATTGCTTGACCGAGAACTGGGTGTGGTATGGGCAGTGCTACACATTGAATGCCGGTTGTTGCGGCAATATGTTGCTC
>JAZRPT010000111.1:0-4779 GCA_045649385.1 Faecalimonas sp. | reverse complement strand
TTGGATGTGCTGTGTGACGGCGAGTTTGAGGTAGATAAAAAGGACGAAAATACGCATTGGGTAGGAAGCACGAACCAGAGGGTAATTGACGTTCAAAGAACATTAGCAGAAGGGAAAGTTGTGTTATATGAAGATTAATATTAAGAAATTAACAGAAACAGCAATCCTTCCGGAAAGAGGAAGTGCATATGCAGCAGGCTATGATTTGTTTGCAGATGTAAAAGAAGTATTGGAGATTGCGCCACATACAACAGCTATGATTCCTACCGGTCTTGCGATGGAGATTCCGGAAGGATACTGGGGTGGCATTTTTGCAAGAAGTGGATTGGCTTCAAAGGAAGCTCTTAGACCGGCTAACTGCGTGGGCGTAGTTGATGCAGACTATCGTGGAGAAGTGAAAGTAGCACTTCACAATGATGGTGAGGTTGCACGTGAAATTAAACCGGGACAAAAAGTGGCTCAGTTGGTAGTGGTACCATTCTTGAGTGTGGAATTTGATGAAGTTGCCGAACTTAGCGAAACAGTTCGTGGCGTTGGTGGATTCGGTTCAACAGGGAAATAGTTTGTGTGCAAAACAAATGTATTGAAACCTTCGTATCTGGAAATACTTTCTATAAAGTATGCAGATACGGAGGTTTTTTATGTCGGAGGAAAAGAAAACAATTTATCCTACCTTGGAGGAAAATGTTGCACATATGAATGCCATATTACCGATCAAGGAGAGCTTTGATCTGATACAGCGCGATATTATTATTGGTGAAAAGAAGTGCACCTTCTATTTCATTGATGGTTTTACGAAGGATGAGGTCATGCAAAAATTAATGTCCTCCTTTTTTGCGATTAAGAAGGATGATATGCCAAGTACGGCAACGGGATTTTCGAAAATGTGTCTGTCCTATGTGGAAGTGGATGTGATTGCTGATTTTGATTTAATAGTGAAAAATATTTTATCAGGAGTCACCTGTTTGTTTATCGATGGATATGAGGCATGTCTTGCAATTGATTGCCGTACTTATCCTGCCAGAAGTGTGGATGAACCGGATAAGGACAAATCTCTTCGTGGCTCCAGAGATGGTTTTGTGGAAACCATTGTGTTTAATACAGCCCTTATTCGCCGTCGTATTCGTGACCCTCATTTGGTGATGAAAATGTTTGATGTGGGGAAAAGTTCACGAACAGATGTGGCAATTTGTTATATGTCAGATAGAGTGGACCATGAGTTGTTGCAGAATTTAACGAGTAGAATTGAAAAAATGGATATAGATGCTTTGCGAATGAACCAACAAAGTCTCGCAGATGCATTATTTAAACGGAAATGGTTTAATCCCTTTCCGAAATTTAAGTTTACGGAAAGACCGGACACGGCATCAGTGTGTTTGTTGGAAGGAAAAGTGGTTCTGCTGGTGGATAATTCACCGTCTGCAATGGTATTACCAACATCCATCTTTGATATTGTGGAAGAAGCAAATGACTATTATTTCCCAACTTTGACAAATGTGTATTTGAAGATTTCCAGAGCATTAATTACAATTGCAACTGTGTTTTTAACACCTTTATTTCTGTTGTTTATGCAGAACTTAAATTGGCTACCGAAGGTTTTTGCATTTGTTGCTATAAAAGATACGGTAAATATCCCATTGTTTTTTCAATTGTTGATATTAGAGTTGGCAATAGATGGTTTGCGGCTTGCGGCAATGAATACACCGACCATGTTAAGTACGCCGCTTAGTGTTATTGCAGGTATCGTGCTGGGAGAATTTGCAGTGAAATCAGGTTGGTTTAACAGTGAGGTTATGCTATATATGGCCTTTGTTGCGGTTTCAAACTACACGCAGCCAAACTTTGAACTGGGTTACGCGCTGAAATTTATGCGACTCCTGTTGCTTATTTTGACTGCATTGTTCAATTGGGTTGGTTTTGCAATTGGAACAATTATTGTTTTTTGTTCACTTGCATTTAACAAAACGTTATCGGGAAGAAATTATTTGAATGTAAAATTAAATTAATTTCATAAATTTCAACATTTTTTCACAAAATCATGCTATAATATGAAAAATTGGTGCTCGTGTGATGGCACACGGGCACTTTTTGAAAACTACAGGAGGTAGAAAAAATGAGTGAATTTGTTATTACGGCGGACAGTACTGTGGATTTGCCAAAACATTTTTTGGAAGAGAAACAGGTGCCGGTTGTGTCTTTATCTTATATCATAGACGGAGCTACATATAAGGATGGGGAAGGATTAACGAGCAAGGAATTTTACGATAAGATTCGTGAGGGGGCAATGCCAACAACATCGCAGGTCAATCCGGAACAGGCAAGAGATTTGTTTGAGCCTATATTAAAAGAAGGAAAGGACCTTCTTCATATTGCATTTACTTCGGGCTTGAGTGGAACATACAACAGCTGTCGTATAGCGGCAGAAGAACTTAGCGAAGAATATCCGGATCGAAAGGTTGTAGTAGTGGATAGTCTTTGTGCTGCTTCTGGCGGCGGCATGCTTTTATACAAGGCCCTTGAATTGAAAGAGCAAGGAAAAACGATAGATGAGATTGCTGCTTGGGTAGAAGATAATAAATTACATGTATGCCATGATGTTACGGTTGACGATTTGTTCCACTTGCACCGTGGTGGGCGTGTATCTAAGACTTCAGCCGTTCTTGGAACCATTATTAAAATCAAACCAATCATTCATGTGAATGATGAAGGAAAATTGATTGTAATTGGTAAAGAACGTGGGCGTAAGAAGGCACTGCAAACCTTGGTTGAACGTATGGAAGAAAAATCACAAGGATATGAAAATGATATTGTGATGATTACACATGGAGATGCGTTGGAAGATGCAGAATATGTAAAAGGATTAATTGAAGAAAAATTCGGAATTACAAATATTATGATTAATCCGTTGGGAACAGTAATTGGTAGCCATACAGGACCGGGTGTAATTGCTTTGTTCTACATGGGTAACCGAAACTAGAATGTTTCTTAATAAAGAAAAGAGCAAATCGTTAAAGATTTGCTCTTTGTTTTTATACGGAAATCCATCCCATGCCTTCAGCCACTGAGAAGCAGAGGATTGCAAGAATGCAAACAGGTGCAATCCATTTAATCATAACAATGAATAATTTTTCGCTTTTAAAGGTGCCATCTGTGGCTTTGACTTCGTCTACAATTGTTTTAGGTTTGATAATAAAACCAATAATCAAACAAGTGAAGAATGCTACGATAGGCATCATGACGCTGTTGCTTACAAAATCGAAGAAGCTTAGGATATCGCCTAATCCCAATGGGCTTATGTGACTCCACACATTGAAACCCAAAGCAGAAGGAATTCCAACAAGGAATGTGAATGCAGTCACAATAATACAAGCTGTCTTTCTGCCGAGCTTCGTCTTGTCCATTACAATAGAAACAATTGTTTCCATCAATGAAATGGAAGATGTAAGTGCGGCTAGGAATACTAATAAAAAGAATACAGCTCCAATTATACTGCCCATAGGCATTTCTTTAAACACTTCAGGAAGCGTTACAAACATCAAGGTTGGACCTGGCTTTGTTTCTCCATTTATAATAGAAGAGTACGCTGCAGGAACAATCATAAGTCCGGCTAAAAACGCAATGGCAGTGTCAAATAACTCGATTTGACGAACGGAACTTTCCAAGTGATTATCTTTTTTCATGTAAGAACCATATGTAACCATGATGCCCATAGCCAGAGACATGGAGTAGAAGAGTTGTCCCATGGCAGCAAAAATAGTTGTTATGGAAAAATCTTTGAAATTCGGTTTCAGGTAATAGATAACACCTTCTAAAGCGTTTGGTCTTGTTACAACATAAACAGCAATGCCGAGTGTTAGTGCAACTAAGACAGGCATCATGACTTTGCTTACCTTTTCAATACCTTTTTCTACACCAAATAATACAATAATAGCAGTCAGTCCGACGAATAGGCAGAACCAGCCGATTGGTTCACCGATTTTTGAAACGAAAACTTGGAAATAAGCAAGTTCTTTTCCGTCTATAACGGTGTGTGTAGCAGCCGTTTGTGCACCGCTTATTGCATAAGTGGCAAAAAATTTTGATACCCATCCGCCAATAACACAATAATATGGTAAAATAATAATCGGAACGGCAGAGGCAAGGAATCCTAAGAAACCAAAACGCTTGTCCAATGCTTTGAATGCGCCAATGGCGCTTAAGCCTGTTTTTCTGCCAATGGCAATCTCAGCGATCATCAGTGTAAAACCAAAGGTTACAGCTAAAATTAAATATACTAATAAGAAGGTTCCACCACCATGCTGAGCAGCAAGATATGGGAAACGCCAAAGATTTCCAAGCCCAACAGCTGAACCAGCGGCAGCAAGAACGAAGCCAATCTTACTAGTAAAATTACTACGTTGATTCATAAATATATTTTCCTCCTTTGTGTATGTAAAAACATTAATCCTTATTATGACACACAAGGGGAATGATGGCAAGAAAAAAAGTCGAAAAAAAATATCATAAAGTGCTTGACAGTTACTTGCCTATATGGTAAAGTCATAGAAGCGTGAAGCGGAAAAGAAAGTAGAGTTCCACTCTCACCCCAGCACAAATGCGTGACTGGTGGTTGATATTGAAGCATAACGAAGGACATAATTTTGTGGCTGTAGTGTGCAGATATGAGTGGATAGTCTATGACTATTCATTTTTTGTTTTATGCGAGGAACGAGTAAAGTAAGAATTATTTTATTGGAGGTGCACTACCATTAGCGAATTAATGATTAACGAGCAGATCAG
>JAZRPT010000110.1:0-9706 GCA_045649385.1 Faecalimonas sp. | reverse complement strand
AAAGTCGTTATGAAGGATGGCCAGCAATTATCCGTGCTGTCAATACGAAAGATGCTATGTCAGCAACAATTGAAGAGATTCCATATGAAATCCTTCATCATATTACCTACCGTATCACACATGAAGTTCCTGGAATCAACAGAGTTCTTCTTGATTTGACTCCGAAGCCGATTGGAACGATAGAGTGGGAATAGTCACGTTAGCTACGAGACGCGTAAAAAGACATGAAAATAGCTGGTGGGAGCTTGCTCCCAACCGGCATTTTTTATGGGTTTTTATGGGGCGACAGCCGTGCACGAGGAAATGCGAAGCATTTTCGAGTGTATGCGGCTTGTAGCTGTTTTTTGAAATTCTGCCCAAAACAAATTCCACTTCCCTTATTATTAAGTAGATATTTGTCGACAAGTGTGTTATACTCAACAATATATGGGCTAGTACGAGGAGGAAGCGTTATGCGAATTAAGAAAGGTTTTGTACTTCGTGAAGTTGCAGGGCAAAATATGGTAATTGCAACAGGTGAGGCAAGTAAAGATTTTCATGGTATGATTAAATTAAATAGTACAGGAAGAGACATTTGGCAAGGATTACAAGAAGGCTTGTCAGAAGTGGAAATCGCAAAAGGGTTAGAAGAAAAATATCAGATAGATGAAGAAAAAGCCCTTATGGATACAAAAGAATTTGTGAATAAAATGTTGGAAATGGGATTTGTAGTAAATGAATAATATCAAACAGATAGAAGAAGTTATAAAAGAGCAGGGGATGCTCGTGTGTACTACAGCCGGTACGAGTATGTATCCAATGTTACGTAACAGACGAGATACGATTATTGTAAAACCTTATGAGGGGCGTCTGAAGAAATATGATGTGCCATTGTATAAATGTGGTAGCCGTTACATATTGCACCGTATTGTGGATGTACGTCCAGATTCCTACGTGATATGCGGAGACAATTGTGAACGAAAAGAGTACGGCATTACGGATGAACAGATATTGGGCGTTTTGACTGGATTTTATAGAGGCTCGAAACTGATTAATATGAATAGCTGGCAATATAAATTGTATGCGCGTATTGCATGTGCAGCATTTCCGCTTAGAAGAATAAGAGGTATTGCACGGAGCGTTGCCAGAAGAATTTGGCACGTATTTAAGAAGGGAGAAAAATAATGTATAAGAAAATAATACCTATTGTAACGATTGTGATTGCAATAGGTTTGTTTGCTTTTATTTGGGGTGTACAAAAAGAGGAAAATAAAAAGGCTATGCAGCATGAAAAACTGTATGAGCAACGTAGACCTTTGACTGTAAAGCAAGAACAATTACAACAAGAAATAGATACTTTAGAAAAGAATTATGAAAAAAGTAAATCACCAAATGCTGTGGTTCAGGTGATTTTTACGGAAATGAATGAGCAAGTGTATAGTCAGTGCTATCCAATCATGAAGGAGTATGAGTATACAGGAACATTGTTATTGTCCGACACACAACTTCCGGGTCAAGAAGGCTGTATGAGTATGGAACAGTTTCAGGAGCTTATGGATGCCGGTTGGCAGGTGGCTGTCACATGGAAGCAAGGTGCTGCAGCGAAACAGTGGTGGACGAATTTGCAAAATCGTTTAACTGTACTTGGAATCAAAAATGAACCAGTTTTATATTTTCCAAAAGGCACTTATGATGTGGAACTGGATACTACCATTCAGGAACTTGGTTTTTCAATTGCTGTTGTAAATAAAGGGGAAGAAGAACAGCCTTTGCAACTGCAAAACGAAGAGGGTGTATGGCATGTTGGAGCAGTTGGAATGATGACTTCTAAGCCGAGATTATGGCTGAGAGAAGCGGTTGCACAAGATGCAAATCTGGCCTATTTGATAGGATTCACTTTAGAAGAAGAACTTTATAATGAGAAATCTTTCCGTTCCATGTTAAATTGTTTTGATGAATACGAGGCAACGGAAGAATTGGTGACTACGAATATTGTGGAAGCAAGAGAGCATTTCCGCAGTCGAAGTGCGGGAGTGGCTCCGGAGATAGAAAGTCAATACCAAGAAAAGAAAGCTGCACTGGAAAAAGAACTGGCAGAAGTGAAGGAAAAATTGAAAAAAATAGATGCGAAGTACTAATTGGTACAAGCGGGAGAGAGAATGAACACATTAAAATGGATAATAAAAGCTTTAAATAAGCGGAAATGGATGGTGGGTATATTGACCGCCGTTCAAAGTGTCATGGCAATCAGTGGAATTGTGTTTGCCTTGCTTATGAGAAGTGTAATAGATCATGCAGTGTCAAAAGAATATGAGGAATTTTGGCATTCGGTGGTGGCGTTGGCAGTTTTAATCTGCTTGCAGCTACTGCTTCGATTTGTCAATCGTTTTCTGGAAGAAGATACCCATGCAGCAATCGAGAATCGATTGCGCCAGAAAACATTACATGGAATTTTGCGCAGCGATTATGGACATGTGAAAGAATATCATACGGGAGAGTTGATGAACCGCATCACTTCTGATGTGGGGGTTGTTACTGATGGAACCGTAACTTTGGTCCCAAGTCTGACATCTATGGCAGTCCGAATTGTTGGCGTTTTGCTGGTTATGGGGACTATTGATTGGAGCATGGCGCTGGTATTTTTAATTGCGGGGTGCTTCGTTGCTGCATTGTCAATTTTGCCGCGTAGATGGCAAAAAAGATTACATAAAAAAGTACAAGAAGCAGATGGAAATGTAAAGAGCTATATCCAGGAATCTCTGGAAAGTCTGCTTGTAATTCATGCCTTTGGTTGTGAAGAGAAAATAGAAAACTCCAGTTCGCAAAAAATGAAACAACATAGACAAATACGGCGTAAGAGAACGAACCTGTTCAATGTGATGGGGACTGGACTTCGTCTTTGTATTCAAGGTGGCTATTTATTTGGTCTTGCCTGGTGTGGTCTGGGAATTATAGAAGGCAAAATCACATATGGTACACTTACGGCAGTGATTCAATTAATCGGACAAATACAAACACCATTTGCCAATATCGGAAGTACATTTCCGAAATACACTTCCATGCTTGCAAGTGCAGAGCGTTTGATGGAGATTACCGAACAAGCGGAATGTTTGAAACGGAGAGAAGGAAGTCTCACGCGGGAAGAAGTTTATCAGAATATGCAGTCCATTTGCTTTGAGAATGTATCCTTTGCCTATGATGAAGACCGACCGGTTCTTCAAAATGAATCCTTTGCAGTACATAAAGGTGAATTTGTAGCTTTGATAGGAAGCAGTGGTATTGGAAAGAGTACCATTATGAAATTGTTGTTATCTGTATATCAGCCACAAGAAGGAAAGATACAGATTGAAACCAACCAAGAGCAGCTTTCGTTATCACAGCTTCCGGCAGGTATGTTTGCCTATGTACCACAGGGAAATTATTTGATGAGTGGACCTATTTGGGAAGTGGTTGGATTTGCGGAGAAATCAGAAACCATCGACAGACAGAGAGTAGAAGAAGCATGTAGGGCGGCTTGCGCACATGAGTTTATCTGCGAATTGCCAAAGGGATATGATACTGTTTTGGGAGAACGTGGTGATGGATTATCAGAAGGACAGATGCAAAGACTGGCGGTTGCAAGAGCTGTCTACAGTGGTTGCCCGGTTCTTCTTTTGGACGAAGCAACTTCTGCGTTGGATGCAAATACAGAACGACGGATGATTACGTCTTTAAAACAAATGTCAGATTACACTGTGTTTTTGGTTACCCACAGGAAAGAGGTATGGGAACTATGTGACAGAGTGTTAGAACGTAAGGAATAATGAGGTAGACTAGATGCATAAGACACAAGTAAGAAACTCATTTTTATTATTATTAACCGCAATTATTTGGGGAAGTGCATTTGTTGCACAGAGTGTAGGTATGGAGTATGTGGAACCATTTACCTTCACTTTTACACGCAGTATCATTGGGGGAGTAGTGCTGATACCTGTTATTGTCTTGCTACGCAAGACAGACTCTATAAAAGGCAAGACACGCTCCGCGGGGATGCGCGTAACAAAATATGAATGGATTGGTGGAATTTGTTGCGGTATTGCGCTTTGCGCTGCCAGTAATTTTCAACAGATTGGAATGTTACATACAACTGTTGGGAAGGCAGGATTTATCACTGCATTGTATGTAGTGATTGTGCCAATATTGGGATTGTTTCTAAAAAAACGTGTGCCGGTTCTGATTTGGTTTTGCGTGGCTCTTTCAGTAGTAGGTTTATATCTGCTTTGCATGCCGAAAGGGGCTTTTGCACTAGGACAAGGGGATGTTCTGGTATTAATCTGTGCACTACTGTTTTCGTTTCATATTTTGATTATTGATTATTTTTCGCCAAAGGGTGACGGAGTAGTTATTTCGTGTATTCAGTTTTGGGTATGTGGAATACTTTCCGGAATCATCATGCTCTTTGTGGAAAATCCAAGTTTGGCAAATATAATGGATGCAAAATGGTCCATTTTGTATGCGGGTGCATTGTCAAGCGGTGTGGCTTATACTTTGCAGGTTGTGGCCCAAAAAAATGTAAATCCAACAGTTGCTTCCTTGATTCTTTGTTTAGAGTCAGTAGTAGCTGTGTTAGCCGGATGGATGGTTTTAGGAGATAAAATGACCGCCAGAGAAATTGCCGGTTGTATATTCATGTTTGTCGCAATTGTGCTTGCGCAGTTGCCGACATCAAAGAAAGAGAGGAAATAGAATGGGAGATTATTTATCACAAGTAAATGCGGGCGTACTTTATCTGATTGTTGGGATTGTACTTGCATTTATTACAATTATGTGTTTGATATTTTTGATTAAGAGTTATCGTGCCGGAATTAAAATCGGTATGGATAAAGCAGTGCTTAGGAAAACAATTATTTCCAGCGCAACTTTCACGTTATTGCCGTCTATCAGTATCTTGCTTGGAGTGATTGCTTTGAGCGGCAGTTTGGGCGTGCCATTTTCTTGGCTTCGACTGTCCGTTATCGGTGCTTTGCAATATGAGCTGAATGTGGCGCAAATGGCCGCTGAAAGTCTCGGACTGGCAGCGTTGAAACCAGAGGCAATGAGTATGGGAGCATTTGTTACCATTGCGTTGGTTATGACAGTTGGAATTTTAGGCGGTGTAGTGTGCTGCTTGTTCTTCTTAAAGAAATACTTAGGCAAGCTTCAAAAAGCACCGAAGAAAGAAAAGAGTGGAAAACCGGGATTTGGTGCACATGCTACAACAGCCATGTTTGTAGGGCTATGTGGTGCCTATATTGGTGCTTATATTGGGGAGGCTGTAACAGGAAGAAGCACAGATGCCGGATTGGTTCGTGATTTTATGCCACTTGTTGTTGCAGTAATAGCAGCAGCGGCTATGGCGATTTTTGAATATTTTATTCAGAAAAAAGGAAAAATTGTATTAGAAAACTTCAGCCTTGCAGCAAGTATGTTAATTGCAATGGCAGGCGCTGTTTTAATAGGGATTTTGTAGGAGGTAAGAAAGATGAATGAAAAAGAAAAGTTCTTTGAAGATTTTAATAAAGGCCTCCACAGAATAGGGAAGCTTACCATGCTTTTGGGTATTGTTGTATTGATGGCAGTTCCGTTTATTATTGGTGGAATTTATGGTGTATCCATTGATGGAAAAGGATTTTTGGCAGGCTTTGCAAAGGTTGCAATTGTATACATTCCGGTAGCCATTGTGGAGTTTTTGGTATATGCTCCGATGCTTGGGGCAGGTGGAAGTTACATTTCTTTTATTACGGGTAATGTGACAAATATGAAGATTCCATGTGCAATGAATGCGAGAGATATTGCCGGTACAGAAGTGGGAACACCGGAGAACGAGATTGTTTCTACTATTAGTACTGCAACAAGTGCAATTGTAACAACCTTGGTTATTGTGGTTGGAGTTATTTTATTAATTCCATTGCAGCCTGTTTTGCAAAGCGAAACCTTGGCACCGGCATTTGATTATGTGGTTCCGGCACTCTTTGGTGCGTTAGGGCTCAAATATTTTGCAAAGAGTCCGCAGATTGCAGTGATTCCGGTGGTGCTAATGTCGCTTCTGTGTATCTTTGTACCATCTATGATTTCACAGACCAGTATTTTAATGATTCCAAGTGGGGCATTGGCTCTTTTGATTGGATTTATGCTATTTAAAAAAGGAAAACTATAAGAGAGAAGGTGTGTTGAAATGGAAGTTTTATGGCTTGTTTTGGCATTGATAGTATTACTGATTGCAGTGGTATTTCTGCGCACCGTATTATTAAAACCAACATCGGCACAAACGGCAAAAGTACAGTTAGATGAGACCTCACGTGCCGAGGAGTATGGGAAAAAACTTGCTAAATTGGTACAAAAAGAAACGATTTCCAGCAGATTTGAAAAAGATAGAACAAAGTTTTTGGAATTCCACGAACTTTTAGTTGATATGTTTCCAAATGTACATAAAACCTGCGAAAAGCATGTGTTTGACGGAAGCTTACTATTTAAATGGAATGGAAAAGGGAATCATGAGCCGATTCTGTTCATGAGCCATCATGACGTGGTAGAAGCAACTGGCACATGGGAACATGAAGCGTTTTCCGGTGATATTGATGAAGAGGGCCGCGTCTGGGGACGAGGCACAGTGGATACGAAAGCCAGCCTATTTTGCATGCTGACTGCAGTGGAAGAATTAATGAGCGAAGGTTTTGAGCCGGAAGGTGATGTGTATATTGCAAGTAGTTGTACGGAGGAATGGAGTGGAGAAGGTGCACCTCTAACAGTAGAATACTTGAAGAGTCAAGGCGTGAAATTAGCCTATCTTATGGATGAAGGTGGCATGATTTTAGAAGA
This sequence comes from Faecalimonas sp., assembly GCA_045649385.1. Lineage (GTDB taxonomy): Bacteria > Bacillota > Clostridia > Lachnospirales > Lachnospiraceae > Faecalimonas. Next base: position 2,890 of record JAZRPT010000110.1, on the reverse strand, counting down.
ACCGGTTGGTGGCGTAAAGGGAACCTACGGTATGGTCGGTGTTTTGGAAAAAGGCTACGGCGATGTGAAATTTATCGCAAAAAGTACCGGTGGACATGCCAGCGCGCCAAAGAAAAACACACCACTTGTTCGACTTGGCAAATTCATGGCAGATGTGGAAAAGAAGAGCCCGTTTGTCAACAAATTTAATCCAACTGTAAAAGAGATGTTTAAAAGAATGGCTCCGAATATGAATTTCGGTATGAAGCTTATTTTTGCAAATATGTGGTTGTTTGAAGGGTTACTTAAGAAATTGCTCCCTGTAATTAGTTCAGCGGGAGGCGCTATGCTTCACACTACGTTGGCATTTACCATGGCAAAAGGCTCTGATGGACTCAATGTGCTTCCTCAAGAAGCCTATGTGACTGGTAACATGAGATTCATTCCGCATCAGGACGCTGATGAGAGCATTGAACTGGTTTCAAAAATTGCAAAGAAATATGATATAGAAACAGAAGTAATCTATAATGACTACGCATGTCCGGTAGTGGATTATGAAAACGCACCATTTCATCTGGTGGAAAAAGTGGCAGCAGAAGTGTATCCAGGTATCGGAATTTGTCCATATGTGATGACGGGTGGAACAGATGCGAAGTTTTATCGAGAACTTAGCGACAACTGCTTGCGTTTTGCACCGCTTTATATAAATGGCCAGCAATACGCGAGTATTCACGGGTTAAATGAAAATATTTATCAAGGTGCATTGCCATTAGGCGTGGATTTTTATAAGAAAATGATTCGATTATCATAAAGGTTATCAGAAGTGAAATGAGGAGGGGCATATGATGAAGAAAATAATTGCGTTGATTATTACAGGAGTAATGTTGTTTGCATTGGGTGGCTGCGGAGCAGCAGACTTTGATGCAAAAGGTTATGTGCAAGCTGCTTTGGATGCGAAATTTCACAGAGAGTATGATGCTTATGCCAAAATGATTGGTTTGTCAGTGGAAGAAGCTAAGGGGCAGATGGAAGAAGAATTTAATGAGTCTTTGAAAACATCTATGAAAGAGGCTGGTATTCCAATTACAGATGCAGAAATGGAAGAATATTTAAAATTAGAAGCTGAAATTCGTGCGAAGGTAAAGTATGAAGTCAAAGCTGCTAAAAAAGATGGAGATGACAATTTTGTGGTTGATGTTGTTATTACTCCAATTCCGGCATATGAAAGTTTGGAAGCTAAATATTCGGAAAAATTAATTGCGGCAGTTCAAAATGGTGCTACAGAAAATCAGTACATGGGCATCTTTCTGGAAGCAATGAAAGAATGCATTGCAAATGTAGAGGCAGGAGAAGCAGTAACCACTAGCTTGCAAGTAAAATGGCAAGAAATAGACAATCAAAAAGTTTACAGCATTGATGAAAAAGAGTGGTTAGATTTAGATTTAATTGCCACCGGTGAAAAATAGCATGTCCTGATAATCCTTTGGCGAAATTCCGTATTCTTTTTTGAAGGCGCGGTAAAAACTTGAATAATCACCAAAGCCAAACAGTTGATATGCTTCGGTAATACTCATTTTGCCGGAAATAGCGTCCTTGCATAAATCAAGGCGTTTCTTCGTAATATATTGATGGATGGACAAGCCGAAGTTATCCTTAAATACATGGGCGATGTGATATTTGCTGACATAGAAATTTTGTGCTAATCTTTCTAAAGATAGATCTTCGTCCAGGTGATCTTCAATATATTCTGCCAGTTGTTGATAAAGTACATATTCAGAATTTTTTCGCTTTGGTGTGTTTTGTTCGTAAGCCAGGCGGTTCAGACAGAGAATGAGGTCGTTGATGCAGATCGATATTTGTGCATCGCGGCCGAATTTTTTTGCGTGCATTTCTTCTAGTATACGTAAAAGTTTGGACTGTACAGAGTGAAACTGCATCTGGTCCGTGTGAAAAATATAGCATTTTTCTGTTTCTGTATATTGCATAATATAGGCATAATCAGGGGAAGATTGAAGTAAGTGGTTGCAATATTCCTGACTAATCCAGAAAACAACACGACGGTAAGGTTTGTCGTAAGTTTTAATTACAGAACGATGAGAAAGATGAGGTGGAATCAGCATAATATCTCCGGAAAGAATTGAATATTCCTCCTTGCCAACCTGCATTTCAATATCACCCTCTAGGAAAAAGCAGAATTCATAATAATCATGTGTATGTAAATCTACGTTAGGAAGGGCGTGGTCTTCATAATAATAAAGTTCAAAATCTTTTGACAACATATATTGTCTTGGTTGAAATGCGGTTTGTAATTTCTTTCTCATAAAACACTCCATAATAAAATCATTATTTTGTATTAGAATAACACGAAACAACAACTTTTGCAATGTATACAACAAATAGCTCAATTGATTTTGAAAGAAAGATTTTTTATAATAAAATCATATGAATAACAGAAGATACGAGACGTAAATCAAAAAAGAAAAAAGGTAGGTAATGTATTATGGAAATGACATTAAGATGGTATGGATCAAAGTTTGACACAGTAACGCTTAAACAAATTCGCCAAATCCCAGGTGTAAGAGGCGTCATTACAACTCTTTATGACACACAACCGGGTGAAGTTTGGACACGCGAAGCAATCCGTGCACTCAAAGAAGAGGTGGAAGCAGCAGGTCTTCACATTGCAGGTATCGAGAGCGTAAATGTACACGATGCAATTAAGACAGGTGCCCCGGACAGAGATTACTATATCGACAACTACATTCAATGTTTGGAAAACTTAGGAGAAGAAGGCATCAAATTAGTATGCTACAACTTCATGCCTGTATTTGACTGGACAAGAACGGAGTTAGCTCGTGAATTAGAAGATGGTTCTACAGCACTTGCTTACACGCAGGACGCAGTAGATGCA
>JAZRPT010000109.1:0-5211 GCA_045649385.1 Faecalimonas sp. | reverse complement strand
TGTCTTCTACTGCTGCCGTGCAGTTGCACCGGAAATGGTATCTAAGAAAAGTGGCAAGATTATCAACATTTCTTCCATGTGGGGAACTTCAGGAGCTTCCTGTGAAGTGGCATACTCAGCTACAAAAGCCGGCGTACATGGATTGACCAAAGCACTCGCAAAAGAGCTGGCGCCAAGCAACATTCAAGTAAATGCAATCGCTTGTGGCGTCATTGATACAAGCATGAACGGACATTTAAGCGACGAAGATAAACTCATTCTAAAAAATGAAATTCCAGTTGGAAGGTTTGGCACACCTGATGAAGTAGGGGAATTGGCTGTTCAATTAGCCGAAACACCTTCTTATCTCACAGGACAAATCATTGGATTTGATGGGGGATTTATTTAGATTTGTATAAAAAACGCAAAAAACGGCTGTCTTATTCAGTATCGAATAGACAGCCATTTTGTTATTCAAATTTCTCTTGTCCTAACTTCACATTTACATACTTCGTATATGTTTCAAATGCGGCAGGAATTGGATATTCCTTTTCCACTTCTTCCGGATGAATAAAAATCATATCTTCCGTACATGAATTTTCTAATTCGTCCACTCGAATGCTATACCCTATCATATGCCATTCTACATGGCTAAAAATGTGTTTTCCAGCTTCTAGTTTTTGAATCCGAAGAGTCGAAAGTCCAATCTTTTTGCAATATGCGACTACTTGCTTTTCTGTTAAATGCCCTTCCAAATTTGGAAATTCATAGAGACCTGCTAACAATCCGTTCCTTGGTCGTTTCCGTATTGCCAAATAATCTCCATCTCGAATTACCAAAACAGTGCGCTTCTCCACCCTTCGCTCCTTCGCCTTCGTCTTCACCGGTAATTCACCCTGAATTCCCTTTTGATTTGCCTCGCATAAATGAGCCAAAGGACACACTTCACATTTTGGTGCACCGTTTGGTACACAGACAATGGCACCAAGTTCAATCAAACCTTGATTAAAGTCACAAGCTGCATCTTTCGGAATCACGGCTTCGAGCTGTTCTTCTACCTTTGTCTTGATGCTTGCTTTCATGATGTCATCATAACTTCCGGTAACTCTTGAAATCACACGAAGTACATTCCCATCCACCGCCGGCTTTGGAATGCCAAATGCGAAGGAACCAATTGCCCCCGCCGTATAATTCCCTATACCGTTCAAACCTCGGATTGCTTCAAAATCACTCGGGAATTCACCACCATGTATATCCATAATCTGCTGGGCCGCCTTTTGCATGTTGCGCACACGGTTATAATAACCAAGTCCTTCCCACAGTTTTAATAATTTATCTTCCTCAGCATTTGCCAAATCAGACACAGTCGGAAGTGCATCTAAGAACCTAGCGTAAAATGGCTTTACAGCCTCCACTCTGGTCTGCTGTAACATAATTTCAGAAATCCAGATTCGATATGGGTCTTTGATATCTCTCCACGGTAAATCTCTCTTTTTTTCCCGATACCAATTCACAAGCGGCTCAGCCATCTGATGCAAACCTTCATGGCCTAAAACAACAGGTACTTCCTTTGTAATCTCGATACTGTCCTTTTCCACCTGACACTCATAAGCCAAGACATTTACTCCTGCCTTACTCGCCTTTTGAAGCGCTTCTCCAAAGGCAGCGTGCATTTTCATATTTGGTGCAAAATATGTTACATCCTTCATCTGAATCACAAAGAAGATATACGCTTCATAGCCTGCCTTCACGGCTTCGATGAGTTCTTCCACATGCTTCACGCCACGCTCTGTTGGTGCATCCGGAAAACGGACTACACCATTATCTTCTAATGTCACACCCTTGATTTCCATAAAAATCTTGCGTTCATTCGTTTCAATATACAGGTCAAATCTAGAATTTCCAAAAGTAGTTTCCGGTTTAACCAGCGTGGCATCTGGGAAAAGATTCCCTTCTCGAATCCATTCCTCCACAACTTTATTTGGAATCTGGGAATCCATATTTACCACACGTTTCCCTTTTTCCACAGCGATTAAATCCCACTGAGTCTTTCGCTCCGGATTGTCTGATTTCTGTACATAGACGGTTGCGCCTGGAACCAGCAGTTCCGCACATCGACCTGTGTTTTTTACATGTACAGTTTCTCTTTTTCCTAAAATTTCCACATACGCAATAAAGCGATTAGGGCGCTCTATAAAGCGCCCCATTTCTATTCTTTCATACTTCATTCTATAATACCTTTGATAAAAATTCTTTCAATCGTTCATCCTGTGGATTTTCAAAAAATTCCTTCGGTGCATTCTCTTCTTTGATTACACCTTCATCGATAAATACCACACGATTAGCAACTTCTTTTGCGAATCCCATTTCATGAGTAACAACCACCATGGTCATTCCTTCATGAGCAAGCTCTTTCATGAGTTCCAGAACTTCCCCTACCATTTCCGGGTCAAGCGCAGAGGTAGGCTCATCAAACAGAATTACGTCCGGATTCATGGCTAGGGAACGGATAATTGCAATACGTTGCTTCTGCCCACCTGATAATGTAGATGGATATACATCTGCTTTATCTTCCAAACCAATACGTTTCAGAAGCGCCATTGCCTGCTCTTTTGCTTCCGCCTTGATGTCCTTCTTTGTTTTCTTATTGTCTGGATTTTCCTTATTCCATTTTTTCAATTCTTTACATCTTACATGTACCGGAGCAAGCATAATATTCTCCAATACGGTCTTGTTGTTGAACAGATTAAAATGCTGAAATACCATTCCCATGTGCTGACGATGCTCGTTGATATCTACTCTCATATCTGCAATGTCCACACCTCTGAAGATAATGCTTCCACCTGTCGGGTCTTCCATACAGTTTAGACATCTAAGGAAGGTACTTTTTCCGGAACCTGATGCTCCGATAACGGCTACAATATCACCCTTGTTAATGGTAATATCAATTCCTTTGAGAACTTCAACATCACCAAAGCTTTTTCTAAGATTAATTACGTCTATCACTTTTTCTCAGGCTCCTTTCCATTAGTTTGATTCCTGCGCTGATAATTAATACCAGTACAATATAAATAAGTGCCATCACGATGTATGGAACCATAAATTCATAACTGTTCGAACCCATTACATTAAATGCTTTATAAAGGTCGGCAGCTCCAACGAAACTTACAACCGATGTTTCTTTAATCAATGTAATAAATTCATTTCCAAGGGTAGGCAATATATTTTTGATTGCCTGCGGAATGACAATTTTCATCATGGTTGTTCCAAAGCTAAGTCCAACGGAACGTCCACCCTCCATCTGTCCGATATCAACAGATTGTATTCCGCTTCGCATGATTTCTGAAATATAAGCACCACTATTCAGTCCAAATACCATCATTGACACCTGAACACCATCCATTTTAATTCCCATCAACGGAAACAAAACATAGTAGAAAATCAAAAGCTGTACTACCATTGGTGTTCCACGGAAGGTTTCCACGTAAAAGCTACAGATACCATTTAAGACCCTTGGTAAAATTTTATATTTCGGCAACACACGAACGGTTGCTATCAGTGTACCAATCACAATACCCACAATCAGACCCACAATAGCAATCATCAAGGTGTTCTGCAAGCCCTCAATAACTGTTTTATAGCCATTCTGGTCTATAAATATCTCCAAAAATTTTTCAATCTTCTTATCAAAGTTTCCCATAAAATCTCCCTAATCACGCTATTAGGGTGTCGCATGTAACCACGCGGCACCCTCTCATTTTTACTATTATTGCATTTCATTAATTGATTGTGTAATACGTTCTGCTGGAGCAGCGTCGATGATTACATAATCAATATTTCCATTTAACATATCCTGTACTGCAAGTGAACCATTCTTGTATCCCTTTGTTGTTACAGGGAAGCCAGCAAATCCCCAATCTTCATCACCTTCACAATAGAATTGTGCTGTTGTTCCTGATTGAACGCCAATCTTGCAAGAATCATCTTTCTTATTTAAGATTGCTTCCACATCTTCTACTGTTTTGCAGTTGTCAAATTCAGTATTGTCAGATGGTACAATTAATTTTTGTTGTGCATTGTAGTATGGATCAGTAAATGTTACTGATTCTTGTCTCTTTTCATTAATTGTAAGACCTGCCATCGCGATATCGCATTTGTGTTGCCCTACTGTCAAACAAACAGAATCAAACTCCATGTCTTCAATTACCAATTCTTTGCCAAGCTCATCTGCAAGCAATTTCGCAATTTCCATATCTACACCGTAGTATGTATCGCCTTTTTTGTATTCAAATGGCTCAAATTGTGCATTTGTCGCAACAACCAATTGGTCTTTAGAGTCATCTCTTTTTGCTGATGTTACGCCTTCCGGTGTACCATCTCCGAAGTATTTGTCGCAGATTTCTTCAAATGTTCCATCATCCATGATTTTCTTAATAAAATCATTTGCGTCTTGTAACAATTCTGGTTGATCTTTATCAACTCCGAACGCATATTGTTCATCTGTAAGGTCTACCTCGATAATTTTTGCAGTAGCTTTTTCTTTTCCGCCACATGCTACCATAGATAACGCCATAGCTGCTACTAATAATAAACTTACTAATTTTTTCATCTCTTCATTCCTCCGCTTTTATAAATATTAATTTTATTTGCATAAAAATTCAATTGCTGTTCTTTATTTTACACAAGTAATTTAATATGTCAAGCATTTTTATGCATTTTTTTAATATTTTATGCACTTGTCAGCAAAAAATATCCCAAAACTAATACACCAAGGACAATTCGATACCATCCAAACACCTTGAAATCATTCTTTTTGATATAGCCCATTAGGAACTTAATAGCAATAATCGAAATAACGAATGCTACAACACACCCTACAGCAAGCATTGCAATCTCCATTCCTGTCATTCCGGTTCCTTCCATAAAGAATTTAAGGAGTTTGATTCCACTTGCGCCAAACATAACCGGAATTGCAAGGAAAAAGGTGAATTCTGCAGCCACATATCTAGATACTCCCAGTAGTAGTGCTCCGATAATGGTTGCTCCTGAACGTGAAGTTCCCGGAATCAAGGACAACACCTGGAATACTCCGATTAGCAATGCTGTTTTATAAGTCAAATTAGATAAGTCAGTTACACTTGGTTTGTTCTTCTTATTCCAATTTTCAATTATAATAAAAAGTACACCGTATACAATCAGCATAATGGATACTACAATATAATTATGGAAATG
>JAZRPT010000108.1:0-18228 GCA_045649385.1 Faecalimonas sp. | reverse complement strand
AGAGGTCAAATGCGTATTGAGCTTTCTAAATTACATCAAAGATTAGGTACAACAATTATCTACGTTACTCATGACCAGGTAGAAGCTATGACACTTGGTACAAGAATCGTAGTTATGAATGCTGGTATTGTTCAACAGGTTGATACACCTCAAGCATTATATGACACACCAAACAACTTATTCGTAGCAGGATTTATTGGTTCACCACAGATGAACTTCTTAGATGCAGTTGTTTCAGTAGAAGGAGATAACGCAGTTCTTGACTTAGGAGAATCTAAGATTACTCTTTCTGGCGACAAAGCTAAGAAATTAATCGATGGTGGATATGACGGAAAAACTGTTGTTATGGGTATTCGTCCAGAAGACGTATATGATGATGAAGCAGTTATCGCAGCTAATCCAGGAACAACTATCGAATCTACAGTTCGTGTATACGAATTATTAGGTGCTGAAGTATACTTATACTTTGATTATGCAGGAGCAAACTTCACAGCTAGAGTTAAACCTACAACAACAGCTAGAACAGGTGATACAGTTAAACTTGCTCTTGAACCAAGCAAGATTCACGTATTCGATAAAGAAACAGAAATGGCAATCACACACTAGTGATTACATAGAAGCAGGACATGTGTCCTGCTTCTTTTATGTTTATAGAAGACAAAAAGGCTCTACAACAAATAAATAATTTGTGAACTGGTTGTTTTTCATTGAAACATGTGGAATAATAAAAAATAAGTTAGAGGAAGGTGTTAGTATGGATTTTAATAAGGAAACCTTAAAAAAGATACGTGGTTTAATTCTGTTTACCATTTTTATATTGGTCGTACTCTGGAATTTTGAGTTGGTGTTTGATGGTATTAAGTTTTTGTGGCGTGTCATATTGCCCTTTGTAATTGGTGGTGTAATTGCGTTTATTGTTAACATCCCAATGACATTTTTGGAAGAAAAGATTTTTGGCAAGGCTAGGAAAGCAAAAGGAAAAAAACGGGAGTGGGCTGAAAAATTTGCGCGTCCGCTGAGTTTGATATTGACGTGGTTTATAATTATAGGAATCATTGCAGTTGTTGTATTGGTTGTTGTTCCGGAGCTTGGGCGAACCGTTTTGGGATTAGGAAAAACAATTCAAGATTTTGTACCGGAAGTGCAGAAGTGGGCAATTGATTTGTTTAAGGACAATGAAGATATTGTAAAAGCAATTTCAGACATTAATTTCAAGTGGGATGAACTGCTTGGAAAAATGGTTGATTTTTTGAAAAACGGTGCTGGTAGCGTTCTTGATACCACAATGGAGGCGGCAAAAAATATCATAAGTGGAGTAATTACATTTTTCATTGCTTCTGTATTTTCTATCTATGTGCTATTGCAAAAAGAAAAATTGGGTGAACAGGTGAAAAAATTAATGTGTGCCTTTATGCCGGAGGATTGGAGAAATATCCTATTGGCTCTTGGTGGGGTTGTCAATAAAAGCTTTACAAATTTTTTCACAGGGCAATGCTTAGAAGCGGTTATTTTGGGCTTGATGTTTTTGGTGGCCATGGCTATATTCCGACTTCCGTATGCACTCTTGATCAGTGTTCTTATTGCGTTTACAGCACTGATACCAATGTTTGGGGCCTTTATCGGTTGTGGAGTAGGCGCCCTTTTGATATTTATGATTAGCCCGGTAAAAGCACTAATTTTTATTATTGTATTTTTGGTATTGCAGCAGATAGAAGGTAATTTTGTCTATCCATATGTGGTAGGGAATTCTGTTGGATTACCATCCATATGGGTATTGGTTGCAGTTACTGTAGGAGCAAACTTGCTAGGCATTGTGGGCATGTTGATATTTATTCCGCTGATGTCGGTGGTTTACACACTGCTCCGAGGCATTGTAAATAGAAGGCTCGGTTTAAAAGAATAAAAGAAGATGAATTCAGCATACATTGTAGAAAGAAGCAAAAGGAGCAATGTTATGCTGAATTTTCTTTGGGCGGGAATGATGCTAATTGGCATTTGCTATGCGGCCCTTATGGGAAATATAAGTGATGTGACTAATGCAGCAATTGATTCATCAAAGGAAGCGGTAACACTTTGTTTAACTATGCTGGGAGTCATGTCTTTTTGGATGGGATTGATGGAAATTGCAACAAAGGCAGGAATCATACGCACGCTCTCAAGAGCGCTTAAGCCCGCCATCCGTTTTATGTTTCCTAATTTGCCGGCAAATCACAAGGCGAATGAGCATATCACTACCAATGTAATTGCAAACATGTTGGGCCTCGGCTGGGCGGCAACACCGGCAGGGCTTCAGGCCATGGAAGCACTGGGAGAACTGCAGGAGGAGAGAGGAAAGAGTCGGGAGATTGCCAGCGATGAGATGTGTACCTTTCTGATTATTAACATTTCCTCTTTACAACTTATTCCAATCAATATAATTGCATATCGGAGCCAATACGGAAGTGTGAATCCAACCCGCATTGTTGGTGCCGGATTAATTGCCACGGCAATCAGTACAGCGGTGGGGTGCATTTACTGCAAGTTAAAAACTAGAAAGAGAAGCAGGTGACGTATATGGAATTGTTAATGTATATCACAGATTTTATTGTGCCTGCGGTTATTCTTTTGATTGTGGCTTATGGGGTGTTCGAAAAGGTTAAGGTTTATGACGAGTTTGTGCGGGGAGCAAAGAAAGGCTTTTATACGGTTATAAAGATTATGCCTACATTGATTGGTTTAATGGTAGCAGTTGGAATCTTAAGAGCTTCCGGTTTTCTTGGATTTCTTGCAGGGTTGCTTGGAAAACTTACAGATTACATAGGATTTCCATCTCAACTGGTTCCGCTTGCAATTGTACGAATGTTTTCTTCCTCTGCAGCTACCGGTCTGGTATTGGATTTGTTCAAGGAATATGGGACAGATTCAAGGATTGGCTTAATCGCATCCATTATGATGAGTTGCACAGAGACAATCTTCTACACCATGAGCGTTTATTTCATGGTGGCAAAAGTAAAAAAGACAAGATACACCCTTACAGGGGCACTTTTAGCCACGTTAGCAGGAATTGCTGCGAGTGTGTGGCTGGCAGGGTATGTGTAGGTTGCCATAAGAGAATACCCATGTTTGTAATAAAAAAACATGGGTATTGTTTACACTATAGCTCTAATATATGTTTTCGTATCACCTCAAACGGCGCGGGTCCCATTTCCAGTACTTTTCTATGAAATTCTTTTTGTGAGAAATTATTGCCTTCCTTTTCCATACATTCTTTCTTCAATTCCAACATTTCTAAATATCCCACATAGTATGTCAAATAATTTGCAGGGTCCCCTACAATGTATTCATAAATTTCCTTAATAACAGCTTCATCATGAATCCCATACGTAGAAAAGAAATTCAGAGTGTCGTCCACACCCCAACCGTCGTAGTGAATGCCAATATCAGTTAGTGCATACAGACCGAGAATGAGGGAATTGTTTTTCTGAAGAAGTGTGGCGTATGGCTTATCTAAAGAAGATATATAATACGAGCACATTTCTGCATAAGTTGCCCAGCCCTCCACGTAACCTGAGAAATTGAAAACGGTTCGGATTGGGTCGGGGTCTGTGTTGGCAAAGTAGGTAGTCTGATATAAATGTCCGGGATAACCTTCATGTGCTAACGTTGTAAATAAATGGATGTCAGCCAAATTGTGTGCCTGGTTGATGTAAATGGTGTTTTCGGCATAATTGTCAATAGAAGGAATAAGATAAAATGCCGGACTTAAGTATTCTTCCAATGCCTTTGGTACATATTTCACCTGTACATTGACAGAGGCGGAGGCCGGAAAAGCGGTAGTGATTTTTGTCTCTAGAGTTTTCAAAATGGCATCAGGGGATTCGGTAATGCCGGAGGTTTCTTCCATAATGGAATGGTTTTGTTCCAAAACCTTCTGACTGGCAAGCAAATCTTCTGCCATCTGATTTTGAATCAATGTTTTTAGTTCGGAAATGTCTCTCGATGAACCGGTTTCGCGGGCTACTAGATGAGAAAAATAGTCTTTTCCTTCTGTGAGAAAACAAAGTCCTCCGTCATTTTTTCCAGAACCTTTTAATGCGGTTAAGGAGGAAGCGAGATTCTCGTATGCGGGAATCATGTACTGGGTCACACATTCTTGATTCTGTCGGACAAAAGCTGCTTTTTCAGAAGAAGAGATTTGTTCAAGCGCTGTTAAACGTTCCTCAAAGGTAGAGAGTAAGTAATTATCATTTCCCATAGCGACAAAGGCATTACATTGCTCGGCTACGGCATCCACAAGGTTGTCGGACATAAATAGACCGGAGGCGGATTTTTGCTGTTCGAAGCGAACAAGGGAGGAGAAATAATCCGGAACTGTTTTGAGGAGCGCGAGATAGGTTTCCACATCTTTTTCGTTATAAAATTGATATTCAGCAAGCAGAATCGGTAGTTGTGCATGAACGCCGGTCACGGGGCTTAGAGGTTCTTCATAGAGATAATAGGTGGTATCTTTTTTTAAGGTCTCAATATGGTGGGCAAGAATATCATAGGTTAACTGGTTTTCTTCTGATAATAAATGATAGGAAAATTTGTGAAGCGCTGTCTCTAGGTTCTCGATGGAAGCAAGTGTAGAAGTTTGGTTAAAGTCAAAGGATCCAAGGGTGGTTACTGAGTTTGTAATACCATATTTTTCGGGCTCCGTGAGAGAGTAATGCAGATTAATGGTATTGGCGGATACTTCCTGCTGAAACAGAGAGAAGGTAAAGTTCTTAAAAGCTGTATTTGCATTGGTGGGAATGGAGATGTTGGAACATCCAACAAGAAAAAGGATGACGGGTAGAATGACTGCAAAAACGGGTTTTCTAAATTTCATAAATACTCCAAAGGTTTTTTAGTATTATATGAAAAAAGGGATTAGGTATATGCGAAAATATACATATCCTAATCCCTAACTATTACATATAATGTGCGCTTATTCCAGGACCAATTGGAAGTCCTAAGACCAGCCAAACAATTAGTAGAAAAATCCAGCCAAGTAAGAAAATCAAAGTGTATGGAATCATTGTGGCGGTGATAGTTCCAATACTCGCCTTCTTGTCGTAGCGCTGTGCAAATGCAATGATTACTGCAAAATATGTCATCATTGGGGTGATAATATTGGTGCAGGAATCGCCAATGCGATACGCTAGTTGGCAAAGTTCCGGAGTGTACCCGAGTTGCATAAACATTGGTACAAATACGGGTGCAAGAATGTTCCATTTTGCAGAAGCGGAGCCCATGAATAAATTCATAAATGCAACAAACACAATGAAAATAATTAACAAAGGAATTAAACCGATATTAATGGCTTCCAAAAAGTTTGCACCACTAAGGGCAATAATTGAGCCGATTTTCGTGTAGTTAAAATAGTTAATAAACTGAGAGGCAACAAATGCCAATGCAAGAAAGGATCCCATAGATGCCATAGAGTTTGACATTGCCGCACAGACCCCCTTTTCCTTTGTAAAGCTACCAACTGTTTTTCCGTATGCAATACCTGGTAGCATAAACAGAAAAGTAATGAGTATCACAATCCCGTCAACAAATGGTGAGGATGGTGTGCCAAAAATGGCTCCGTTTTCATTTCTTAAAAATGAATTTTCAGGGATACAAGCAATTACAATAAGAGCAACATAAATTAAGGCTACAATCCCAGCATTTTTTAATCCTTTTCTTTCAGCGGCGGTGATAGTTGTTAACGAGTTATCCTCTTTCTCTGTCAGCTTTCCGCTGTATGTGCCCAAACGTGGCTCCACAATTCTATTGGTCACAAATGTTCCAAGAATGGTGATAAGAAATGTGGATACAAAAAGGAAAAAGAAATTACCCATTACGGATACTTTGTAATCCGGATTAATGTCAGAAGCAGCAGCTTGTGAGATGCCGGCCAGCAGAGGGTCTAAGGATCCGATAAGTAGGTTTGCGGAGTAACCCCCAGACACCCCTGCAAATGCTGCTGCAAAACCAGCCATTGGATGTCTGCCGTAAGCGCGGAAAATCATGGCACCCAGAGGTATTAAAATTACATATCCTGCGTCGCTTGCAATATTAGACACAACCCCTAAAAAAACAATCATTGGTGTAATAAGTTTAGCAGGAGTGACTTTTACCGCGGATTTCAATAATGTGTTAATCAGCCCGGACTGTTCAGCAATCCCAACACCTAGCATAGCTACAAGAACAATGCCGAGAGGAGCATAGCTTGTAAAGTTTGTAACTACATTTTTCAGCATATATGTGATTCCTTCTTTGGAAAGAAGGCTTACAACGGATACGGTTGTTTCTTTCAGTTCTCCGTCGACTATCAGTTCGCCGGTGGCTGAAACGCCAAGCATGGAGCAAATGGCAGAAATCACGACAACAGCTAATGTAAATATGGCAAATAGAGCAATTGGATGTGGCAGTCGGTTCCCGATGGTTTCAATTCCGTTTAACCAGCGGCTATATAGACTGCCTTTTTTTGTTTTTGTCATTTGAATCTCTCCTTCTATGTTTTCCATTTCTACTAGTATGTCCTTGGTTTGAACATATTAACGTCAAAATAGTAGCATTTGCAGAATGTGCAGGTCAATGGAAATAAAAGGGAACTTGACATACCTTATCTTTTTGTGTTAATCTTTCATAGTATTAAACAAGAAAAACGCAGTGACGAAAAGAGTACATTTTTGAAAGCTTTACAGAGAATTCCCGGTGGCTGAGAGGGATAAGTGGAAGAGAATGGAAGATGGCTTCTGAGCGGTGTGCTGAGCTAGATGGTTGTAGTGGCGTGGATATGGTGTCATTTACAATTTAAAGTTAGGTTCAATGGGTTCGCCCTTTATAGCGAAATGAGTCTAGTATTGGACTTGTTGAGGTCTGTATTGTGAGGTGCAGACGAAGAGAAGTGGTAACACGGAATTTAGCCCGTCTTCTTATTTAAGAAGATGCGGCTTTTTTTATACCTTAAGGAGTGGAGGAAACAGAAATGGAAAACAAGAAATTTTATATGACAACAGCGATTGCCTATACATCAGGCAAACCACACATTGGGAACACATACGAATTTGTTCTTGCAGATGCGATTGCAAGATACAAAAGAAGTCAGGGTTATGATGTGTTCTTCCAGACAGGAACAGACGAACATGGGCAGAAGATTGAAATGAAGGCTGCAGAAGCAGGAATGACACCAAAGGATTTTGTTGACGGTGTTGCGGCGCAGGTAAAAGATATCGCTGACATGATGAATACTTCATATGATAAATTCATTCGTACAACCGACGATTATCATGAAAGACAAGTGCAGAAGATTTTCAAGAAATTATATGAGCAAGGGGATATTTATAAGGGACATTACGAAGGAATGTACTGTACACCTTGTGAATCCTTCTTTACAGAATCACAATTAGTAGATGGCAAATGTCCGGACTGTGGCCGCGAGGTGCAGCCTGCTAAAGAGGAAGCTTATTTCTTTAAAATGAGTAAATATGCGGACAGATTGATTGAGCATATCAACACACATCCGGAGTTTATCCAACCGGTTTCTCGTAAAAATGAGATGATGAATAACTTCTTGTTACCAGGACTTCAGGACCTTTGTGTATCAAGAACATCATTTACATGGGGAATTCCTGTTGAATTCGATCCAAAACATGTAACTTATGTATGGTTGGATGCGCTTACCAACTACATTACAGGTATCGGATATGACTGTGACGGCGAAAGCACAGAGCAGTTTAAGAAAGACTGGCCGGCAGATTTGCATTTGATTGGAAAAGATATTATTCGTTTCCATACGATTTATTGGCCAATCTTCTTGATGGCGCTTGATTTACCATTGCCAAAACAAATCTTTGGACATCCTTGGTTACTTCAAGGGGATGGCAAGATGAGTAAGTCTAAAGGAAATGTAATTTACGCTGACGAATTAGTAGATATGTTTGGGGTGGATGCAGTACGTTACTTCCTGCTTCATGAAATGCCGTTTGAAAATGACGGTGTGATTACCTGGGAGCTTATGGTAGAACGTATCAATTCTGACCTTGCAAATACTCTGGGAAATCTTGTAAATAGAACAATTTCCATGACAAACAAATATTTTGGTGGTACAGTAACAGACAAGGGTGTTACTGCAGAGGTAGATGCAGACCTTAAGGCAGTGGTCGATGGAACACCGGCAGCAGTTGAAGCAAAGATGGAACACCTTCGTGTTGCGGATGCAATTACAGAAATCTTTAATTTATTCAAACGCTGCAACAAATATATTGACGAAACAATGCCTTGGGCATTAGCAAAAGACGAAGCACAAAAAGACAGACTGGAAACGGTTCTTTACAACCTGATTGACAGTATTGAAAAAGGTGCTACATTACTTGCTTCCTTCTTGCCGGAAACAGCAGAAAAGATTTTGAAACAGACAAACGGCGGAAATGTAACAGACAAGCCGGAAATCTTATTTGCTCGTCTGGATATGGAAGAAGTACTGAAAAAAGTAGAAGAACTTCACCCACCGGTAGTAGAAGAACCGGAAGTGGATGAAAATGTAATTGATATTGAACCAAAAGAAGAGATTACATTTGATGATTGGATGAAAATGCAATTCCAAGTAGGTGAAATCATCGCATGTGAAGAAGTACCAAAGTCTAAGAAATTACTTTGCTCCCAAGTGAAGATTGGAAGCCAGGTAAAACAGATTGTATCGGGTATCAAAGCACATTACACACCAGAAGAAATGGTTGGTAAAAAAGTAATGGTACTTGTAAACCTAAAACCGGCAAAATTAGCAGGTGTACTTTCAGAAGGTATGCTTCTTTGTGCAGAAGATGCGGAAGGAAACTTGTCATTAATGACACCAGAGAAACCAATGCCGGCAGGAGCAGAGATAGCTTAGAAGGGAGACATAAACATGATTAGAGTAGGTATCGTGGGTTATGGAAACATAGGCCGTGGCGTGGAGTTAGCAGTTGAACGAAACGAGGATATGAAACTGGTTGCGGTAGTAACACGTCGTAACCCGGAAGGCGTAAAGGTTCTTACGGAAGATGTAAAAAAAGTACATTTGGATGACATTCTTTCTTTGAAGGATGAAGTAGACGTTATGATTCTTTGTGGTGGTTCGGCAACGGACCTTCCGGTTATGGGACCACAGATTGTGAAGAACTTCAATACCATTGACAGCTTTGATACGCATGCAAAGATTCCGGAATATTTTGCAGATGTGGATGCAGCGGCAAAAGAAGGAGGAAACATCGGTATCATTTCCGTGGGCTGGGACCCGGGAATGTTCTCGTTAAGCCGTATTTACGCAGAGTCTATCTTGGTGCAAGGAAGTACCTACACATTCTGGGGTAAGGGCGTTAGTCAAGGACACTCTGATGCCATTCGTCGTGTGCCGGGTGTGAAAAATGCGATTCAATATACTGTTCCAATCGAAGCAGCAGTAGAGGAAGTCAGAAGTGGAAGTGAACCACAGCTTACAACAAGACAAAAACATTTAAGAGAATGTTATGTTGTTGCGGAGGAAGGCGCAGACCTTGCAGCGATTGAAGAGGCAATTAAAACAATGCCAAACTATTTTGCAGATTATGACACAAGCGTAACATTTATTACAGAAGAAGAATTAAGAGAAAATCATAGCAAAATGCCACATGGAGGATTCGTGATTCGTACAGGTGAAACCGGTCGAGATGGCAATAAGCATGTGATTGAATATTCGCTGAAATTAGATTCCAATCCGGAGTTTACTTCCAGTGTATTGGTTGCTTATGCAAGAGCGGCTTATCGTCTGGCACAAAACGGAGAGTCCGGAGCAAGAAGCGTATTTGATATTGCACCTGCTCTGTTATCAATGAAGACACCGGAGCAACTCAGAAAAGAGATTTTATAAGAGGAAATTCATATGAAACCTATGATATTCGAGAGTCATGCACATTATGATTCTAGTAAATTTTCAGAAGACCGTGAGGAATTATTAAATTCCATGCAGGAAAATGGAATCGACACCATTGTGAATGTGGGTGCTACATGGGAATCTGTGACAACCGTGTTAGAACTTGCACAAGGGCATCCGATTGTATACGCGGCTTTGGGTGTGCACCCGGACGAAGTAGGAGACTTGAACGAGGAACGATTTGCGTTTTTAAAGGCACAGTGTCAAAAAGAAAAGGTTGTTGCTGTGGGAGAAATCGGACTAGATTATTATTGGGACAACGAATCCCATGATGTTCAGAAGAAATGGTTTATCAAGCAGCTGGAGCTTGCAAGAGAACTGGACTTGCCGATTGTTATCCACAGTAGGGATGCGGCAGAAGACACACTTAAGATTATGAAGCAACATGCGCAAGGCATGCGAGGCGTGATTCATTGTTTTTCTTATTCCAAAGAAATGGCAGAAGAATATGTAAAGATGGGGTTTCACATTGGAGTAGGCGGCGTGGTTACGTTTAAGAATGGGAAGAAATTGAAGGAAGTGGTAGAGGCCATTCCAATAGAGCGAATTTTGTTAGAAACGGACAGCCCATATCTTGCACCGGAACCACATCGTGGCAAACGAAACTCATCCCTTTATCTTCCGCACGTTGCACAAACGATTGCGGATATAAAGGGACTTACCTATGAAGAAGTGGTTGCACAGACCGAACGAAATGGAAAGGAATTATTTAATATATGCAAAAGCCAACCTTAGGCAATCCACAAAATACAATTGAAATATTGCAGAAATACGGTTTTTCATTCCAGAAAAAATTTGGCCAAAATTTCTTAATTGATACACATGTACTGGATAAAATCATTGCGTCCGCAAATATAACAAAGGATGACATGGTTTTGGAAATTGGACCGGGAATTGGAACCATGACCCAGTATCTTGCATGTGCAGCAGGGAAAGTTGTTGCAGTTGAGATTGATAAAGCGCTGATTCCGATACTGGAAGACACCTTAAGTGCCTACGATAATGTAACGGTTATCAATGAAGATGTATTAAAAGTGGATATCAATCAATTAGCGGAAGAATATAATGGTGGAAAACCAATCAAGGTTGTGGCGAATCTGCCATATTATACTACAACACCAATTATCATGGGGCTATACGAGAGCCATGTGCCGATTGAAAGTATTACTGTTATGGTGCAAAAGGAAGTGGCAGACCGGATGCAGACCGGACCGGGAAGCAAGGATTATGGCGCTTTATCATTGGCTGTTCAGTACTATGCAGACCCGTACATTGTGGCGAATGTACCACCGAACTGTTTTATGCCAAGACCAAATGTTGGTTCAGCGGTGATTCGACTGACAAGCCATAAAGAACCACCAGTCCAGGTAAAAGATGAACAGTTAATGTTCAAGATTATCAGAGCTTCTTTTAATCAGAGAAGAAAGACGCTGGCAAACGGACTCAACAATTCTCCGGAAATCAAACTTCCAAAAGAAGTCATTATCCAAGCAATTGAGATGCTTGGCAAGGGCGCAAGTGTCAGAGGAGAGGCGCTGACATTAGAAGAATTTGCGAACTTAAGTAACATAATTAGTGAAATGATATAAGGAAATGTGAAACTATTATGAATAGAAAATACAAACTTTCCATCGCACTGGATATCGATGATGTGTTGATGGAGTGCGTGCCATACGCCATTCGATTGGCGAATGAGAAATATCAGTTTGATCCGCCCTTATCCATATATGAGATTGACAGGTGGGGGAAACTTGGAACTCGCGCAGATGTGATATTTGAGTTTTTTGAGGATCCAGAATTCTTTCGAAGCCAACCGGTTGTAGAAGGAGCCAAGGAATTTGTGCATAAGTTATCCCAGATAGCAGAGGTATTTGTAGCTACGTCTATAAAACCTGAATTTATGGGGATTCGAGCAGAGCAGATTTTTCGTGAATTTCCGGAAATCTCACCAAATCACATTTACATGGGGCAAAGAAAAGATAAGATAGACGTAGATATTTTGTTTGATGACGGAATGCACAACGTATTTCGCTCCAATGCTGCGTACCCGATTCTACTTCGACGTCCATGGAATCAACAGGCAACCGGCATGTTAGCCGTGAACACTTACGAGGAGTTTCTGAAGCTTGTGGAAATCATTGCGGACAGTTATCGTGGTGGTTTGGAACGTTATACTTTAAGCCAGCCAAGTGTAGTTGTCTTAGTTGGGGCAACGGGAAGCGGGAAAAATGAGATTGCCAAGTTATTAGTAGAAAAAACCAATTGTTTTGAAAAGCTGGTCAGCTATACAACCAGTAAAAAGGATTGTAAACAGGATTCGGCAAAATACTATTATGTATCGAAAGAAGATTTTCTGGCTATGAGCGAGAAGCATGAGTTGTTCGAGTCTACCGTGTATGGCAATCATTATTATGGTTCAAAAAAATCAGATATAGAAAAGATTCTTGCAAAAGGAAAGCATGTATTAACCGTGATGGATATTTGTGGGGCAATGTCTATTAAGACAAACTTCCCACATGTTATTACCATTTATATAAAGAGGGATAAACGGGAAATGTTAGAGGATATTGTGAGTCGGAACCTGCCAATTGAGGACAAGGTGAACCGTATTATTGCAATGGATTCTGAACAGCAAAATGCTGAAATCTGCGATTATGTGGTAGAAGTAACTACATATGAAAATGCAGCAGACAAAATTTGCAAAGGTCTTCGAGTGGATGAATAAAATGGCTCTGCAGAAATTGCAGAGCCACCTTTTATTTGTATGATTATAACCACCCGGTATGAGCTTCTTTATATTCTTTTAGCATGCTATCAGCTTTATCAATCAAGGAGAACATTTCTTCCTTGCTATATACTGTAGCACCACAAGCACAGGCATGACCGCCTCCATGATATTCTTCTGCCAATTGATTGATGGCCATGAAACGAGAGCGAAGACGTACACGGATTGCTCCATCGTCATCATCCGTTTCAATAAAGGCAATCCAACAGAGACTGTCTCGGATTTCTTCCAAATATGTGACACTGGCTCCGGCAGATTCTCTGTTAAGCTGGAATTTCTCCTGCATCTCTTTATCTACTAAAATATAGGCAACACCGTTTGGAGTAAGCTGTACCTTCTCGTAAACATAAGCTTTATATTTTAAAGACTCAAAGGATTCCATGTAGAGATTGGCATATATGATATCCATATCAATCCCCTGGTCTAATAAAATCGCGGCATATCGCAATGTGTCACCGGTAACCCCTGGGAAACGAAAACGCCCGGAGTCCGTAACCATACCGGTATAAAGATAAGTGGCAGCATCCTTTGTAAGAACAAGCTCATCACCAAACGTATCATAAAATTGCACAAGCATTTCGCAGGTAGAGGAGGCTTTTTCATCTACCCATATCAAGTCTCCGTAATTCTCCACTGGAATGTGGTGGTCTATTTTGATTAATTCTCTGCAAAGAGCATATTTCTGGTTGGAAATTCTGTTTGCAACAGCAGTATCCAGAACGATTCCAAGGGAATCCGCATACACCTCATCGGCAACCGCGTTGTCGTCCGGACCGAGAAAAGCCAAAACCTCTGATGTCTCATCATCGATTATCAGCACTTCTTTTTCCGGCCATGTGGCTTTGATAATAGCTTTTAATCCTTTTGTTGCACCAACACAGTCGCCGTCTATACGAATATGACGGAACAACAAGATACGTTGGTATTCTTTTATTTTGTTTAAAATCCTAGTCATTACTTCTTGATTCATTGTTTTCTCCTATTATTAAAGGTTTAACATAAATGAGACGCAGAACATATTGTCTCTCTTATCCGTAGAAAAGAAACCATTATAACGTTCTACAATTTTTTGGGCTGAGGTTACCCCAATGCCGTTTCCGTGAGGCTTTGTTGTAAGCAACTCGCCTTTTTTATTTTTCTTAAGCTCATTTTCACAAGTATTGTCAATGGTAAATAAAAGAGAATGGGCATCTCCCTTTCCCTTCACAATAATGCGGCGGTCAGAAGATTTTTGCTCCATGCAGGCCTCGATAGCATTTTCTAATAGGTTACCAAGTAATACTGAAATGTCAAGGTCATTGATTTGCAAGTCCTGTGAAATTGCCAGTTGAGCCTGAAAATCTATCTGCTGTTCTTTTGCCAATGCGGCAAAGTGGAAAATCAAAGTGTTCATTACCTTGTGTTCACAAAAACGAATGCGGTCACCATCCGGAATGGATTCCTGGTAGGCGTGTACATATTCCTGCAATTTTTCATATTCTTTTTCCGCCAAGTAATGGCTTACCATATGGATATGATGACGTAAATCATGACGCATACGTCTGGTTTCTTCAATACGTTCCTGAAGGGCCTCAAACTCAATACGTTCCAAATGGCGGTCGTGTTGTTCACTTTCCAGTTTTAAATTTTTGGTCAACTCTCCGTCCAGCCTTAACATCAGATAGTAAATTAACAAGGAACCAAAATTAATAATGAAAAGAAATACAACATTTTGAGGGTTTTGTATATTTTCCAGACCTGTTTCTGTCCCGCCATTAATCTGATACTGCCAGATGATATAGAATACAGTTGGGACAAGCCAATAGTAGTTCCATTCTCTTCCTACCCGAGGGTTCTCCAGCATAGGAATGAAATATTTTCTTACTTCCCAAGCCCAAGGTAATGTGATCGCCAAATGTAGCATGAGCATGACAACAGAGGTATGCCAGCAGTAGAGCTTGTGAGCAATGTCAGGAAACAGGTTTCGCTCAAGACAAACGCTTGCAATTAAAATAAAGTTTCCCATATTTGCAAAGATAAGTTCTATGTACAAAATCTTTCCAAAGCGTTGGTCAAATAAAATGGCATATCCAAGCAAGAAAATGATGAGTCGTAAGATACTCATGGTAATGCTGGTATTAATTCCGTGCTGTGCAGACCAGTATCTGGTTGCAAACTGTATCAAAAACAACAGGAAACAGGAAAATAAAGTAATTGCTTTTGAAAAACGGAAATGGTTTTTAAAAATATAGTAAGTAAGCGCTACATATGGAACAAAGTTGCAAAATGCAAACAACAAAATCTCTACTGTTCTTCCAAATGAAAACATCAGTTGCCCCCTTTCCGCATCTGTTCAAAACAAAAACGCGCAAAAGTTTCTGTCATCTCTTTCGTCTTCCGCCTGCTAATCGGCACGGACTCCCCGTTGTGTAATAGAAACATTCCGTTATCAATGCGGTCTACTTCGTGTAGATTAACTACAATCCCTTTCGAGCAACTACACAAAAAATTGTATTCTGAAAGCAATGTTTCCCATTCCGTTTGAGACATACGTGTTTGTAAGCTTGCCCGTTTTTTAGAATGTATAATAATGGAGTGATTATAATATTCAGTGTATGTAATATTTCTCAACACAATTTTTTGGCCATCCGGAAGAGTGATAAAGCGATTTTCTTCATAGAGGTCTAAGCGAATCATTTTCAGCATCCGACTAAAACTAAGAGCAGAAACTGGTTTTTGCAGATAGAAATTTGCTCCCACTTCATAACTTTCGCTGGCAAACTCATTGCTGGTGGTACAAAATACAAGGCGTACGTCTTCATCTGTTTCGCGAATCTTTTTCGCCACGTCTACGCCCAATATATCTTCCATATAGATATCCAGCAAAATCAAGTCATACCCATTGTCTTCCCAGGATTCTAAAAAGGATTCTCCGCTAGGGAAGGTGAAAACAGTGGCATGAGGCAGTTCTTTACTTATAATATCGGAAAGGATTTCAAGCTCTAAAGGAGTGTCATCCACCAATGCGATTCTCATTTCTTTAATCTCCATTAAGTGAAATTTAACTAATAATTACGCTTTCCATTATACTCCTGCAAGAAAATAATGGCAAGTTTTTAACCGTTTGAGTTGCAAAATGACCGTTCGAGTTACATCTATTGAAAACCATTTTGTGTTGTTGTAATAATAAAATCAGAAATACGCGGAGGTGTAAATATGAATGTTTTGATATATGGAACTACGCAAGAGAAGGAAATTCTCGTGCAGCATATGAAATCACAAGCCAGTATGGCATTTCGGTGCGTGAGTTATTCACACGCTGAAGACTATGACACATATTTAGTAATGCTTCGAGAATATCCATATGATATGGTGTTTGTTATGGCAGATAACGCAGCAGGCATGGAGGGAGTAATTGCGATGCAGACTGTACAGCCGAATACCCCAGTTGTCTGGTTTTCAAATGATAAAAATTTCGTAGCACAGTCGTATCGGCTCGGCGTGAGTTACTTCGCCGTCAAACCGGTTAACGAAAAAATAGTAAATCTGGCATTAAACAGATGCAAGCAAAAGGAGGAACAGACATATGAGTAAAAGAAAATTAGGTAAGGCAGCACAAAAAATATTAGCATTTATTCTGAGTGCTTCAATTGTATTAGGAGGAATTCCTTTAACTGCGAAAGCGGCAGAAGCAAGTACGAATAACAAAATTACTGACCCAAGCACCATTCATCAGTGGCAGGATTATTTTTCTGACACAAGTACAGAATTTGCAGGTGCTGTATGGACAGATAAATCTGTATTCAAGGGTGTAGAGGATTTTGAAACAGCCCTTGGCAACTCGAGAATGGATATTCAGATGAAAGGCGAAGATAATTTCTTAATTGCATTGTCAGCGCTTGCTGCAAATAAGGAAATCGTGGGATATTCTACCATTCCTACAGATACCATGATGATTCTTGATGTTTCAAATTCGATGGATAACAGCAGGTCTGTCCCACAGATGGTTGCCTCTGCAAATGCAGCGATTGCTGAATTGTTAAAATTAAACAAGAATAATCGAGTTGGCATCGTACTTTACAGTGGAAATAGCAGTTTTGGAACATCTGGAACAGGAACAGGTACATTGTTACTGGAACTCGGACGCTATACACCGAATAGCCAAAAAAACTATATTACTTATACAGGTAATATAGGAGATACAACAGTAAGTCTCGCAAGTGGAATTCGAGTAGAAGGTTCTTCACAGAATATGAGTACACACGGCAAATCAAAGCACACAGATGGTGGAACATATATTCAGAATGGTCTTGATATTGCAATGGATGAGTTCTTGGGCGCATCAACTACGATTGAAAGTGGTAACGTACAGGCTGGAACAACCAGAATGCCAATCTTTGTTCTTATGAGCGACGGGGCTCCAACAACTGGTACTCCAGATTATACCAATATTGGAAAATCTTCTGTTGGTAACGGTGGTGCTTCTTCCGCAGGACTAGGATTTATGACACAGCTTACTGCAGCGTATGCAAGAACACAGGTAGAAGTGCATTATAATACGACAGCGAAATTTTATACATTGGGCTTAAATCTCAGCGACCAAGGTAGTGATTCAGAATATATTTCACAGAGTGTTCTTGATCCTATAAATTCGTTGAATGCAATCGACACATACTGGAATAATTTGTTCAATAATGGACGTGCAAGCTTTTATGCGCCAGGAACAAGTTCTGACGGTAATGACAATCCGAACATCTGGGTGACAGTCAATCGTGACACAAGTGATGGGCTGACAAGAGATAGCCAGAATTACGTGACGGAATATTTCCCGGCAAGCGGCAATGACGGATTAGAAGCAGCTTTTACAGATATCGTAAACGAAATTATTCTTCAATCTGCATACTATCCGACACTTATTGGCGGTGACAACACAGATTTGGATGGTTACATCACATTTGAAGATGAAATCGGACAATTCATGGAAGTGAAGAATATAACCGGTCTTATGTTAGGTGACAACCAACTGTTCTCAGGTGCAGCATTAACAAAGATGATGACCACTGATGCATTTGGTAACAGAAATACTTATACGGACTTGGGTTGGGAACTTGTTGAATCCGTAGCAGAGAGAATTGGTGTTTCACAGGATGTGGCTATCAAAATTCTAGAACAGGCATGGGAAGATGGACAGCTTGCATATACAAATGATAATAACTTTAGCAACTACATTGGTTGGTATGAAAGTGAAGATGGAAAATATGTGGCGCATTGGAATGAGGAACATACAGAGGAAGACATTCCGGTAGGTGCAAAATATATCACTCGTTCTTATGGATTCTACGGAACTGCAAATGTAGGAGCAATTGAGTCTCTCGGAAGTGATATGATGCACATCGTTGTAAAGGTTCGTACAGACATTACCACAAAGCATCAGGATATAGTATTCATGATTCCGGCATCTTTAATTCCGGTTATCACATACCATGTGGAATTAAACAGTGATGACTATGCAACTGCAACAGAA
>JAZRPT010000107.1:0-7076 GCA_045649385.1 Faecalimonas sp. | reverse complement strand
TCCGTGTGGGTCTCTTTCTAAGAATAATTGTTGTTGAATCGCTTCTGGAAGGATTGCAAATACTTCCATAGATTCTTTTGTCAAACCGCTTTCGATAAATGCATATTTTTCAGCCCATGTAGGAAGTGCATTGAATTCATCAGCTTTGCTTCCCGCAAGAAGTTCATTGATTTCTTGAATAAGTACTGAGAATTCAGGAACAAATTCTACAACACCTTCTGGGATGATAGCAACACCAAAGTTCATTCCTTTAGCAGCTCTCTTAGCTACAGAATCAGCAATGTAATCTGTAATCTGTGCAAGAGACATTTTCTTAGCAGCAACTTCTTCTGAAACCAAGCAAACGTTTGGTTGAGTTTGAAGTGCACATTCCAAAGCAACGTGAGAAGCAGAACGTCCCATTACTTTTACGAAGTGCCAGTATTTTTTAGCAGAGTTCGCATCTCTTTCGATGTTACCAATGATTTCGCTATAAGTCTTTGTAGCTGTATCGAAACCAAAAGAACATTCGATATCTTCGTTCTTAAGGTCACCGTCGATTGTCTTAGGACATCCAATTACTTGAACCCCTGTATTGTGTGCCGCGAAGTATTCAGCAAGTACGCCGGCATTTGTGTTGGAATCATCACCACCAATGATAACGATAGCTGTAATTCCGTGTTTCTTACAAACATCAGCAACAATAGCAAATTGTTCTTCAGATTCCAATTTTGTTCTACCAGAACCAATAATATCGAAACCACCTGTGTTTCTGAATTGGTTGATATATTCGTCATCGAAAATCAAGTAATCATCTTCGATAAGTCCGCTTGGGCCGCCTTTAAATCCATAAAGAACGTTTTCTTTATTCGTTGCTTTCAAAGCATCATATAAACCGCAAACAACGTTGTGTCCGCCTGGTGCCTGTCCACCGGAAAGGATAACACCTACCACCTGTTTCTTGGCTTCAGATGTATTTTGTCCCTTCTGGAAAGTGATTTCCTTCTTACCATAAGTATTAGGGAAAAGCGCTTTGATTTTTTCCTGATCAGCTACGCTCTGAGTTTCTGCTCCTTCTTTTACGCAAATATCTGCAATGCCGTTTCTAAGCATTCCAGGAAGTTTTGGAGAATACTCGTATCTAGCTGTTTGTAACGATGAAATTTTCATAATTACCTCTCCTTTATAAAATTTTATACGGTCTAATTTTAATATATTTTAATCATAAAGTAAACCGTTATAATAGAAAAAATTAGCATTCCATATCCATTTTTGTCAGAGATTCCCGTATTGTCGCTACTTATATAAGAATGCTAAGATACATATAGATATAGTATGTTACTTGATGAGAATGCAAGGAATTAACTATACACGAAAAAACATTCGGAAAAGGAGAAAAAAATGAAAGAAAAAATCTTTGGTGTCCTTCAGCGTGTTGGTAGGTCCTTCATGCTTCCAATTGCAATTTTGCCGGTTGCAGGGCTTCTTCTCGGAGTCGGAGGGTCACTTACAAACGAGACAATGTTAGAAACATACGGCCTGTTGAGCGCAATGGGGCCGGGAACAATTCCATACGCAATTTTCACTGTCATGAGTAAAGCAGGGGATATTGTATTTGGGAACCTGCCGATTATCTTTGCCATTGGTGTGGCAATCGGTATGGCAAAAAAAGAAAAAGAGGTAGCAGCCCTGTCAGCGGCAATTGCATTCTTCATTATGCATGCCTCTATCAATGCACTCATTACCATTACCGGTGGTGCCGAGGAAATGTTAAGTGGTGCAACTACTTCTGTAGTCGGCATTACCTCCTTGCAAATGGGTGTGTTCGGCGGTATTATCGTAGGACTCGGCGTTGCAGCTTTGCATAACAGATTTTATAAAATCGAACTGCCACAAGTGTTATCCTTCTTTGGAGGCACACGTTTTGTACCAATTATCAGTGCACTCGTTTACACTGGTGTCGGTATTGCCATGTTCTTTATCTGGCCGGTGATTCAAACGGGTATTTATGCTGTAGGAAACGTAGTTTTAGAATCTGGATACGCAGGCACATGGGTATATGGATTGATGGAAAGATTATTAATTCCGTTTGGACTGCACCACGTATTTTATCTTCCATTCTGGCAGACAGCCCTAGGTGGAACAATGGAAATACAAGGCGTACTTGTAGAAGGTGCCCAGAACATTTTCTTCGCACAGTTGGCGGACCCGAATGTAACGAAATTTGCGGTGTCAGCGACGAGATTTATGTCAGGAAAATTCCCGCTTATGATTTTCGGACTTCCGGGAGCGGCGCTTGCTATGTACCGCACGGCAAAACCGGAAAAACGCAAACTGGTTGGAGGCTTACTGCTTTCTGCAGCGCTGACCTCGATGTTGACCGGAATTACAGAACCGTTGGAATTCACTTTCCTTTTTGTAGCACCACTCTTGTACGGAATCCACTGCGTATTTGCAGGTGCAGCTTATATGTTGATGCACATCTTTGAAGTTGGAGTAGGTATGACTTTCTCAGGTGGTATCATCGACTTAACACTTTTCGGAATCATTCAAGGAAATGCCAAGACCAATTGGATTTGGGTAGTGATTATCGGTATCGTATACTTTATTGTCTACTACTTGCTATTCCATTTCCTCATTGTGAAATTAGACTTAAAGACACCTGGACGTGACGATAGCGAAGAAGTTAAATTATATCGCAGAAGCGATGTGGAAGCGCGTAAAAATGCAGGAAAAGCGGAAGAAAATGAAGTGGATACACTTTCCCAAGCGATTTGCAACGGACTTGGTGGAAAGAAAAATATTTCCGATGTGGACTGCTGTGCAACCAGACTACGTTGTACGGTGCACAAAGCGGAACTTGTAAGTGATGAAATGCTAAAATCTACGGGGGCATCCGGTGTGATTCACAAAGGAAATGGTGTGCAGATAATTTACGGACCGCGTGTAACCGTAATTAAATCTAACCTGGAAGACTATTTGGAAAATGCCCCGGATGAGGAATATATTGCAGAAAATGGCCAAGCTGCTTCAATTATTATAAGTAGCCCGGTTACTGGGATTGCCGCAGATTTATCTACAGCTCCGGATGAAGCATTCGCGCAGAAATTGATGGGAGACGGTGCAGTTGTGAAACCAACCGGCAAAACAGTTTGTGCGCCGGAGGACGGAGAGGTTTGTTTCGTATTTGAAACCAAGCATGCCATTGGATTTCAGACGAAAGATGGCATCAGCATGCTGCTTCACATGGGAATTGATACGGTGAAATTAAACGGCGAAGGATTTAAGGTGTTTGTGAAAGAAGGACAGCAGGTGAAAAAGGGAGAACCACTTATGGAATTAGACCTAGTTTATTTGAACGAAAATGCGCCTTCCATGGTATCACCGATTCTTTGTACGGAGTTAGCGGATAACCAAAAGATTCGATTGCTTGCAGAAGGTCCAATCAAAGCAGGCGAGCCATTATTTGAAATCATAGAAAAATAGTGTTAGAATAGGAGAAGACGAAATGAAACAATTTCAATTTACAATCACAGACCCGGTAGGGCTTCATGCAAGACCGGCGGGACTGCTTGTAAAAGAAGTGAAACAATATGAATCGAAAGTAACGATAACAAAAGATGGAAAATCCTCAGATGCGTCTAGACTTATGATGCTTATGAGCATGGGAGTAAAAAGCGGTGATACAGTCACTGTAGAAGTATCAGGTGCAGACGAAGATAAGGCGGCGACTGAGTTAGAGGCATTTTTCAAAGCGAATTTATAATTTGAGGTGGGAAAATGGATACTTATACAGGTAAATCTATTTTTAATGGAATTGCAATTGGACGTATCCTGTTTTACAAAAAAGGAGAACAGGCAGTAACCCGGATAAAGGTACAAGATGTGGAAGCGGAAGTGGCACGCTATGAAATCGCAAGACAGAGTGCATTGAAACAACTGGGACAATTGTACGACAAGGCAATTGAAGAAGTTGGTGAAGTGAATGCCATGATATTTGAAATTCATCAGATGATGCTGGAAGATGAGGATTATAACGATTCCGTTTATAATATCATCCGAAATGATGGTGTGAATGCGGAGTTTGCTGTAGCTACAACGGGAGATAATTTTTCCAGAATGTTTGCAGAAATGGAAGATGAGTATTTCAAGGCAAGGGCAGCAGACGTAAAGGACATCTCCGAGCGCATTGTGAATACTCTCAGCGGAACTTCCGATGGAAAAAATCTGAATGAGCCTGTCATCCTGGTTGCGGATGACTTGGCACCAAGTGAAACAGTTCAGTTGGATAAGTCAAAATTGCTTGCATTTGTAACCCTGCACGGTTCTGCAAATTCCCACACTGCTATCTTAGCAAGGACGATGAATATCCCTGCCCTTATTGGTGTTGCCATTGATGAGAGTTGGAATGGAAAGATGGCTGTGGTAGATGGAAAGCATGGGAAATTAATCATAGACCCGGAGTATTCTGTGTTGGAACAATACATGGGCGAGCAGAAAAAAGAAAAAGAGGCGCGGGCGCTTCTAGCAGAATTAAAAGGGCTACCGGATGTGACGAAAGACGGCAAAGAAATCAAGCTCTATGCCAATATAGGAAGCGTGGCAGATGTGGCAAATGTGCTTGCAAACGATGCCAATGGTATTGGATTATTCCGAAGTGAATTTCTGTATTTGGAGAAAGATACCTATCCGACGGAAGAAGAACAATTTATTGCATACAAAACGGTTTCCCAAAATATGGCAGGCAAGAAGGTTATTATCCGAACCTTGGATATCGGAGCGGACAAGCAAGTGGATTATTTCCATTTGGGGCAGGAAGAAAATCCGGCTATGGGATACCGTGCAATCCGCATATGCCTTGACCGAAAGGATATTTTTAAGAGCCAATTGCGGGCGCTTTATCGAGCTTCCGCATTCGGAAACATTGCCATTATGTTTCCGATGATTATTTCACTTTCAGAAGTGCAAGAAGTAAAACACATTTGTGAGGAAGTGAAAAATGAGTTGGATGAAAATGGTGTCAGCTATGGAAGTGTGGAACTGGGTATTATGATTGAGACGCCGGCAGCGGCTATGATTAGTGATATTCTTGCAAAAGAAGTGGATTTCTTTAGCATTGGAACCAATGATTTGACTCAGTATACTCTGGCTATAGATCGCCAAAATCCAAAGCTGGATAGCATTTATGACGCACATCATCCGGCCGTGATGCGCCTGATTCAGATGGTGATTGACAATGGGCACAAGGAAGGCTGCTGGGTTGGTATCTGCGGGGAACTTGGAGCGGACTTAAGGTTGACAGAAACCTTTATAAACATGGGAATCGATGAACTTTCGGTATCGCCGACATTTGTACTTCCGATCCGAAAGATTATAAGAGAAATGTGAAATTATGTTCGCATATGAAAAAACTTGTATATTTCTAACCGAAAAACGTATATTATGGGTTAGATTATGCAAGTTTTTTTCATATACAAACAAAACTATTAGCGGTTCAGCCACCAGATTCCAAAGTTCAGGTATGCTGCAAATGTCACCCATAATAAATACGGGATATTTAAGTAGGCAGCAGTTTTGGAAATCTTGGAAAAACTTCTTATCATTAGAATAATGAGTACCCACAAAAGAAGTATCCAGATAAATGAAAAGAAATACCACTCAAAGTTAAAGAAAAAGACGGACCACAGGAAGTTCACAATCAACTGATAACGGTAAATCATCAGCGCGTCGTCAATCTGTTGGTAACTAGCATCAGATGTCCGGATTATGTAAGCAGAGATACCCATGAGTGTATAAAGGATGGTCCACACAACCGGAAACAGCCAACCGGGCGGCGAAAGTGGTGGCTTTGTCAGCATCTGAAAGTTGTGCATGGCATTGCGGGTCAGCAAGCCCGCGACAGCTCCCACAAGCAATGGGAAAACAATTGATTTTATTAATACGCCTCTATCTATTTTCATAAAAATACACCTCCAATATAAAATATGGAGGTGTATCGTCATTTATGAAGATTATAGATTAAAATATTTATCAAATTCTGCTGGATGCGGAATCTTAGACATTTCGAAACATTCTTTTCTCTTCATAGCGATAAAGTTCTTGATTAAATGTTCTGGGAATACGCCGCCTGCTGTCAAGTAATCATGGTCAGCTTCCAGTGCATCCAAAGCATCCTCTAAGCGTGTTGGAAGAGAAGACAATTTTGCTTTTTCTTCTTCCGGAAGAGAATACAGGTTCATGTCGTATGGTCCCCATCCATTTGCATGTGGGTCAATTTTGTTCTTGATACCATCGATACCCGCCATCAAAAGAGCTGCGTAGCAAAGGTATGGGTTACAAGTTGCATCTGGGTTACGAATCTCGAAACGACGAAGCTTCGGAGACTTCGCGTAGGCAGGAATACGGATAACTGCACTACGGTTAGAAGTCGCATAACCTACAGTTACAGGTGCTTCAAATCCAGGAACCAGTCTCTTGAAGGAGTTGGTGCTTGGGTTCGTAATGGCACAAAGAGAAGAAATATGTTTTAGTAAACCACCCATGAAATAATGAGCAGTTTCACTCAAATGTGAATAGCCTTCATCATCTGAGAAAACAGGTTCTCCGTTTTTCAAAAGTAACATATGTACATGCATACCATTTCCGGCCTCACTGTAAACAGGCTTTGGCATAAAGGTTGCAACCTTGCCATATTTCAAAGCAGTGTTGTGGATGACATACTTAATCATCATGGTGTTGTCAGCCATCTTTGACATTTGTCCAAGCATTGGCTCGATTTCAAACTGTCCGGCTGCTCCAACCTCTGGGTGATGGTACTTGATTTCAATGCCCATCTTCTCTAATTCCAGACACATTTCCGAACGACATTCGTAGGTGCGGTCAAATGGCTTCGCAACGTGGTAGTTCTTCTGATGAGGAACCACACAGCCTAAGCCCTGATTCGCACTGTTCCAGTATGCCTGCTCACAGTCAACTGAAAATCCAATGGAATCCGGCTGTACAGACCAGCCAACCTGGTCAAACATATGGAATTCAAATTCCGGTAGAATCAGCATCGTATCTGCAATGTCGCAATCCTTCATATATTGCTCTGCAGC
>JAZRPT010000106.1:0-14228 GCA_045649385.1 Faecalimonas sp. | reverse complement strand
ATCGATCACGGGATGTACATTTAACAACTTGTTTACCTTATCTAATCTGGTTGCACTTTGCGTGTTCATGCTAACTCCAAGGTCATTTCCATCTTCATCGTAACAACGTACATGATTCAAAGTCGCTGATACTATGTCGTCTGGCTCTCCACCAATCCATGTACCATAATATTTGTAGTTTTCTACCTCCGGAGTTCCTGTAGAACCTGCAAATTTAATTGGTGTTGCTTCCTTTCCTTTAAGTTTTGTAGCATGATATTCAAACCCATTTTCAGTACGTTCAAAACGGAATACATAAGTATATCCCTCTTCGTATAATCTGCTTCCATTCTCCTCGCTTTCCACATACATTCTTCCCTTCTCTTCTGCATATGGGAAAGCCATCGTGTTGTCCATAGTTCCTATGAATCCGCTTTGGATTGCCGTATTTTTTTCTAATTTCTCTACCGTATAGGTTAAAAATACTTTGGAACCGATTTCTCCGGAAACAGGTTTTTCATTACTCAGAAACAGGTTGTATGTGTCCTTCAACATAACTGCATACTCTTTGTCGCTGATTTTGACTTGCTCCTCCTCAGCGTGCACTGGCATGCTACTACACAGAAACATTACACATAATAATGCACCTATTTTTCTTAGTTTCCTTTTTGGGTTCATGCCTAATCCCTCCTTTTTATTGTTTCACTTTTGCGTTTTTTCTTTATTGTCCTATTCTAGATAAAACACTTCTTGCAAGTCCTCGTAATACTCACCTTTGTCATGTCCTACAAAACATGGTTTGGAATACTTCCACCATTCTTGCATAATTGGGCTGTTATCCATAAACTTCATATCTGCCTCATAATTTACACCCGTATATTCATAATAGGTAAACAATTGTGTTCCCCTAATTGAGATAGAATAATTATGAATGTTGCATTGTTTCAAAAGTTCCAGCAACTCTGGCCAAGGATTTGCGTGAAGTTCTATATAATCCTGCACTTTTTCCGGTTTTAAATCCGAATACATAATGAATCTTTTCATCGAATTATCACCTGCTTTACACTGCACAATAACCTGTTACGTAATATCCCAAGTTGTAACGTCTGTCGAGACGTCCGAAGCTTGCACATACAGGAATATCTGAATCTAATTCCAATGAATATTGTCCAAAAGGAATCTGGAATTCTTCTTCACAAATTGGTAAATCTGTTCTGATACAGATAACTCTCTCTGCCGGTACTGTTAAGTGAAGACCTTTCATTGGCTCCTTATCTTCAAAGTAAAGGTTTACAAGGATATGTGCATCCTCTGTATTCTTGTTTGTAATCATAAGAGCCTCATGTCCCGGAAGAGATGGGTCATCCCCATTTCCCGGTAAATCTCCATCGATAAACATATAGTGTTTATATCCTAAAACTGCTTCTGCCATTTTCTTTTCCTCCAATCTTATAAATCAAATCCTATAAATCCTTCATAAAATAATCGCACATCTTCGGTGACAATGGACGGCATCCGTTTTCTGTGATAACGAATCCTGTCTCAATACGTCCACCGTGTAAATCCGGATGTCCGAAGAAGCTTACGTCAACCATTACTGTCATACCTGGCACTAATACGAAGTCACCGTTTGGTCCGAAGAATGGAGCTTCTGCTTCCATAAGACCGATTGAGTGAGCGAATGGACATACAATGTAATCTTTTAGTCCATGTTTCTCGTAGTAAAGACGTCCTGGTACGTCAATTTCACGTCCTGTCATTCCCGGTTTTAACATATCTCTTGTCAAACGGAATGTTTCACGCATGTGATTCAACAAGTCTTTTTGTCTTTGTGTATAAACACCGTTAACTGGAATAGTATCACCAAATGTTCCTGCGTATCCGTTGAAACGTGGCGCGATACCAATCATAACGAGTTCGCCATCTTCCATCATTTTATTTGTTGCCGTAGGTACAACTGCTTTTGCACGTTCCCCAGAACCAACGATGGTTGAGTATGCAAAGCTTGTAGCACCGTTAATTCTACAGATTGATTCACCTGCTGCGGCTACTTCGAATTCGTAAGCGCCCGGTTTGATTGCTGCCATCATCTTGTCATAAGCCAAATCACAAAGGTCTGTTGCTTTTTGAATCTGTTCTACTTCCCAGATAGATTTGTAAGCACGAAGTGTTTCGTATTCATCTGTGATGTCCACCATCTCTACACCTTCAAAGCCTGCAACGAAATCGTTGTATACTTGATGTGGAATGGTAGATGTTCCAACAAAACCAATTCTCTTTAATACAGTTCCCTCTGCTTTCAACTCTTCATCCAATTGTTTGAAGTTGATAATTGTTGCGTTTGGATACTCTTCATCTGGTACCATGAACACTGGGAAGCAACGTACTTTTGTAATTGCTGAATTCATTTTTGCAAATGGTTCTGATTCAGGACCACCAAGTAAGATTGGTTCTCCTTCTACTGGGATAAGTACAGAACCTTTTTCAAATTGTCCACACCATCCTGTTAAGTACCAACCGTTTGCGATGTTTAATTCATCGAAGTAGATAAGAGCTGCATCTAATTCTTTTGCTCTTAAGATTTCACGTACCTGTTTGATTCTCTTTTCTGTTTCTTGCATGTTGCAATAAGCCATAGTTCTAATCTCCTTTTTATGTAAGTTTTTTGTGTTTATTTTCATGCACTTCGTCGTGCATAGCTTCTTAATGATTTGATTTGTTCCTTCTAACGGAAGTCATCGTCCAATGGGAACATTGGTCTTCTAATTTTCTTCATGTTCATATCTTCCAATCGTTCCGTGGAGCTTCCAGGCGTAAATGCCAGTATTGCTCGTTCTGCTTTTGCTGCAAGTTCTGGGAATAAGTATCCCAACTTTACTACCACTATTTTAAATGGACTGTAGTCCAGATTGATGGACGCGAAGATGTCCGGTCTGCACATCGCTGCTCGGTTCTTTGTAACCACCACTGTCATGTCTCCACAATCCAGTGTTGCTGAAGGTCCGGCGTTTCCGCCTGTGTAAGAAACGATGTCACCTCTGTGTATCAGTTTACCGGTAATGGTTGCCGTTTCACTATTCTTATCCAAGCTACCACCAACCTGTATGGTAAGCTCATCTCCGATATTTGCCTGATAACATTTCTCACAAGCTGCTTCATCTGCAATTCCTGCAATTAAGACATTGGTTGCGCCAGCCTCTTGCAGTCGGTTAATCATATACGCATTATCTCCTGCTGCACCTGCTGTGGTATTGTCCCCGGAGTCTGAGAGGAAGACTTGGCTTTCCTCTGCTTCCATCGCCCTTCGAATTGCTTCCTCCGGTTCTACCGCTTCGATTAGAAACTTGAAGTCATGTCGCACCTTATAGAATTTGTCTGCAAGTATGTCGGCATACTGTTTTGCAACTTCTACATCCGTTGCATGTGTTACCACGATACTAGGTCCCATATACGGTTCGTCAATCCACGGTTGCCCATTGAATACTTGTACACTGAGCATGCCTGGTACTTCTCGTTCAAACTTTTCTGCCATCTCCATAATGCTTTTTAATGGCTCTAATGAGGTTTGCACAGCATCTCCACAAATCACTACATTTGCTCTTGCCATTTGTGGCTGTGGTAAGATATTTCTTTCAATACATGTAAGAAGCATCTGTGCCGCGCGAATCTGTGTTTCTTTGTGATCACAATGAGGGGCTGTTCGAAATCCGGTAATGCAGTTAGCTAACTTCACGATTTCATCTGTATTGTCTGCATGGAAATCCATTGCCACTGAAATCGGAATATCATAGCCAACCTTGTCTCGCACCATTTTTAATAAATAGGTGTCACCCGAACCGATTTCTTCCACGTACATTGCCCCATGCAAATATAACCATATACCGTCAATCCCTACCACCGGAATGGCATCCACCAGCTCGTTCGCCAGTCTCAGAAAGTCTTCCTTCACAACTGCACCGCCTGGCAAAGCATGGGCATAAATGGTTGGTACAATTTCGCACCCGTTCTCTTTGAAGAAATCTACCACTTGAATTTCCTCATACATTGCTTCGCCTACTGCATAGTCAAAATCTTTAAATTTTGTATGTATAGGGGTGAGACTATTGCCTTCGCACTGCAGTGAACCAATTACAATTTTCATGCTCTTTCCTCCTTTCATCTTTTTGCACAAACTTCGGCATTTTTCTACTATTGTAATTGTACCACTTATACATGGTCATTTCTGGTTGTATAACACCCGAAAAATGGTAATATTTCCACGGTTTAGCCAAATTTTGTTAATTTTGTATACAATTTTTGGTAATTGTTATATAATTATAGATGTTGTACAATAGAACGGAGGAGGTCGACATGTTAGGTTTAGATTATAATGAACAGGTAACGCATGAATTGCGTAATATTCCGCTATCATTTCACCACATTGATGATAAA
Organism: Faecalimonas sp.; assembly: GCA_045649385.1. Taxonomy (GTDB): domain Bacteria; phylum Bacillota; class Clostridia; order Lachnospirales; family Lachnospiraceae; genus Faecalimonas. Next base: position 9,818 of record JAZRPT010000106.1, on the reverse strand, counting down.
CATCCCTTTTACCAGATGCCTCTGCACTGGCACCGCCCGTGCGAGATTGTACGTGTGATTAGTGGGGAATTGACGGTCTATATGAATGAAGATGAAGTGACCGCCGGTCCGAATGAGATTGTATTTGTGAATCAGGAAATTATTCATGGGTATTTCCCAACAGACTGTGTGTATGAGGTAATTGATTTTGACGCAGATGAAATTTTGCTTCGCACTTCGTTATGCAAAGATATTTTACATACATTTACAAGCAACAAGATAAGCATCCTTCCATTTCATCCGACTAGAGACGCAGATTTGTATCGCATTACGAATCGCTTGTTTGCACTGGCTTCCATTCAGTCAAGCGAGCAGGATTTGCTGATTCTGAGTACGTTATTTGAACTATTAGGCACAATTTATGTGGATCACCACTACAGAGACAACACCAAAAGTTCTACGAATGTTAAGATGTTCAAGCCGCTCTTGGACTTTATTGAGAAATCATACATGAACCCAATTACATTGGACGAGATGGCGCAGGTTTCCGGAATGGCCATTAATCGTTTTGCCTCATCATTCCGTGATTTCTTCCGCCAGACGCCGATTGAGTATCTGAACTCCTATCGTATGGAAAGGGCTTGCATTTTCTTAATTAATACGAATCTTTCCATTACAGAGATTGCATATCAGTGCGGGTTTAACGATAGTTCTTATTTTGTGAAAGTGTTTAAGAAATATAAAAAAATGACTCCAAAGAAGTATCGAAGTCTGATAACGGATGCCGGAAAATAGCACAACAAAAGCGTGAATTTGCAAGGAATTCACGCTTTTGTTAATGGTAACGAACAGGAATGCCCTATCTCCTTTATATCCATCCAATTACTCGGGAAGCCCATTTCACGCAATATCACATCTATTCCAACTTTTCTTAATTTCTTTTCCAAAGATGAAATCTCCTTCTTTAGGGCAAAGAAAAATTTATTAAATGAAGATTTTGGCAACATTAGTTTAAATATAATCACAATTGCAAATAGATCATTTTTACCATATTGGGGATTGTTGCCAGTATCAAAAGGAATTGCCAAATTTCTATGTATCTGATTAGTCTTTATACTGTTTGGTTGACCATTTTTCTTTACTGCTTTCATATTATAAAGTCTTCCATCATGTGCACATTGATTTCTAAAAACTGTAAGTACTAATAAAATAGACATCATTTCATCTGGATGCATAAAAAACTTTCTTCCTATGTTATTTTGGTCTTCCTGCTTCAAATTTTGGTAGAAAGCACTTATCGTACCCAAGGTAAGAATATTGACTAATACCCATAGTGGCACATATCCCTCTTTTAACATATAATGTGATATCATCGGATTATTTTTAGTCAGTTGTTTCGCTATCTCTTTTTGTATATTAACAATTAATTGAGAAACTTCACCTACTTTTTGTGCTTTTGTCTTTTTTGAATCCCGTGCTCGATTCGCTGTATCAAAATTTTCTACTCTCAGGTAATTATCATGACCATACTTTTTTGAAAATTCATATGCTAATACCGTTTTTATATTATTTTCAATTTCCAAAATATATTTCAAAAAGATACTTCTTATCTCTCTGTCAAACAAATACAATGCATATACTTCCATGAAATTTGTATTTTTTATATATTTTTCTTCGGAAAATGTATCTGTTTTATCAAGAAATAAATCTTTATATCCATTGATTATATTATAGTAGTTTTCCGTCTCAAGTATCTTTTTTATTCTACTTCCGTTTCTTACAATCATCCCACGGTCTCGCAGAATGCGAAGTTGTGAATTCGTTGACTTAAATACTTTTGCCATGTTCTACACCTCCGTAAAATAAAAAAACCCCGGGCCCGTAGGTCACCGGAGTGCGATCAACAACATTATATGTTCTTTGCCTAGATAGTATAACATAATCTTTTTTTTATGTCCATACATTTTCTTTCACTTTCCTACTATTGTCAAACAACAACATCCGTAATTCCTAGTACTCTTTCATTATAAAGAACTAGAAATTATCTGTCATCCAATTAATACTTGGATGTTTCGCATACACACTGTCTTATTCTATAATTATAGAGAAATAAACGTTTTGCATACGGATTTTTACATCTATAAAATGGATGCGGATGTACATTATCGACTAACATATCATTCACAGTCATTCTCATAAAATCACTCAATGCATAAAGGTTATTTAGTGATGGTAATGTTTTTCCATTAAACCAAGCATATATCGCTTGGTTCGACGCAATCTGTAATTTTTCCTGAATTTCTGTCACCGTAATACCTTTTCTTTTACATAAATATCTCAACCATTCACCTGTTTGTTTCGCATCTATCATTGGATATATATACTCCATTCCACAAACCTCTCTTTTTTATTTATTTTCATAATGGCGTGTCAAATTATGACACGCCATTATTTTTAATACTCCAAAAAATTTACTCCATCCGTGCCTTTCTCAGCGCTGTCTTTAATTTAATCGGATTGCCATAATGCAAGGTTCCATATCGGAAGATTTTCGCTGCCAGTATGCCGGCAACTACACAACTCACTATCAAAATTGCACCTGATACAAGCACTTCCCAGGTTGGCACACTTCCCATTGCCACACGAACGAACATTGCATTTCCGGACGTAAACGGGATGTAAGAAGCCACCTTCATTACAATATTATTGCTGTCACTGGACATACCAAAGATGGCAATCATAAAGGACACAATATAAATCATCATGATCGGTGATGAGCTCTTACTAATGTCTTCTGTTTTAGATACCAATGCACCAAGCATACCAAAGATAAATGCATATAATAAATAACTTAAAATTGCAAATACCGCGTAGATAACGAGCACGTTTGTCGGTATATCAAATAAGAAGTCTATCATTCCGCCCCAAGCGTCTTTCACAAAACTATAGGACACAAATCCACTACCCAGAATGATACCAGCCTGCAATACGCCTGCGATAGCACCTGCTAAAACCTTTCCGCAAATCAAGCTGTTTGAATTCACACTTGTCACCAGAATCTCAATGGCACGGTTGCTCTTTTCTGTGGTCACTGAAGTTGCAATCATCTGTCCATAGAAAATAATAAGGATGTAAACTACAAATACCAACACGTAAGTGTACCAGTAATTTTGTCCGCTGTCTTTTCCCAGCACTTCCTCTGTTACATTTACATAAAAGCTTTCTGACTCTGCAATTTCTTCCGGTGTCAAGCCTTTATCTATGAGGTATTGCTGCTTATAACATTCTGCTAAGGTTTGACCAAACATATCTCCAAGATAATCATACATGGAAAGGTCATTTACCACATAAACGACTTCCGTTGGGCTATCGATGACAAATCCTGCCTCCAATTCACCCATTTCTACTGCTTCTTTCATTTCTTTTTCATCTTCATATGTGGTCCATTCTGCAGGGTAAAGTGCTTTCACCATCTCAGCATCCAAACCAGCTTCTTCTTTCAAGCAAAGACCTAACAGCTCTAATTCCGGCTCATCCTCTGCTTCTATATCGATTTCTTCATCTAGCACGACTTCGTTACTGCCGCCCATCTCCGGCTCTTTATCATCACCCAATAAGCCCGGTATCATAGTCGGTACAATCACCACTGCTGCAATTACAAATGCAAGGATAAAGGTAGTGACAACAAAGCTTTTATTCTTAAAATAGTTGTTTAATTCAAATTTTAATACGGTCAAAAACTGTTTCATTACTCGTCACCTGCCTTTTCTACAAAAATGTCATGTAGCGATGGTTCGTAAAGGCCAAAGAATTCAATATCCACGCCTTCCTCTATCAATTTCTGCAAAATCGCAGGTTTATTACCTTCTTTTTTCTCTTTCACCACAACTTGACTCTGCTGTACCTTTTCCACATCCAACAAGTCAGATAACTTTGTTTTTAACAGTTCTGCCAATTCTTCCGGCGTTTCGCTAAGGCTTGCTACTACGAGTCTGTCCTTACCAAACTCTCTCTTAATTTCACGTAGATTTCCCGACAGAACGATATCGCCATGATTCATAATCGCAATCTCATCACAAAATTCTTCCACATGGCTCATCTGATGACTAGAGAAAATGACAATTTTTCCCGCATCAATCTGTTCTTTGATAACATCCTTTAAAATCTGCGCATTTACAGGGTCAAGACCTGAAAATGGCTCGTCTAAGATTACAATATCCGGATTGCAAAGCAAGGTCTGAGCCAATTGTACCTTCTGCTGATTTCCTTTTGATAAGGTTTCCAGCTTGCGATTTTCATACTCTGCAACTCCCATGCGCGTGAGCCACTTTTTCGTCTGCTCCTTCGCCTCTTTTGCATTCAGTCCTCGTAGCATAGCAAGGTAAACTAACTGTTCCCCTACCGTTTTTTTCGGATATAAGCCTCTTTCTTCTGGCAGATATCCTATCTGATATTCCTTTGCCAAAAATGGTTTCCCATCCATCTGCAAACAGCCACTATTCGCTTTAAAAACATCCATTAAGATACGGATTGTTGTTGTCTTTCCTGCACCGTTTCTTCCCAAAAGTCCAAGGGCACTTCCGCTTTCTACATGGAAAGAAATACCATGCAAAACTTCTTTTTCACCAAAAGACTTTTTCAGTTCCTGTACTTCCAGTCTCAACTGAATCCCTCCTTCACAAATTTACTGTTTACTTTCTTTCTATTATACTATTTCACATTGTTCTCAGCAACATAATTATACAAGTAATTCCCTTCTTTGAAACGATTGACGAATCCTTTCAAACAACCTATACTAAAGACGTAATTATACTGTTAGAAAACAAGACAAGGAGTGCCATATGACAGATAGAAAACCTCGCAAAAGACGTTATAAAAGAAAACAAAAAATAGCCATTCTCTTTGCCGGAGTTGTTATTTCCATTGCAATATTTTTAGCCGGCTCATTGATATATACCGTACTTCGTCCGGAAGAAAAATCTGCTTCTTCCATTGATACAGACAAAGTGTACGACAACCTTTCCGTGCACACAGAAGAGCCATTAGAGCTTCCTATGCCGAATCCGGAGATTTCCATTACTATATCTGTAGTCGGGGACTGCACCTTGGGAACGGATGAGAATTTCAACTATTCCAGAAGTTTAAACGCTTATTACGAAAAGAATGGTCCGGAATATTTCTTAAAGAATGTAAAGAGCATTTTTGAGGCAGACGATTTGACAATTGCCAATCTGGAAGGAACATTTACGGATTTAAAAACCCGTGCAGATAAAACTTATGCTTTTAAAGGGCCTGCCGAATTTGTAAAAATTCTCACCAGCAGTTCTGTAGAGGCAGTTACTCTTGCCAATAATCACAGCCGCGATTACGGTATGCAAAGTTTAACCGATACACGAAATACCTTAGACTCTGCCGGCGTGATTCACTTTGGCTATGATGTGACAAAAGTTGTGGATGTGAAAGGGGTAAAGATTGGACTTGTAGGAATCTATGAATTAATTGACCACACAGGACGTGCCCAGCAAGTAAAAGATAACATTGCCAAGGTAAAATCAGAAGGTGCCGAGATTGTTATTGTCATCTTCCACTGGGGAATCGAACGAGATGCGGCGCCAAATTCACACCAGACCATGTTAGGTCGTCTTGCAATTGATGAGGGTGCAGATCTTGTATGCGGACATCATCCACATGTATTACAAGGCATTGAAACCTACAAAGGTAAAAACATTGTGTACAGTCTTGGGAACTTCTGCTTTGGTGGAAATTCCAACCCAAGTGACAAGGACACCATGATTTTTCAGCAAACATTTACCATTACGAAAGACGGTGTAAAGGAGGATAATGTAACAAATGTAATCCCTTGTTCATTATCTTCTGAAAAGAATCGCAACAACTATCAGCCAACCCCTGCTACCGACAGTGAGGCTGAGCGAATTCTGAAGAAAATCAAAGACCGCAGTGCATTGATTAAATTGCCGTAAAATAAAGTTGCATAGCCCCCGCAACAAATGTTGAGGCTATGCAACTTTTTTATTCTTATCTTCTCGATTCACTACAGGTAAAATATATCACCTGATACTTTTGGGCCACATATTCTAAGAACGTTTTTGCCCTCTTCATTTTTTCATCATCCAGATTCGTAAATGGGTCATCCATAATAAGAACCGGTGTTTCATCCGTATACATTGCATCTACCAATGCAACACGAAGACAGATACCAATCAAATCTCTATAACCGGAGCTTTGTGTATTGGTTTCCCTTTGTTTTCCTTGTTCTGCCACTGTTATATTGATATTGGCGTCTATGGAAAACTTCTCTGCTGTATCTGCAGTTATCATTTCATAGTACTTGGTAAAGTTCTCTAAAATTGGCGCGGCATATCGATTTGTGATACTTTCTTTTGCTTTCACCAGATATTCCTGCACCTTTTGTATATGATGATATTTACATTGTTCGTCATCTTGAATTTTTTTCAATTCTTCTAGACGAATCTTTTGTTCCTCCCATTCATCCAACTGCGCCTGCAATTGCTCTATATCAGCCTGATAACCTTCTAATCGCTTATAAATGACTTCTCTCTTTTCTGTCATGCTCTGGATATTCGCATTTAATTCAGAAAGATTTTTGGATTTGTCCTCTTCGGTCATATTTGCGAAGATATCTGTATCAGTTTCTTTTTCAAACAGTTCCAATTTACGCACTGCTTCTGTATGTGCTTGCACCGCATCTCGAATGTTCAACAATTGCAACTGCACATTGTGAGCCGGTTCAAATCCATGTTCCGCAAGAAAATCAAAAATTTGATTGCGGTAATTCTCATAATCACCTTGTGCTTTCATTCGATTTTCTTTCTTGCTATTTAGGAACGCGTACTGTTTTGCCTTTTCCTTTAATTCATGCAGATGGTTGACAAAGTTTTCTTCAGCTGCGTATATACCAAACCTCTCCAAAAAGACAAAAATATTTTGGTGAAGTTCCTGTACCTGCTGTTCTAATTTTTTACTGTTTGAGATTTCTGCATCTTGCACCATATCTTTTGATGTTTTACTTTTTTTCACGGCAATGATGGTCATAACTGCACCAACGGCAGTGACTGGTAATCCAATAATAATATCAACTGTTAAGCACAAGATAATTCCTAGGATTAAAACAATAACCCAGGCCGTCCAACTTGCAGTTTTGTTTTTGTGTTCTTGCTCTGCTTTTCGTTCTGCTTGTTTTAGCTGCTCCTGGAACAATTCATTTTTTACACGAGATAGTTCTTTGACATTATTTAGTTGTTCCGTAACGTCTCTTTCTTCTAACTCTTCTTTATGAAACAACAATTGAAGTGCAGCAAGTTGTTCTTTCTCGCCCTCTGTCATCTCATACATTGCAAGACGTTCCGCTGATTTTTTCATTTCACTTTCGTTTGCTTGTGCCGCTTCTATGTCCGCTCTAGATGGCACTTTACCAGTAAAGAATTGGCGTGAGCTTTGAACCTCTTGTTTCAGATTATCCCATTGCTCTTTTTTCGCCAGTGTTCGTTGCAGTTTAGAAACTCGAATCTGTTCTTTTTGAACAATCTCTAGTTCCTCCTTCAACTGATTGTACACGCTCAATTCTTCCAATCGTTTATCCTGCAATCTTTGCAATGCTTCCGGAATTCCTTTTTGAGCCGTAACTTTTCGCTCTAACTCTGTAATATCACTTTTTCTCTGGGCAAGACTTCCCGTCTTTCTATTTGGCGTCAGGCTGTTTATCAAATCTTTCAACCTTGCACTTGCTGTTTCAAAGTTATTCAAATCATTAGAATTATCTGTAAGATTTCCTATCTTCGCATTAATATCATCCGTGGCTGTAGTTTCACAATCCGCCTGTGCGATAAATACGGTTCGCAAAAATGACACCCTATCTACTTTGAACAATTCCTCACCCAAATTTCTCGAATAGTCAGCGCTCAACAGATTTGTCTTGGCATCACGCAATTCAAACTCCTCTTGTTCATGGAATGTCCTAGTCACAGTGTACTGTTTATCATTCACTTCAAATGTCAGTTGACCGCCAAAAACTCCTCCTTGCCAAGGGGTATAACGTTTTCTCTCATTCTCTTCCAGATTTCTTTTTCTCTCTCCGTCCAGGCCGTAAAACATTGCTCTGATAAATGCCGCAATCGTACTCTTTCCCCATCCATTTTCCTCGCATATCAGGTTTGCACCTTTTTCAAAATCGATGGTGTAATCATGCAGTTTTCCAAAATTTTCAATGTGACATTGAATCAATCTCATAATTACTGCACCTCCTCACCGGCAAGTACCTGAAGTCCATATCGGATGATGATTGCCTTGTCTTCTTCCGACAATGTAGTATCTTGCATAATCATGCGGACATACTCGCCCTTTAAAGATTCATCCAACATATAGTCATTTGCATCAATCTTTAAGCTTGTCTCATCATATATTTTCACAAAGAAATACTGTGATTTGAACCGAGCCAAAATGTAATCCACATCCTTCTCACATTCCACATCCACCGTGCCGGTTAATATGATTTTTACAAGTGCAGACTCTTCACATTCCATCTCTTTCAGTGAAACTGCCACCCTTTCAATCATCTCTGACGTCGTTTTGCAATCCGTCACATCCACCGATATGGCATATAATTTTCGTTCAGCGAATGGTACAAACTTGTGCTGATAACTTCCATCTTCCTCATTGATATCAAGCTCAACAAAACCATGTTCACCAACTTCATCGAAACCTCTGCCTTCCAAACAGCCCGGGTAACAATAGATTGCTCGTGCATCTAATTGTTCTGTTTTATAGGCATGTATGTGGCCAAGCGCCAGATAATCAATGCCTTTGTTCTTAAGTCCCCGAAGATTAATAAGTTCCCCGTCTTGCCCATGCATCATGACAATATTAAATTTGTCAGGAGCAAGCATCAGCGATGCATGCGCAAAGTCCGTGTTCTCTATCGTGAGATCAATTCCCGAAATTACGATTTTACCGAATTCATAGCATATCCAATCGGAACCAAACATTTTTAAATTATCCGGAATGGTATCAAGATTCACGAGGAAATTGTCGTTATCATGATTGCCGTTCAGATAAAAAAACGTGATATCCGGATGCATATTTATTTGATGCAACACGGCATTTTTTGTTATCGCAGTAATGTTTTTCGTGTCAAACATATCCCCTGCTATCAAAATACCCGAAACACCGTTATCTGCCGCATATTGCACCATTCTCTCAAAGGTATGTAGGAGCTCTGCCTTCCTTATTTTTGCTTTTTCTTTATCAAGATTTGCACTCATTTTCGCATCCAAATGCAAATCTGCACAATGAATAAATTTCATGAAAGTGTCCCTTTCTTAATCTTAAAATCTTACCTCTTTATTATATCAGTGTTATGTGAATCTGTCATCGTTAATTTCTCTGTTTTAACACCATAAAAGCCACCGTTCCTACGATTTCTTAATCGTAAGCACGATGGCTTCAAACTACAGGAATTTTCTCAACTTGTCGCGCAATTCTTCCTCTATCGCAATTAATCGTTTGCATATATCTTTCGCATCTTCTTCTGCTGCGGAATATTGGTTCATGTATTTGTAGAGCGATTTTACACCCATGTCGCAACCATCTGTAATTAGGTCTGCAATCATAGCATCGCTGTTATCCATATTCATTTTGAAATTAATCTTTAGTTTTGACATTCCTTTCGCCATTGGGTTTGGCTCTTTTTCATCGAATTCTTTGTCATTTAACATAGAATGCAAATCGTTACCTAATTTTTCGTGATGCTTTTTGCTTTCTTCCAGAAGGCTTGCAAGTTCAGGGTCTGTTGCCTTATCCAG
>JAZRPT010000105.1:0-25445 GCA_045649385.1 Faecalimonas sp. | reverse complement strand
CGACACCAATACGGATTCGTACACATTCCAATGGACCAATTCCATATTTGCTGTACGACAGCACAAAGCAATTAGGTAACTTCGTTGCTTATAAGTCGGATCGTAGCCATGTCGTTCTGTGAGCCAAGGAGTTGATCATTTGTTTGTCTTCCTAAGACCGCTTGGCCTCAGACTTGGACCATCCGACACCAATACGGATTCGTACACATTCCAATGGACCAATTCCATATTTGCTGTACGACAGCACAAAGCAATTAGGTAACTTCGTTGCTTATAATGAAACTGTGGGAGCGCAGAGTGGAATTATTAAAGAAGACGGCTATCAACTGATAGATTTATTGTTTAACTATTAGGAGAAAACGATGTTAATTGTAAAGAAATTTGGCGGCAGCTCAGTTGCAAACAAAGAACGCATTTTCAATGTTGCAAGACGCTGCGTAGAAGATTATAAAAAGGGACACGATGTTGTAGTTGTATTATCGGCAATGGGCGATACAACGGATGAACTCTTGGCGATGGCAAGGGATATTAATCCAAATGCCTCCAAGAGAGAATTGGATATGCTTCTGACAACAGGAGAACAGGTTTCTGTATCTCTGATGGCCATGGCCATGCAGGCAATGGATGTATCGGCGGTTTCTTTAAATGCCTTCCAAGTGAGTATGAATTGTACATCTCGTTACGGCAATGCCAGATTTAAACGCATTGATTCGGAACGCATTATGAACGAACTGGATGCCAGAAAACTTGTGATTGTAACTGGTTTCCAAGGTGTGAACAAACATGGGGACTATGCTACATTAGGACGCGGTGGCTCTGATACTACAGCTGTTGCTCTGGCAGCAGCACTTCATGCGGATAAATGTGAAATTTATACCGACGTAGACGGTGTATTCACAGCAGACCCTCGTGTAGTGCCGGATGCCAGAAAACTGGACGAGATTACCTATGATGAGATGTTGGAACTTGCCACATCAGGTGCAAAAGTACTTCACAATCGTTCGGTTGAAATGGCAAAGAAATATGGCGTAGAGTTAGTGGTTCGTTCTAGTTTGAATGAGACCGAAGGAACGGTTGTCAAGGAGGTAGTAAAAATGGAAAAAATGTTAATTACCGGTGTAGCATCGGATAAGAATACAGCAAGAATCTCAGTGCTTGGAGTAGAAGATAAGCCGGGTGTTGCGTTCAAGGTATTCCATAGATTGGCGAAGAATAATATTAATATTGACATTATTTTGCAATCAGTTGGACGTGACGGTTCGAAAGATATTTCCTTTACCGTTGCACAGGACGATTTGGAAGATGCAATAAAAGTATTGGAAGAAAACAAAGAGGCACTTACCATTAAGGAAATCAAACACAATGCAAATGTTGCAAAGGTTGCAATTGTGGGTGCGGGTATGATGAGTAATCCGGGTGTTGCTTCACAGATGTTCGAAGCGTTATTTAATTCCGGTATCAATATCAATATGATTTCTACTTCGGAAATTCGCATTACAGTGCTTATTGATGAGAAAGATGTGGACCGTGCGACAAGAGCAATTCATGAAAAGTTCGCGCTGGGAGAAGTGTAGAATCATGGAGAAGTATAAAATCCGTGAAATTGAAAAGAAGGATAACGCAGGTGTAGAAAGTCTGATTCGAACCTGCCTACTTGAGTTCGGCGGCGACAGAGAAGGGACAGCATGGTGCGACCCGGATTTGGGAAGATTTTCCGAAATCTATAATAAACCTGGGCATAAGTATTGGGTTGCTGAAAATGCAGAAGGCCAGATTGTCGGCGGCGCAGGAATCGGAGGACTCACTCCGGAGGTGTGCGAACTTCAGAAAATGTATTGTTTGAAGGAAGCGAGAGGCACGGGCGTTGCACATGAGTTGATGAAACTGTGCTTGGAGTATGCAAAACAGTATTACAAGAAATGCTATCTTGAAACCTTTAGTAATATGATTGCAGCTAACAAATTTTATGGAAAGTATGAGTTTCAAAAGTTAGATAAACCGTTTTTGGAAACGGTGCACTTCGGGTGTGATGTGTGGTATATAAAAGAGTTATAGGAAGATATAAAAAAGTCGGTGGTTCAATTTAAAGGGACCACCGACTTTTGAAGTCAACTATTCTTCTCCAACCAGTTTTTGTAATCGAATAAGCTCAGCTTCTTTTTTAGCAAGCTCAGCGTCTTTTTCGGCAAGCTTAGCGTCTTTTTCGGCAAGTTCAGCCTCTGCTTCAGCTATTTTGTCTTTGAGCGAAAGTTCATAGCCAATCGCCATTTCTCTGGCATAACATTTCTGGCGGACAATTTCGTCAGCATTGGCTACATAGACAGATTGAGCTGCTTCTTCTAAATATTCATTCTTTTCTGCTAACATTTTCAAATCCTCCCATGTCTTGGCTTTGAAAAGACGAGCCCAGTAATCAATTTGATAAGTTTTGTCTTCTTCAGTTGCCAATTCTATCTGAGTTAAGTCTACCACAGATAGCCTAAACTTGTCATTATAAATTCGATGATTTTTCACGTTCAACAACATATTTGTTGCATAGAATTCGGGAGCATCTGGAAAAAGAGTGTAATCTAAGAAACCGATGTGAATGACAGGAAGTGCTTTTCGATAGTCTTGCCCGTGATAGAGTTGATCAAATGAGCGACATAGATAGGATAAAGAACGGTCTGTCCAATCATGTTTGTTCTCAACCTGCATTTCTAAATTAATTTGAGTATTGTCGTTTAGTAGAATGTCGATATCAAGAACAAATTCTTTTCCGTCAATGTTTTCGGATAGGTTTATTGGATTTGTTATTCTAACCTTTTTGATTTGCTCGGGCCTTAAATGGAGTAGTGAGCAAATAAGACCTCTTAGTACTTTTTCGTTTTTCTGTAAAATGTAGCGGAACATATAATCATTGGTCATGTTATACTGTATGACCCCAGTGGCTTCCTTGTAGGAAATAACTTGTTTGTTTTGCATAGCAAAATCCTCCTTTGTAAAAATAAATTGATAGGTAACATACTTGGAATCATGACGAAATGTCTGGATTAATAGACCAAGTAGAAATGCAATAAGCACGCTAAGAAATGCGTGACAATCATTTGCATGTAGATAGAGTAGCATATATAAATATAAAAAGCAAGGGTATGAAAAATGAAGTTACAAAGCGTTGCAAATTATAGAGGTTCTAAGTCAATATTTGGGGTGGGATTTTCATGACGGGTAAGTTTCAACAGATTTGGTTTATGTTTTTAGCATAAATGCTATATTTCTTTTTCGCATTGGATAGGTTATTATTATAGATGTAAATCCATATAGAATGAGAGGATTATGAATCATGAAAAATTACAATTGTCAGGCAATCGAAATGGACTATTATGACGTAGTGGTAGCGGGTGGCGGCCCGGCAGGAATCGGTGCTGCAATTTCAGCAGCGAGATGTGGATTGCGTACGCTTTTGGTTGAAGATTATTGTTGTATGGGTGGTGTATCTACCATGGGAGCGCTTCCATTTTATTTGGGAGCCATGACAGGATCTATCAGTTTCCCGATGATGCTGAAAAAAGGATTATCATATAGCGAGTTAAATCGTCCTAGAGAAGCAGTTGGAGGTATCTTCAAGGAAATGATGGATAGAATCAAAGCTGCTGATGGAGGTGTCGGACCATGTGTAATAGCACAGACTGACAAATATCCGGGATTGGATAGATTAGGATGTCATGATGAATTCACATTTGATCTTGAAATCGGCAAGCGTGTGTTTGATGAGATGGCAATTGAATCCGGTGTTGAAATTCTTTACTATACAAGAGCAATTGACGTGAAAACCACAGGAAATCATGTGGATGGAGTTTACATATCAAACAAGAGTGGTATTTCCTATGTACCATGTGGTGTTGTAATTGACTGTACAGGAGATGCAGATTTAGTAGCGGCAGCTGGATTTGAAACATATAAGGGAGACCGCGTGACAGGAGAAATGACACATGTATCGTTGGTATGTCATATTGAAGGTATCGATATGGCTGCTATCGAAAAGTATTTAAATGAAGGCGGAGACCCTTGGTTTAAAGATATTTGTAAAAAAGCGCAAGAAGAAAACCCAGACCTTGAAGTTCCAAATCGTCTGATTGCATTCCCAATGATGCAGGAAGGTGTCATGATGATTAACGGTGGTATGAGTGCATATGGATATGACGGTACTAACGGAGAAGACAGAACCAAAATCACACTTTGGGGAAGACAAAGAGCACAGTTGGTGACAGAATTACTGTTTAGAAAATATATTCCGGGTGGCGAGAATGCAAGATTGCGTTTAACAGCATATTATCCGGGTGTGCGCGAAACAAGACGAATTGTGGGTGAAACTACTTTGACAGAAGAAATGATTCTTAATGATGAATGTGTGGATGATGTAATTGCACTTGCAGGTCGTCACTTTGATTTGAGCCGTCAACAGAAAGATCCAATGTTCAAGAATGTACCACATCAAGCATTGGGTGAAAGGGAATTGCCGCATGGTGCAACGGGAATTCCATACGGTGCGATGGTTCCGAAGAATTCAGAAAACGTATTTGTAGCAGGACGTTGTATCGCAGCTGATGGTCAAGCGTTAGGACCAGCAAGAATCATGTCAACTTGTATGGCGGTTGGTGAAGCGGCTGGTGTTGCATCTTCCATGATGTTGAAAGAAAATAAGAAATCGATGGAAATAGATGTGCAAGAATTGCGAAATATTTTACGTCAAAAAGGGGCAATAGTAGATTTGTAGAATGAAAGAATAAAAGAGAAGGGGAAATTGGTATTTTAACCGATTTCCCCTTTAAAATTAATGTAAAACTATTCTGTTCGAATCGACAACCCCTTGGAATCCCGATATTGTTTTGGAGTACATCCCACCATGTTTTTAAAATACTTACAAAAAATGGTGCAGTGTTGAAAAGCCAACATATCTGATATTTCAAACATTTTCAAATTGGTCGAGAGTAGAAGCTTTTTCGCTTCTGCGATTCGAAGTTCATTCTTATATTGAATAATCGTTTTACCCATCAGCTCTTTAAAAAGATGTGAAGCGCGGGAACTGCTAATGTGAAGCGTGTTACAAATGCTATCAAGTGATAAATTTTCCCAATCATTGTTGTGTTCGTTGACATATTTTGCCAACAGATTAATGGTATGCTTCGTGTCTTCAATCGGTTGCTTTGTTTCACTAGAAGTAAGGTTTGACAGGATTGAAATAATAGCCAAGACTACATTTACTTGTGTGGAGGTGCTGTCGGGAGAATGAAAGTGCCCTGCAGCTTCTCGAAAAAAGGTGTCTATATTTCTTGCAGTTTCCATTGGAGCATTGTAGCAAGTGCCACCACACTGAAAAATATTCTGGTCCGCAAAATCTGTTAACCCGCAAGTTTGACAAATGGTTTTGAAAAATTCCGTTGAGACAATTAGTTTACTACGGTTATAAGCTTCTGGAGCAGAAGGATTCGAGTAATGAATTTCCATAGCATTGATTAGGAAGATACTTCCTGGTTTAATAGGGAAAATATTGTTCTTGACAATAAAGTAACCGCCATCAGACCATGTCTGGATAATCTCAATACTGTCGTCGTGATGTGGCAGTGCATATCGGGGATCTGTTCCAACAATATGATATTCGGATTCGTAAATGCTATTCCTATAATTCATAATTCAATTCCTTTCTGATTAATGTAGCAGATATGGTATATTTTTTTAACCTAAATGCTCTATTTACAGTATATATACAGCACATTATAATTAAGATAAAGTTCAAATAGAGTGCAAAAATAACAAAAAAATTCAAAAAAAACAATTTTGTTTGTGCTTTCATACATAATATTAGCATATATAAGCATGAGAACACAATGATTTTTTAAAATTTAACAAAATTGCTATTTTTTAGAAATTCATAGGAGAGTTTGAAATGTTATACGACAATATCAGTAATATCGAAAAGTATAAGGATGATGTACAACTTTATGAGGCTTTGATTGCGTTGAAATCTTGTGTTGTAGGAGAAACTTATAATTCGGGCGGTGTGAAGTCTATAGGCAAGCAGGATACTATGACCTACCCGCGCGAAGACGCAAAACTAGAGCATCATAGAAAGCATATTGATATTCACTATGTGATTCGTGGTTCGGAAAATGTTTTGGTGAATTACAGCAGAAAATTGGAAAGATTGTCGGAATATTCAGAAGAAAAAGATTTTGAATTATTTGCAGTTGACGGAACAGAGAGAATTGTTATGTTACGAGAAGGCGATTTTCTTGTGCTTTACCCGGGAGAGAGCCATGCACCGAAGGTTGCCGTGGATAATCAGGTTGCACCAATCGTCAAATTGATTGCAAAATTGGAAATAGTATAAGATAGCAGTTTTAGTCAATTTTTCCAACAAAATCGATTTATATACAATGTATAATTATTCTTTTATAATTTTAGTAAGAGATAAGAACGTGAAATGTTTTTCGAGCAAGAAAGGGGAAACAAAAATGAACAACAGAAACAAAAAAAGATTGAAAAGAATTGTAGGATGTGTGAGCGCTATCGCAATGCTTTTTGGCTCAATTCCTGTGGGAACACTGATTGCTTCTGCAGAAGGTGAGACTGAGCAAGAATATGTGAATGTTTTGGACAATGAGAACATCACATTACATGGCGTTACTTATGATGAGAAAGAAGAAGCGTTTATTCGTATGGATTCCGCAACCGCTGCAGGGATTGCGAAAACAGAGTCTTTATATGATGACGAAGGAGCGTGGGTGAATACCGTATATTCTCTTGCGAGGGAAGCAGCGGGTGGAAGAATTCGATTCCAAACCAATTCTACTTACGTTGCCATCAAAGCAACATTAACGATACATGATGCTTCGCATCTTTCACATGGCGGTAAAATGGAAGCAGCAAAGTACGGATTTGATGTGTATGTAGACTCTGATGCAGGTAGTGTTTATGCGGGAACAGTTCGCGGTGAAGCACCTACAAAGAATAAAGATGGAAGTATATCTAACACAGAGGTCCTTGTAGAAGGAACAGTGAATTTAGGAGAGGCGGCTGACCGCGACCTTACAATTTACTTCCCGATTACAAGTGAGACAAAGAGTGTGGAAATCGGTGTGGCTGAAGGTAGCACAATTGCGCCACATGCGACTGAGTATGAAGAAGGAAAAAAACTTGTATTCTACGGAAGTTCCATTACACAAGGCGGTGCGGTAACAAAACCGGGCAATAGTTATGTCAATACAGTTGGAAGAAATATGAATATGGAATACATCAACTTCGGTAATTGGGGAAGATGTAAGGGTGAAACTGAATTTGCCAATTACATAGCAGGTCTTGGAGATATCAGTGCATTTGTATATGACTTTGACCATAATATCAGTAAAGTATATCAGATGGAACCGGTTCATTATCCGTTCTATAAGATTATCAGAGAAGCATATCCGGAGATTCCAATCATTATGATTACACGTCCGGGTAACAGTTTAGATGACACGGCTGCGGAAGATATTGATTATTCGACAACTGCTGAGATGAAAGCATTAATCTACGAATCGTATAACAAAGCGAAAGAAGAGAATAATGATAAGAACGTACATTTTATAGACGGCGAAGCATTCTTCGGATATGACGAACAATACTTTACGGCCCCGGATCTTACGCACCCAAATGATATTGGGCAGGCTAAGATGGCAGCAGTGGTAACGGATGTATTGAAAAGAGCATTAGTTGACGGAGACAAGAATATTTGTATTGCGCCAAGTTGTGATAAAGTTGTATTTAGTGAAGATTTTGAAAGTTATGAAGCTGGTACTAGCTTTATAGATACAGATACGGATGAAAAATGGACTACGAATATTGATCCCCAAATAGCGAAAAATGGTTTGTATGAAAACTTCAAGGTAATAACTAACGGTAATGATAAAGTTTACCAACTTGAATATTCGAGAACTGAGGGCGTTGCACCGGTAAATAGTTATATATGGACTCGTGATGCAGTTTTTGATGGAAAATCAAAGATTGCGGTTGAAATGGACGCAACCGCATATAAGACTAAAGATGGAAAGTGGTCTTATGTAGGCTTGGCGTTTGCGGGGGATGAAATCAATCAAAGATATGATGTTCGTATACAACCAACGACGGACGGTTGTAAAGTAACAAGCATTGATCGCTCGAATGGCAAAAATAAGACTTACCTACCTCAAGGTGAGGATAATGTTTTGGATAATTTGGCAGTTGGGCAAACAGATACTTCATTTTCGTATCACCTGAAAGTGGAAGCGGAGACCGTGCCGATTGCTGATGGAAGTAAGGTCTTAGCGCTTGCTGTTTATATCGACTATGAAGAACCTGTAATCTTTGAATATGCTCTTGAGAATGCGGATTTCGAAGCGAAAAAAATCGCGGTATTTTTACTCAGTTCCAAATCAAATGAATATTATACAGCAACGATAGATGATATCAAGGTTTATGAACCTGGATCACATACAATCAATGATGTGGCGGAGATTCCAGCCACACCGGAGGGTGAAGGTAAAGCGGCTCACTTTGTATGTGCTACGTGTGGTCAACAATTTCTGGACGCAGAAGGTGTTCTGAAGACTACAGACGCAGAATTGACAACTTCCAAAACGGTGGCATGTACGTCACTTTATACGAATAAAGGTCCTAATACAAACAATGTGGCTGACCTTAATACAACTGGAAATTTGAAAGTTACAGGTGTCGGTAATGAGGCATGGGAACTTACAGGTAATCATAGGCGATATGCGAATATTGGATATTATCATGATGGTGAATATAATGGAACAATCATGGCTGGAAATAACAACTTTGGCTTCAAAATGAAAACTACTTTGCATAAAGATAATAGTGGAAACAGTACTTATGCAGGGGTGCGTTTCATAAAAGCCACAGACACGGGTGAGGAATATTATGAGATTCGGCTCCAACCATCAACAAAAGGATATTATATTGCTTTGTATGATAGTAATTCTTCAAGTTATATTTCAAGAGTGCATGTTGACGATGATAAATTTGCTTCCTATAAAAATGATTTGCAAACAGAGGTTACATATCAAGTTCGTATAGTAGTCAACTGTAATCAGGATGGCACCAGTGCTAATTTCTGTGTTTATGTTGATAATCATGATGTAGTCGTACTATATCCGGAGACACCGATTGAATCATGGAAAGCAGAGACTGCTAGTATTGTTTTGTATTCTAAAACAAATGCTACAGGATTAAAAGCGGTTGTAGATAATATTGAAGTATATAAAACAAAACATACATTGGATTGCGTGGTGGGAACTCCTGCAACAACAGAAAGCACAGGAACGAGAACCTATTATGAATGTTCTGATTGCGACAAGAAATTTTTGGACGAACAATGTTCCATTGAGATAGATGATGCAGAAATAGAGATTGATAAATTAGCGCCTTGTGTGATCTTTGAGGATGATTTTTCTTCTTTAAAGAATAGCGCTGGGAAGGATAATTGGACGAGTTCTAATTGTACTTTGACGAATGATTCAGGGGTTTTAGTGATTGAACGTACAAATACTGAGACAGCATATGCAACAGGAAGTCAGAATGGAGTTTTGAAGAAAAACACTGATTTTGTTTTCAAGACGGACGCAACTATCTTTAAAGACACAACTAATAATTGCTGGTCGTATATGAATGTATATTTTAGGGATGCAGCAAGCAGAGACAGATATGAAATTGATATTATTCCAACAGCGACAGGATATACAGTTCGAGCTTATTATTATGATTATGATACTCGTAAAAATCGTCTTGAACAAACTAGAGAAGTGGCAGATGAAGAATTCGCAACGTTGTTTGCAAGTGCACTAGAAATTTCTTACGAACTCCATGTAGTAGTGGACACGGATGCAGATAACAAAAAGGTTAACATTTCCGTATATGTTGATGAGCATGAGGCGGAAATATTTGAATTCGATACGCCAGAAATTTGTTATCCAACCGCAACCCGTGTGTGTTTAGCTTCTACAGGAGAAATTGCTGTAGGTCAAAAAGTTGCTGTGGATAATATGATGGCTTACAAAACAACACATGATACTGTGAGATCAGTGAAAGCTACTGAATCAACATTTGATGTTGCCGGAAAGAAATCTCACTATCAATGTAAAGATTGTAACAAGACATTCTGGGATAGAGATGCAACGGATTTGGCTGCAGATGTTGATTTAGCATATGCAAAATTGTCGGGTGTCATGTATCAGACAAGAGATAATAAAACAAATCCAGACAACACGGATATTCGTTTTGTTGCCTATGTGGATGATTACACGAAGTATCAAAGTGTTACTTTCACAATTACATGTAGTAGTGGAACTGGTAGCGCAACAAGCAAAAATGTTTATACTGCGCTTTATGCAGGTGAAACGAAATATTATCCGCAGGAAATTTATGGAGAAGAAGGATACTTTACAACATTCATTCTTGCAAATAATACGGATGCTCAGCTTCTAGATGAAATGACTGTAACAGTAACGTGGACTGCGTTGAATGGAACAACTGTAACGAGTGAGCCGAGAACAATTCAAATTAGAAAAAAATAAAGGCATTCAAATGGAAAGTGGGGAATGTATGATGATAAAGCAAAAATATCAAGAACCGGAAATTATCCTTGAACTTACAAGTGATGAAGATGTTATCACAGCAAGTGCTCCTATGGGAGTTGGTGGAGAAGGTAAATGGGAAAATGAAGATACCGCGGACAGAGAAGGTTTCTTCTCCTAATCAGTATCATAAAATAGTGTGAGAATAATCTCCAAGTGCTATATGAGTGTATCTATGGCACTTGGAGATTTTTTTGTGGAAATAGCGGTTTTGGTTCATTTTTTTGACACAAACGCTCTATTTACGATGAGGTGGTTGTGCATTATAATATTTTTTAAGAGGAGAAGTATGCAAAAATCAGGAAACACATTGTAAAAACAGCTGATTTTGGCGGATTTTTCAAACAAAATTTTGTGTAAAAAAACATGAAAAAATACAGAATGACAAAATTTACCAATTTTGCTACGAGAATTCCTGTAAAGCGAAAGGAGAAACAATATGAGATTAGCGACTTTTGAATTTGAAGGACGAGAGAGTTGGGGTATTGTTCTGAACAACCCACACGAGAACAGATTATGGATTTATGAACCGGCAAAAGTGGATAAACAATTGCAATTAAGTGCAAGCATGACAAATGGATACGCGGTGAGTATGCCGAAGTTTATGCCGAATAGTGAATGGCCGGAAACCCTAGTTGATTTTTTGAAATTAGAAGATGAGGGGATGAACACTCTTCGCAAATTGGAAACATTTCTTCTTCGCTTCTTGGAACAAAGTGATGAGGCAAGAATGATGTTCTGTGGACATCCAGTGGAAGAAGTGCAGTTGAAGTCGCCGATCCCGCAGCCCAGACTAATGTGGGGGCTGGTTCAAAATTCACCGACATTTGTACGTTCCAATGCGCAAAGACAGTGCACCAATTTGTTCCCAATGGGACATCAGCGTCCGGTTGGTTCCATCATAGGAGATGGTCAGATGTTATATCAACCGGCTGAAACTGGTAATCTTACATATAACGTGGAATTGGCAATTGTAATCGGTAAAGAAGGAAGATATATCCCTGTAAGCAAAGCGATGGAATATGTTGCGGGTTATACCGTTGTAAGCGATTATACAATGGACTGCTATCACAAGTTAATGGATACGGAAGGGCTCGGACACTACAATATTGCGGATAAGTATGACTGGTATGTAGGTGCTACCATGTCATGGGGTGGAAAGATGTCAGATACCCATTGTGGTGTTGGACCATGGATCACGACCAAAGAAGAGATTGGTAATGTATATGACTTGCTTGTATATACAAAGATGAATGGTAGAATGAGAGACCGTGCACATACAGCTGGCACATTGCTGGGTGTAGAAAGAGTAATTCAGTGGTATTCATCTTTTGCAACCTTGCATCCTGGAGATATTATTCACCTTGGAACGTTGGGAACAGATGGAATGAAACTCACACCGGATACTTGCTTTAGTGGACCGGATTGTACGGCAGATTGTGAGATTGAAAAAATTGGAACTTTAAAAAATACTGTATTAAACATGACTTTCGGAGATTGGAGAGCAGATGATGATGTTACCAAGACAATTCATGTTTCACCAGCTGCAAGAGATTTGATTAATAGCGGTAAGGATGTTATTGAATCACCGGATGACTTCAAACTTTCTGAAACAAGACATTACTGGACAGTGTGGAAGAATTATAAAGCCCTTACAGAAAAAGAAGGACTTCTTAACATAAAAACACCGAGATTCCTTTGTGCTCCGGCAAGTGCACTTGGAATAACGGGGGCAGTAGTGGAACTTCCGCCGAGAGCAAATGATCTTGAAATATCAGTAGAACTTGCTGTTGTTATCAAAAAAATAGCTACGAAAGTGGATGAGGAGAATATTGATGAATATGTGCTTGGATATTCGCCGCTCATTACCATTACTGACAGTTCCTTTGGAGATATTCTAACGGGACCTACAACGAATCAGGAAAGAGGGCTTCCACTGGTATATGGACGTTGGGCAGACAATTTCAATATCATGTTGGAAAAACCAGTAGCGGCAACATGGGATGACATTTGTGGAAAGAGCATGCATCTTTCAGTAGAAGGCATGGGCGAAGCTGATGCTAACACAGACGAATATTACAGTAATATCGGAGAAACGGTTTCCTTTATTACAAAATTCACAACTATGTTCCCAGGTGACGTTATCACTTTGGGACATACCAAGAATCGAATCTGCATACCGAAAGACAAGGTATTTGATGGCATGAAAATTACAGCGGGGCTGGAAGGAATTGGTGATGTTGAGTTAACTTTGAAACATTCGACGGCACCGGATACGTTTGTGCCATTTAATCAGTTAAAACTGTAAGGAGGGGTTACATTTATGAAGAAAGAAAAGATAGTAGTATCTAGTAAGAAAAAAAGTGTTTGGAAACGCTTATGTTCTCAATGGCAACTGTATCTGATGATGGCACCGGCTATCTTAGCGATGATCATTTTTCATTACATTCCGATGTACGGTGTTACCATTGCCTTTAAGGAGGTAAATCCAGGGCAGACCTTCTTTGAGGGAGCTTGGGTTGGATTTGAAAATTTCAAGAGATTATTTAACTCTGACTTGTTTACAACCGTTTTTAAAAATACATTAGTGATTTCATTAGTGGAGCATTTCTTGTTATGGCCATTGCCGATTATCTTCGCATTGTTGGTACATAATGCAAGGAGTAATAAGATTCGAAAGGTTTCACAGACCTTGTCTTATTTGCCACATTTGCTTTCAATCGTAGTTGTAGTAAGTATTATTGACTTATTGTGTAATTATGAAACGGGAATTATTAATATTATTATTGAAAAACTAGGAGGAGAAGGTATTTTCTTCATGGGCGATCCGAAATGGTTCAGGCCGATATATTTTACGTCTGGAGTTTGGACCGGAATGGGATCAAGTGCAGTCGTTTATATTGCGGCCTTATCTTCGGTAGATCCGCAGTTAATCGAAGCTGCAACGATGGATGGAGCCAATAAGTTGCAACGTATGTGGCATATAGACCTTACAACCATCAGACCGACAGTTATTATCATGCTTATTATGAATATGGGTAAACTGCTTTCTGTGGGTTATGAAAAAGTACTCCTTATGCAAAATGACCTTAATCTGCCTGTTTCGGAAATTGTAGGTTCCTATGTATATAAAACAGGTATCTTAGGTGCAGATTATGGCTTTTCTACGGCAGTATCGTTCTTTAACAATATTGTGGGATTGATTCTTGTAATTGCCTCGAATGCAATTGCGAAGAAGTTCTCAGATGTTTCGTTGTTCTAGGAGGTGAAGAAAATGGCTAGATTTAAAAAAAGAAAAAGCACTGCGATAAAGCAGGACGTAGGTGTGAACCTTGTGATACATATTATATTGATTCTCATTGCTATTCTGTGTATGTATCCAATATGGTTTGTATTAATTGCTTCTATTAGTGAGCCGTCGGCAATTGCCAATGGAGAAGTAATTTTACTTCCTAAGAAAATTACGTTTGCGGCATATGAGGCTTTAAGTAAATATCCGGAAATTTTTATGGGTTATCGAAATTCTTTATTTTATATGTTTTTCGGTACAGGTATTACCTTAATCGGTATTTTACCATGCGCCTATGCACTATCCAGAAAGGAATTGGTAGGAAGAAAATTTTGGAACACTTTAATCGTTGTATCCATGTATTTCAGCGGAGGATTAATATCTACTTATTTGCTTCATAAGAGTATCGGATGGTTAGATACAATCTGGGTGCTTGTGATTCCGGGACTGTTTACAGCGTATTATTTGATATTGGCGCGAAATTCTTTTGAATCACTGCCGGAGGCGATGAGAGAAGCTGCCTTCATTGATGGAGCAAGTGATTTCCGATATTTTATACAGTTTGTAATTCCACTTTCTAAGGCGATGATTGCAGTAATCTTCTTATTCAGAGCATTGGGCTGGTGGAACAGTTATATGCAGTTTTTGATTTACATAGATACACCGGAGTTACAATCGTTGCAGGTTATCGTAAATCAGATAACGACAAAACTTTCATCAGCATTGTCGGATGGTGCAACAATGGGTGAAGCAATCCAGGCGGATAAGACGAAAGAACTTTTGAAATATAGTGTGGTGGTTATCACGGCATTACCGTTTTGTCTGCTGTATCCATTTATACAAAAATATTTTAATACAGGAATCATGATTGGTTCAGTAAAAGAGTAAAGGAGAAGGAAAAATGAAAAGATTAATCAGTTTATTATTATGTGTGATAATGGTTTGTTCTTTAGCCGGATGTGGCGGTTCAAGTACTAGTGCAAAAAGAAAGGACATTGACATTACGTTTCCACTAGAAGAAGAATTGACAATTACTTTTATGGTGCGTGGTGTGGAAGATAGTAATTTCAAGACAAACATTGCGAATAACAAACTCTTCAAACGTATTAAAGAAGAAACCAATGTAAATATGGAATTCATGTTTTTAGGAAATGATCCGGAGCAGAAGCTGACATTACTTATTAATAGTGGTAATTATGGTGACGTTCTTCTTGGAGGTCCAATCTTAAATGCGATTTCAGCATCCAGATATTTTGCATCAGGAATCTTCCAAGATATGACAGATTATTTAAACGAAGAATATATGCCAAATCTTTCAGCAATTATTGATACAATGCCGGAAATTACTAGCATGATTTCTAGTGAAGACGGCAAAATCTATACACTTCCATATATTGACCATTTGGAAGGTAACGGTTTGGAAAGTCCATTCTGGATTAACAAAGCTTGGCTTGACAAATTAGATTTGAAAGTGCCTACTACAATTGATGAATTTACAAATGTTCTTCGTGCATTTAGAGATAAAGACCCGAACGGAAATGGTATCCAAGATGAGATTCCATACCTCGTTTGTACACAGAATGAGTTCTATTCGTTAGATGCACTTTACGGATGCTGGGGACTTGCATTCAAGGATGGTGAATTGGATGGTTATGCAGGCGTCAAAGATGGGAAAGTGTATTTCGGACCAACACAGGAAGCATTTAAAGAAGCAGTAAAATATCAGGCTCTTCTTTATGATGAAAGCTTGATGTGGAATGAATGTTATACAGCCAGTCAATCGACTTCTAACTCAAAATTGGCATCAGACATTTGTACAGTAGGATGCTTTACATCGGTTAGTCTGCCAAACACTACTTATGTGGATGATTATGTTTGTATGGTGCCACCTAAGGTAGAAGGCTATGAAGCATGCTGGTATGTGAACCCATCTGTAGTTGCTTCCAAAGACCGTTTTTACATTACAGACAAATGTCAGTATCCGGACGTAGTGTGCAAAGTTATGGACTATTTTTATGATTTTGACAATGCTTGGGAAGTTGAATTTGGTGCTGAAGAAGATGGAAGATGGTATACCGATGAAAACGGGAAAAAGGTAGTAAAAAATGACCTTACAATGGCGCAGAACAGCGAGATTGATGCAAAAAACCCAACATTACTTGACTTGTTGCCAAGAATGTTACATGCCTTAACAAAGGATGGATATGCAACCGTTATTAATGACGATTTCAAATCATATTCAACTGCATGGCAAACATATAGTGCGGCAGGTGTTTTGAATCAGGAAATCTGGCCACGTCCATATTATTCAAATGAAGATGCAAATACGGTATATCGTTTAACAACGGATATTTTCTATCAAGTTGATACCTATCGTGCGCGATGGATTACCGGTCAAGCTGATATTGATGCAGAATGGGATGAGTATATTAACAAATTAGAACAGCTTAATGTAGATAAATTGGTTTCCATTATGCAAAGCGCATATGACAGTTATTTAAAAAATGTTGATTCAGTAAAATAATGAAGAAACATTATACAGGAGAGTATTATGAAGAAAAATTTTGGTAAAAGAGCAGTGGCGTTTTGTTTGGCGCTACTGATGGTATTAGGAACCATGGCTGGTACAGAGTTATCCTCTGTACTGGCTAATGATGCCTTGTTTTTAGATGATTTTTCGTCTACAGGACTTGCTGGATGGAATGATGCGGCAATCGGTACTGTAAGTTCTGGGACATATTATTTGAGTAATCAAGACAAGAATGCGATTACTGGTGTATCACAGCAATCGAACATTATGATTTCTGCTGATGTAACCGTGAATATGGGAGCGAACGAGGAAGGGCTGCTACAAAACAGCATTGCTTCCGTTGTTGCGTTGGCTGATAAAGATATGACACGCGGGTATGAGTTTGGTATCGGTGTAACGAAAACGGGTGTTACATATGTGAGACTGTATCTTCGTGGCGACAAATCAACTTCTCGTATTTTAGCACAGGAGTACACAGATATTCCGGGTGTAGATGGAGGAAGCATTGATTTAGGAAAAGTATACAAACTTACATTGGGCGTTTATCAGGGATTGATCCAATGTTTTGTAAATGATACTTTGGTGCTTTCTTATGAAGATACCACATATACAAGTGGTCTTTGCGGTGTTAAAACAGCATGGTCAAAAAGTACATTTGACAATGTGACAGTAAAAGCAATTGAAGAGAAAAAAGTAGAAAAGTTAACATTAAAGAACACTCCATCAAAACTATCCCTTGTAGGAGAATTGGATTTCGATGTTGAGGTTGAATATGTGGGAGATTTTCATCAGCCAGAAACAATGTCTTCCGATGATAGTCGTCTTACCATAACAGGCTTTAAACGTAAGGTTGGAGAGCATACTGTAAAAGTCAGCTATGGCGGAAAGACAGAAAAGTTTCCAGTGAATGTAGTAGAAAAATCAGAAGATACACTGGTTTTCTCAGATGATTTTTCAAAACTCAATGTGGAAAAATATGCATTTTCAAAAACGACCAGAGAAGAGTATAAAGTTACTTACGCATTCAAGGCAGAGAATGGTGTGCTGAAAGGAACGGTTCCTGCATTGCCGGCAGGATATGACGAGAATCTCAATGCGACAGCGAGAATCGACGTAGATGATATTAAGGATTTAAAAAATTACTACGCAACGGTTGATGCAACGCTTTACAAGGATAGCGGGACACCGACTACACGTAGAGCCAATGCTGAGTTGTCTGCATTTACAGATATGTCCGGACAAAGATATCGTTTCCGTGTATATTCAAACGGAAACTTAAGACTGTATTGTGAATCAAACCTTCTTTTCGAAAAGAAAATTGCTTCTGTAAAAGGAGCAGACTTTGCAGTAGGCAAAAAGTTTAACATGACCATGCATGTGACAGAAGGAATACTGATTTGTCAATATAACGGTATTGATGTGTTCCATTATGCAGGTGCAGACATGGAAGAGTTTACTCCGAAGATTTTCATCAGAGCTTGGGATGGAACCATAAGCTTTGATAATTTCAAAGTGTATGCGGTAGAAAAATATGCAAAAGATGCAGTCAAGAGCATCAAACTTAAGACGATTTCAAATAGCGATACGGTTTCCTCATGCATGGGAAGACGCATTGATGTGACCAAATATTATCTGTTAGTTACTTATGTAAACGGAGAGAAAAAACCAGTTCGTTTAACAGAAGATATGTTGGTTGGATATAATCCAGACTTGAAGAAGAATCAGGATATAGATGTCACTTATGGAAATAAAGTACAGAAGTTGAAATTCACTTATACGGAATACCTGTTCTATGACACTTTCGATAGTAAGGTGCATGAATTATGGAATTTTAAAACTGCTGACAATCTTACATTAAAGGTACGAGATGGGAGCTTAAAATCAGATTGGAATAAGAAAGCGGAAAGCGCTTCTATTATGGGGTTGATTGAAGGAAGTGACGAATGGGTAAACTATAGCATCTCCGCTGATATTTCA
This sequence comes from Faecalimonas sp., assembly GCA_045649385.1. Lineage (GTDB taxonomy): Bacteria > Bacillota > Clostridia > Lachnospirales > Lachnospiraceae > Faecalimonas. The sequence continues at coordinate 7,000 of JAZRPT010000105.1, read as the reverse complement.
TTCAATCCGTCAATGACCAAGAGTGTTTCTTCGGGTTCATACGTTGGTTTCACATTAAAACGAACTGGTTCGACCTTTTATGATTTGAGATTAATTACGCGTTCGGGCTCAATTACTATTAGTCTGTATGAGTATATTGACGGCAATGGAACATTGCTGCAAAATTACTCCAATAGTATGTTGAAAGGGAAATTAGCTCTCCATAACATAGAGTTAACGAATGGACAATCTTATAATTTTAAAGCAATTTGTAAGGATAATTCGATATATATTTATTTGAATGATATTCTAATCGGAACTCATGTGAGTGTTTCAGAGGATTCGCCAAGAGTCGGAGAAACTGGTATAAAAGTATCCAAGGTTACTGCAACTATCGATAATGTTATCGTTGAAGAGAAGGGAACGCGCAACATTAAGAAAATTGCAGTAGATGGTTTAAAGGACAATGTATTCGAAATCTATGAGGGTTTTGAAATAGAGGCATATGATTACAACTTAAACTGTTATGATGCAGATGGAACCATTATGTCCGAGGTGTTAACAGCAGATATGATTTCTCCATATGACAATCTGGAACCGGGATTGCAGAACATCACCATTTCAGCACACGGCTTGACGCAGAAAGCTGCTGTTCGGGTTCTTCAGAGAGACGATTATATCAAGAAAGTGGAAGCAGACTTAGAGGGGCTAAAAGTATCAAAACTGACGTTTGATGATGCTGAGGAAGTCGATGAAATCTTAGACCGATATGATGAACTTTCCTATTTTGAAGTATCAAAAATGTCGGAAAAAGCAGTAGGGAATGCAAAAAAAGCAAGACAACAGATAGAATCACTCAGATATCCAGATATTGCAAAAGATGATGTCCTTTATACTAATACATTTACGCAGGAGTCGGAATGTAACGGTAGTGATTGGAGTAACGGTTCTGAGGCGAAAAGAGGAGAATGGATATTTATCAACGGAGCCTACCGTAACGAGCAGGAGTATCATGGAATCAGTGGTTCTTCTCAGCGTGTGTTGAAAGACATATATGGTAAGATTAGTTCTGTAAGTGCTAGATTTCAAGTATTATCTCCGGGTATGTTTGCAGGCGTTCTGCTGAATGCAAGTATGGAAGGTGAATATTCAGCCAGAATCAAGATGAATGTCTTTGATGAGAACAACAAAGTTATTCCAATGTTTCAGGTATTAAAGGGTGATACCATTTTAATATCAGATGATCTTTCAAAATATGGAGTGAGTATCGCAGAGAACGAATGGTTTGATGTACGAATGACTTGTGTGAATGGTGTTGTTAGTGCATATTTCAACGATATAATGGTGTTCTCGTTTGACGATAATGCAGAGATTGTAAATTATACAGAAGGTCGGGCAGGAATTATGATTTCTCGTGCAAACGGTAAGTTTGATAACTTTGTGGTTCGTGGAGTGGAAACAGGTGTACCATCTTCGAACGCAAAACCGACACCGACGGAATACAAGGATGATTTTGAAGATGAATCGGCCAATGAGAATCCTAATTATTGGATTGAACAATCTACTGTAGACGATTGGAAGATTGTTTCAAAGGACGGAAACCTTTGTTATGGAACAAATGGAACAGCAAAAGAAACATATACATGGCTTCATGTCTTTGAAAAAGATCCTACCGTTTCTTTGGAGTTCATGTATGATGCGAAGAAGAAGGATTCAGGCATCGGATTTTTCGTAAGATTGTCTCCGGCAACCGCATATGTCAAGATTGGTTATGATAATACAATAAAAAAATGGTATATCATTGATACGCAGGCTGAAAGAGACGGTGATATAAATACTACCTATTCGAAAGAGAGCGCACTTAAGGAAAATGAATGGCATAGTCTTAAGATAGAAGGTTCCGGCAAGTCTATGAGTGTTGTCGTGGATGGAAAAACTATTTTTGACAAGATAGAAGTAGTTCAAGTCGGATACGGAAGAATTGGAGCATATAGTGAAAATTCTGCTTTGTACATTGATAATGTAGAAATGGAATTTCCAAATGGGGATATTCCACAGGATGGTTTAATTGAGCACAAAATGTGTGATTTATTTTATGATGCAAGTGTCGATGTTGAAGTTTTGGATGACGACCATATTCTAGGTATTGGTACACACGGAGCGTATCTGTCATCGAATGGTGGATTATCCTTTGATTTGATTGGTGGTCATTCGGCAGATGAGGAATATGTGGATAAGCATTATGAGGAATTGACGGAACCACGAGGATATGTATCCATGCTCCAGCTTCATGATGGTAGTTTTCTATATATTAATGATACGGATATGGTGGTAAAGAAAACGACGAACGGTTTCAAGAGCTGGAGCGATATCGGGAGTGTAGTTCCGAAGGAAGCCTTGAAAGATGATCAAGGAAGAACGCTTCGTATGTCTCACAATAACTCGATGACGGAAGTTCAGCTTGAGGACGGGACATGGCGCGTGTTCATGCCGCTTTCACTACGTTTATACGAGAATCATTTGGCAACTTCTGCCAGTGGACATTATACGGAAATCTATTATAGTGATGACGGAGGTGTGACATGGCAGAAATCGAAGACGGATTCGCGCGATTTTTGTTTTGACTATGAACGAACAGGACATCTGCATGAGTGGGCGGAAAGCAAGGTGGTTAAATGCTCAGATGGTTCTCTTCGATTATATTTGAGCCGCGCAAAATATGGATGTATGCAATATACCGTGTCTTATGACAATGGTGTTACTTGGGAAGGCCAATATTCTATGCCGGAATTACAAGTTGCAAAATCTTCCTATAACATTATACACGACAAGGAAGACGGTTCCTACTACATGATATTTGTTAACAATAATCCAACTAGACTCGGTTCAACCTTTAACCGTACTAGATTATCTCTTGTACACTCAAAGGACGGAATGAATTGGGAGTTTCTGTGTGATTTGGAACGTATGAGTGAAGAAATCTATGGTAATTCAGCCACGAGTACAACACCAGTAATGCAGATGGTTGATCCGAGCATTACAGTAGATGGTGACTATGTATATGTTACAGTTGGTTTGTCTACAGGTACTGATATAAGACTGAATACAGCTGGTTCAAACTACCATCAAGCGCTTCGTCCAACTATGTGGAGAATTGAAAAAGATAAATTAAATGCGAGAGCATGGGATGCATCAACAGTTAACGACATGATGTTTGTGAAATCCATTGAAGTGACAGAACCATCTAAGGTTCGCTTTGGATATGGAGACATGTTCTCATATATCGGTGGTGAAGTGACTGCAACCAGATTAGACGGCACTACATATACCATGGATACAGCTCGTTTGTATTTATACGAAGAACCGGATATGTTTACCTTAGGAAAACAAACAGTTGTTTTATACAATGCAAACGGAACACAAACTTCATACGAGATCGAAGTTGTGAATAAATACAATGTCAGATGGAAGGTAACCGGAGAAGGAACCATTGACCCACAGGTAAACGGTGTGTTGGAAGGTGAAGATTTATCTGTTACGATTCAACCGAAGAACTTCTTCCAGAAGGCGATTGTTACAGTAAACGGTGAAAGAGTCAGATTGAAAGCAGGCAAATTAGTTCAAAAGGATGTAATGGAAGAATTAGAAATTACAGTTGATTTTGTTCCAAAAGGAGTATTGGATTATACCCTTTATGCATCTGTAGTATTATTGATTGCTTTGGCTGGTACAGTTGTTGTTCTTTATATTAAGAAAAAGAAGAACGAAAAAGGATTGTCATTGGAGGATAAGAATGAATAATCAAAATTTTGAGCGTGCATTTGAAGGATGGCATCTATATCAAGATTTTTATGGCAGTGCGACTTGTGTCGAAGCAACTATCACTTACGAAAAGGAAAGCTTTTTCCTTGGAGTGGGTATGAATATTACCTTTGAAGCTTCGTATCAGTTGCGACTTACAGATAAAACGTTTGATGAAACGGGGATGTATCAGATTTACCTGTGTAAAAGGGTATTCACCACAAACGGTTTATGCGCCGTGGAGATTCATCCGGATGATTATGGAATTGCAAAAGGCAAACCATTCACTCTCCGTCTAGAGCGCGATGGGGCAGAATTTGTCGGATATTTGAATGGCAGAGAAGTTCTTCGTTATGAAGATGCAGACATGCAGCAGACTCAAACTATTGGTGGTTGTGGCGTCTGGATTCATCCGGAAAATGGTGCGACATTTAGTAATTTCAGCTGTGAAGGGGAAAAGCGTCCCCTTCCAGCTCATAAAGAAGAGCCGACTTTGGAAGTGGCTGTGGAATATGAGATGGATTTTGACAACGTGTTAGGTTGGTCAGTAGAACCTCACGATGAGGCATGGAAGACAGTTTCTAAAAACGGTGTAAGTGTATATCAAAGTCCGAAAAATGAGAAGTGTAATCAGGTTCATTTGCATGCATTTGAGAAGGACCCATATGTTAAAATGGAGTTTTCGGTAGAAGATGCATTGGCAGATGGAAATATTGGTTTATTACTTAGACATGCACCACATACTGCATATGTAAAAGTTGGGTATGACCTGCAACAAAGATGCTGGTTTGTAGAGGATGTTCCTGCACTTTACGATTGTAAGAGAAGGCGGTTTGAATCAGAAAACTGGGAACTATCCGGCAATAAAACATATCAATTGGAAGTTTGTGCATGCGCGGATGTTGTTACCGTGTGCGTAGACGGAGTGGACGTTATAAAGGCAAATGGGATTCGCCATACAGGATTCGGAAGAATTGGTTTGTTTGCGGAAAAGGCAACGCTTCTTATTCATGGATTTTATGCGAAATTGCCACATGCATGTCCAGTTATAGACGGTGTTGTGAAAACCTATGTAGATACAGAGCATTTTGCCGCTTCTACGGAAATCAAGGAGACCAAAGATGGTAAACTGGTAGGTATCGGTAAGGATGTATATCCGAGAACGGACATCGCTTATCAGACCGGAATTTATCATTCCAATGATATGGGACTAACTTTTGAAAAGGTTTTACCGGGAGAAGATTACAGCGGATTGGATACTTTAGGCGCTTATCAAAGTGTTCTTCGTATGAAAAACGGTAAATATATACAGGTTCTTTTAAACCGAAACACGCTAGTTCAGGAATCAGAAGATATGATTCATTGGAAAGACATAGGACAGGTTTATTCGGATGATGATTACGACAAGATCAAGCAAATAAAGGGACATATTTTGATCCATGTAAACAGTTTGGCAGAATATGCAGACAAAAACGGAAAGACTCGTATTTTTCTTCCGATTGCAGAGACAATCAAATTTTGCGACCCGTCTACTCAAAGAATATCGGTCACACATGATACGGTAGTGTATTACAGTGATGATGGCGGACACACATGGACGCGTTCAAAGAACACGGCTTTTGATGTATTTGAGGCAGAAGGATATGCAGTACTTGATGATTTTGCGGAATCCAAAATTGTACAGTGTTCAGATGGAAACTTGCGTCTATATAATTCGCGAAACGGAGCACGTTTTATGTGCTATATGGAGTCGGATGACTTTGGTATTACATGGAAAGGTTTTAATACCATTCGAGAAATGCAGTGTGCAAGGTCTTCTTTTGGAGTAGCAGAGGATCCGTATCAACCGGGTGTGTATTATATGGCATGGGTAAATGACAGTCCTCTTTATCGCAACTGTGCCCAGGGGCGTACCCGAATTAGTCTGGCACGCAGTTATGACGGAAAGAACTGGCATTTTGTAGGAGATGCAGAATATGCATGCTTACGATATGCGGATGTCACGAATTTTCTGCATTTTCCGCTTTTCCAGATAGTGGACCCATCTGTTACAGTTACAGAGGATTATGTATATGTTACTTATGGACTGTCTGCATTTACAGATAGAGGCAATGTGGTCGGACACCTAACGAAAGTTCATCACGAACAGCGACCTGCTTTGACTCGTTTTGAGAAAGACAAGTTGAAAGATATACCATGGAGTGCGGCGAATATTTGTGATATGTCTCTTTTGACCGAGTGTGGAGAAGAGGAGGTTTTAATATGATATATATAAGTAAACAGGATGAATATTCTACAAAACATCCTTTGAATATTTGTTTAGATTTCGTAAAGAAATTTATTAAGGAAGAAATGGAACCGGGAAGATATGAACTGCAAGATGGTATTTATTGTTCCGCACTTGCTTCACCACTCAAGGAAAAGGATGAACTCTTCTTCGAGGCTCACAAGAAATATGCAGACTTGCATTATGTGATAGAAGGTACACAGCGTATGTGGATTGGTACTACATCACAAATGGAATTTGTAAGCTATACAGAAGAAAAAGATTTTGTAAAGGTGGTAGGTGAACATCATGTGGAAGTGCTTCAGACGCCTGGTACGGCGATTGCAGTCTTTCCGGAGGATGCACATACACTAGATCCAAATTATTTACCGAAAGAAATAGTTAAGAAAATTATTTTTAAAATTCCATTATCTCTTTTTGAAGAAAATTAATCAAAGAGAAAGAAGAACCAAAACAGAAAGAAGGTATTAGGTTATGAATATTAAAGGAATTATCCCAGCATTAATTACACCTTTTGACAGCAGTGAAAAGGTTGACTATGGCGTGTTGACTGAATTGGTCAACAGACTGATTGAACAAGGAGTAGATGGATTTTACGCTTGTGGTAGTACAGCAGAATGTTTCCTTTTGACGGATGAGGAAAGAAAACAGGTAATGGAGGCAACTATTAAGGCGGCAGATGGAAGAGTTCCTGTGATTGCGCATATTGGAAATATTGGGATGGAGAAGACTGCAGAGTTGGCAAAGCACGCAGAAGCGGTAGGAGCAGCTGCAGTATCCAGTGTGCCACCATTCTATTATAAATTCTCATTTGATGAAATTGCAGGATATTATGAAGGAATTGCGAAAAGTGTGGATTTACCACTTATCGTATATAGTATTCCAGCATTTTCTGGAGTGGAAATTACAGCAGATAATTTAAAGACAATTATC
>JAZRPT010000104.1:0-1951 GCA_045649385.1 Faecalimonas sp. | reverse complement strand
AATTATAATTTGAATTAATTCATCGGTACTCACATGTGTCTTTCTAATGATGCATGTGTCGGTGCAGGACTTATCTCTCTATGGATATAACCCGCAACCTACAGGAATCATAGTTCTGTTTGTGATTCGATTTTTGTTTTTTTACTTTAAAATCTTATTTTGCGTCTTTCGGTCTCTTAGCACCGTATTTAGAACGCGCTTGTCTTCTCTTAGCTACACCTGCTGTATCAAGTGTACCACGAACGATGTGATATCTTGTACCTGGCAAGTCTTTTACTCTACCACCACGGATAAGCACAACGCTATGCTCCTGAAGGTTGTGTCCTTCACCTGGAATGTAGCTTGTTACTTCGATACCGTTAGAAAGACGAACTCTGGCGATCTTTCTAAGAGCTGAGTTAGGTTTCTTAGGTGTAGCTGTCTTAACTGCTGTACAAACTCCACGTTTCTGTGGTGCTGATGCATCAGTTGCTCTTTTCTTCAATGAGTTGTAACCTTTTTGAAGAGCTGGAGCTGTAGATTTCTTTACAGAAGTCTGACGACCTTTTCTTACTAACTGGTTAAATGTTGGCATTCTTTTCACCTCCTATGAATTCTGTTGGTTGCTGTTAAGCTAGTTATTTTTGAGCGCACAAAAACGCTATGCATTCTTATGCACGCTAAAATAGTTTATTATGTTTCATCTGAAAAGTCAAGTACTTTCTTTAATTTCCACACATATTCTATAGAATATTCGCGAGAATGTTTATTTCTGTATTCATTTGCAGATATCCCTTCCATCTTTTTGAAAACTTTAGAGAAATATGCTACATCACAAAATCCGACCATTTCCGATATGTCACATATCCGAAAGGCCGGATTCCTTAATAATTGCTTTGCTTTACTTATTCTCGTTTCATTCAAAATATCCGAAAAGCTTTTTCCGATACACTGATTCAAAATCTTGCTTAAATAATAGGAACTCACATACAATTCTCCTGCCACTGTCGTAAGTGTCAACTTCTTCTTGTGATTTTCCCGTATGTAATGAACTGCCTGCTTAGCCAAAAAACTTTCTGTTACATCTTTTGCCTTCTGTGCATTCACGTGCCTTCCGGTAGCCTTGCACAATCGGCAGATTTCTTCCGCTCCTGCCGGAACTAACTCATATCCTTGTATCACTTTTGCAACAAAAAGCTCCTGTATATCTCCAACCAAGGAATCATCCACAATCACAAGATGATGCACGTTGTTCTATAAGCCCAAAACATCCGCAATTGCACCCATTTCTTCCAATGCAATATCAATAAGATCATCTAAACTAAGTTTTGTGTACTCGATGGATTCCATATAATCACGATTTGCACCAGAGGCGAACCGCAATTCATTAAATCGTTTCATTACGGACTTGTGTTTCACGCTTGCAATCTTTTTGTCTGGATAGATTTGCGCCACTGCCTTCACAAACCCACTCATTGGATCTGCTGCCAACACTGCATACTGCAAATCTGTCTTCGCTTTTACTCCCGACTTCGGATTGTGCGCACATATAGCATCAAAAAGAACCTTATCTTCAATTCCTTCTTTTTTCAAAATTTCCACCGACGTAGGCCCGTGCACCTCCGGATGGTTTTTCCAATCACACTGCTCTTCATCCAAATCATGAAGGAGTCCTACTACTCCCCAATACTCAACCTGTTCCGGCGCAATCCTTTTTGCTATTCCCCTCATTATTGCTTCCACCGCATAGGAGTGTTGACGATAAGGCTCTCCGTCCATATACTTCAACAAAATGCCTTGCGCCTGTTCTCTTGTAATACTCATATGATTTTTCTCCTTTTACATACTATTTTTTCATTTTATTACAAATCAATTTCAATGTAAAGCATCCACCCTAGCCTTTCTTGAACAAGATTTTACAATTTTTGACAACTTCTTTCATTGTGTTTTTATCACTCTCATAGGATAATAT
>JAZRPT010000103.1:0-2364 GCA_045649385.1 Faecalimonas sp. | reverse complement strand
TTTCTCATAGTGTTTTCCAACCAACGTAGCAGACAAATTGATAAGCAGGGTTAGAATTAATAAAATGGATGCTATCGCAAATGCAACCTCAAACTCTCCGTACTCTTTGGCATACACATACAATGCAACGCTCAAAGATGCACCTGGTTTCATCAGCCCTGTAAAAATATCGTTTAATGAATGGGCTAACCCTGCCGTGTAGAATAACGCCGCAGTTTCTCCGACTATACGTCCAATCGACAAAATGCAGCCGGTAATAACCCCGTCCACACAACCTGGTATTACTACAGTCCGAACTACGCGCCATTTCCCTGCGCCCAATCCGAAAGCGCCCTCCCGATAACTTTGTGGTACAGTCTTAAGACTTTCCTGAGTAGTACGCATGACCGTCGGCAGATTCATAATTACTAATGTCAATGCTCCCGCCAGCAAACTGGACCCAAAATTGTTAGCAAAGAGTAACATACCAACCAAACCATAAATAATAGAAGGAATTCCCGATAAAGTTTCTGCGGCGTATTCAATGATTGCAACAATTCTTTTATTCTTTGCATACTCTGTAAGGTAGATTGCCGCACCAACTCCAAGTGGCAATACGATTACAAGAGTCGACAGAATAATGTACAACGTATTCAAGATATCTGGCAAAATACCTATAGTGCCTCTTAGTTGACTTGGTTTCGTAGAGAGTAATTCCCATGTGATATTCGGTAACCCCTTTTTAAACACATATCCAATGATACATAAAACCAAAGCCATTGTTATTCCTACAGAAAGCCACATCATGCATTTCATACTAAAAATAAACACATTTCTTTTTACACCAATTCTTTTCTTTTCCATACTATCCCTCCTTCTCTCTCTTTAGGAAGAAATTCAGTGTTGCATTCACAAGCATAATAAAAAGGAACAGGACCAGCGCAATGGAAAATAGTGCGTCCCGATGAAGACTTCCATAACTTGCATAGGACATTTCACTTGCCACGGCTGTTGTAAGAAAGCGAACACTTTGAAACAACGAAGGCATATTTGCCACATTACCGGCAACCATCATAACAGCCATCGCCTCACCAATTGCACGCCCTACTCCAAGAACTACTGCTGCCGCAATACCACTTTTTGCAGCAGGAACAGAGACCTTGAAATAGGTTTCCGTTGGTGTTGCACCGAGTGCTAATGAGGCATCTTCATATTCTTTTGGCACTGCGTCAAGAGCTGTAATGGATACTTTGATAATGCTTGGCAAAATCATGACTGCAAGTACGATGATTGCAGCAAACAAACTCGAACCATCTGGAATGTGAAACCATTCGCGTATGGCAGGAACCAACACTAACATGCCCACAAGACCATATACAACTGACGGAATACCCGCAAGTAGGTTGACCGCAGATTCTACAACAAGTCTTACTTTTTTATTTGCCACCTTTGAAAGATAGATCGCCGTAAAAGCCCCCACCGGTACACCAAGTAAAATAGCTCCCGCAGTACCATATATACTTGTCAATATAAATGGCAGTATTCCAAATTTCGGCTCTGCGGCACTGGAAGCCCATTCTTTCCCAAACAGAAACGGAATCAATCCGATTTCCTTGATTGCCGGAATACCGGAATAAATAAGGTAAACTGTAATAAGCAACACGCATCCTACGGTAATTAATCCGAGGATGAGGAATATACAATAGATAATCTTTTCAAGTAAATTTTTCTTCTTCATAATTCACCTCAAACGGGAATAAGCGACGGTTGTAGCATTACCGTCGCCCATAATCCATCTAATTTGCCGGAACAACACCTGCACCAATAATCACTTCGTTAGCATCATCTGAAGTAGCGTATTCAAAAAATGCCTGTGCACTTTCTGTAAGTTCTGCATCTGTCTTTGTTACAAGAACAAATGGACGCTGAACAGCATAACTTCCATCTTTTACTGTTTTTTCGCTTGGTTCAACACCATCAACAGAAACTGCTTTTACACTATCCTTTACTGATGCCAGTGAAGCGTATCCAATTGCTCCTGGATTACTAGATACTGCAGTGATTACATCACCTGTTGAAGTACATTCTTGACGATACTTACATTTTTCTTCTGTCTCAGTAATAGATTCAAATCCATCTCTTGTACCGCTGTTTGCTTCACGACCAATCAGTACGATTTCAGCATCATTGCCACCAACTTCTTTCCAATTGGTAATCTCACCTGTGTAAATCTTTGCAATAGTTTCAATACTTAAGTCAGAAACCGGATTTTCTGGATGAACAATAATTGCAATACCATCATAAGCAAGAACTGTTCCCTCAAGACCTTTTTCCTTTTCTTCATCTTTCAAATCTCTACTTGCAAGACCGATATCACAACGGCCC
>JAZRPT010000102.1:0-10553 GCA_045649385.1 Faecalimonas sp. | reverse complement strand
GGACTTCCAATCGGTGGTGGTAAAGGTGGTTCTGACTTTGATCCTAAGGGTAAATCAGATAGAGAAATCATGGCATTCTGTCAAAGTTTCATGACAGAGTTGTGTAAACATATCGGCGCTGACACTGACGTACCAGCTGGTGACATCGGAACAGGTGCAAGAGAAATCGGTTATATGTACGGACAGTACAAACGTATCCGCAATGTATACGAAGGTGTACTTACAGGTAAAGGATTAAGCTACGGCGGTTCTTTGGCTAGAAAAGAAGCAACAGGATATGGTTTATTATACTTTACAGATGAGATGTTAAAATTAGCAGGTATTGAACTTGCAGGTAAAACAGTAGCTATCTCAGGTTCTGGTAACGTAGCAATCTATGCAGCTGAAAAAGCAACACAGCTCGGTGCGAAGGTTGTGACAATGAGCGATTCTAACGGTTGGGTATACGATGCTGAAGGAATTGACCTTGTAGCGATTAAGGAAATCAAAGAAGTACAACGTGGAAGATTGACAGAATACAAGAAATACCGTCCAAACTCAGAGTACCATGAAGGTAGAGGTGTATGGACAGTGAAAGTGGATATTGCCCTTCCATGTGCAACACAGAATGAATTGTTATTGGATGATGCAAAAGCATTGGTTGCAAATGGAGTTATCGCAGTGGCAGAAGGTGCAAACATGCCTACTACATTAGAAGCAACACATTACTTACAGGAAAATGGTGTAATCTTTGCTCCTGGTAAAGCATCTAATGCAGGTGGTGTTGCAACATCAGCACTTGAAATGTCACAAAACAGCGAACGTTTAAGCTGGACATTTGAAGAAGTAGATGCAAAACTTCAGACAATTATGGTTAACATTTGTCATAACGCTGCAGCAGCAGCTAAGAAATACGGCGTAGAAGGTAATTACGTTGTAGGTGCTAACATTGCAGGATTTGAAAAAGTTGTAGATGCAATGACAGCACAAGGAATTGTATAATATAAGAAATGATTAAGAGGCGTCGGCTGTGCAAAATTTGCATGGCTGGCGCTTTTTTGCAATGAAGCTGTTGCTTCACAATCGCACCCCGCGCGAGAGTCTGTCAAGGCAGACTCTTTTGTAAGAAATTTTGCAAAAAGTACTTGACTTTAGCGTGCTAATTCGTTACTATGAGAAAGTATTGTAAAATGAACTATAAAGGAGAATAAGATTATGAAAAAATTAGTTGCATTATTATTAAGTTTAGTTATGGTGCTTTCGATGGTGGCTTGTGGTGCAAACAAGGACACAGATGCGGATCAAAAAGCACAGACAGACATGGAGTATGTAAAAGAAAAAGGCAAATTAGTGGTTGGTATTACAGACTTTGCACCAATGGATTATCAAGATGAGAAAACCGGTGAATGGATTGGATTTGATGCAGATATGGCGAGAGCATTTGCAAAATATCTTGGAGTTGAAGTGGAATTTAAAGTTATTGTTTGGAAAAATAAATTACTTGAATTAGATGGTAAAACAGTAGACTGTATTTGGAATGGTATGACATTGACAGATGAATTGAAAGATGCTATGAACTGCGGAGATCCATACTGTAAGAATGCACAAGTTGTTGTTGTGAAAAAAGATGTGGCAGATCAATACCAGACAGAAGAGAGTCTTAAAAATCTGAAATTTGCGGTAGAAAAAGGAAGTGCCGGAAAAGATGTGGCAGAATCTTTAGGAATAAAACCTATAGAGGTAGATGCACAATCAAACGCTGTTATGGAAGTGAATAGTGGAACTGCAGATGCAGCGATTATTGACCTTCTTATGGCTGGTGCCATGATTGGAGAAGGAACTGGATATCCGAACCTTACATATACAGTTGATTTCGGTAGTGAAGAATATGGAGTTGGTTTCCGCAAAAATTCAGAACTTGCAGAAGAATGGAACAAATTCTGGAAAGAAGCATATGATGATGGCTCTGTAATGGAATGCGCCAAAACATATGGTGTACAGGAATCTATAATCAAACCAGAATAAGTTAGAAAGTAGGATTTATAGATGAAATTGATATTGGAACAATTTCCAATTGTATTTGAAGAATTGAATATTGGTTTTGTGCAAACCTTAAAACTATTTTTTTTGACACTACTTGGTTCTATGCCATTGGGGCTAATTATTGCATTGGCCTCAATGACTAAGTTTAAACCATTGAGTTATTTGGCAAAGACTGTTGTATGGATTATAAGAGGAACTCCGCTTATGATTCAGTTACTTATTATTTTCTATTTGCCGGGAGTTATGGGAAATCCAATATGGAACAGATACGAAAATGGTCGTTTTGTTGCTGCGCTAGTGGCATTTGTTTTTAACTATGCGTGCTATTTTTCTGAAATTTATCGAGGTGGTATTCAAAGTGTACCGATAGGTCAGGAAGAAGCAGGGCTTGTACTTGGAATGAAAAAAGGTCAAATTTTTTTCAAGGTAAAATTACTTCAGATGGTAAAAAGCATTATTCCTCCAATGTCAAATGAAATTATTACATTGGTAAAAGACACCTCTTTGGCTCGTGTTATTGCATTTCAAGAGTTGATATATGCAGGTGAGAATTTCCTTGATGGAACTCGTGGTATTAATGGTGCTATTTGGCCGTTGTTCTTTACCGGTGTATATTATTTAGTATTTAGTGGAATTCTAACAATTCTTCTTGGACGTTTAGAGAAGAAGCTGGAATATTTCCGATAGGGAGGTGCGTACAAGATGGCGATTTTAGAAGTAAAAAATATACATAAGAGTTTTGGACGCACAGAGGTTTTAAAGGATGTTAGTTTTTCTTTGGAAAAAGGCAACGTGGTATCTATTATCGGTTCCTCAGGAAGTGGGAAAACAACCTTGTTGCGATGTTTGAATTTCTTGGAACGTCCGGATAAAGGAATTATCCGTGTGAATAATGAAACCATATTTGACGCAGAGGACAAGAAGACGCAATTGGAATCACAAATCCGAATGAAGCGTTTGCATTTTGGCTTGGTATTTCAATCCTTTAATCTATTCCCACAATATACAGCTTTGCAAAACGTGATGTTGGCAAAGGAGTTGTTGGCGAAGGAACAGCCGGATTATAAAGCTAGAAAAAAAGAGATTCACAGTGAAATCAAGGAGCAGGCAATTGCCCTGTTAAAGCAAATGGGGCTTGAAAATAGGATGAACAATTATCCGCATCAGCTTTCAGGGGGACAGTGTCAACGTGTGGCTATAGCCCGTGCCCTTGCATTAGAACCAGATATCCTTTGTTTTGATGAGCCGACATCAGCGCTTGATCCGGAACTTACAGGTGAAGTTTTGAAGGTTATCAAAGAATTGGCAGATAAAAAGACTACCATGATTATTGTCACACACGAGATGGCATTTGCCAAGGAAGTGTCAGACCAAATTGTATTCATGGATGGCGGTATTGTTTTAGAACAGGGTACACCAAGTGAAGTCTTTGACAATCCGAAAGAGGAAAGAACAAAGCAATTTCTTAGAGGTTATCACAGCAATCAGTAAGCGCTGAAAAATATTTAAAAAAAGTGAAAAAAAGTGTTGACAAGTTGTGACATATAATAGTATACTAGCAAAGCGGGTTGCGAAAACGACCCGCTTATACTTGGGATCATAGCTCAGCTGGGAGAGCACCTGCCTTACAAGCAGGGGGTCACAGGTTCGAGCCCTGTTGGTCCCATTACTGGAGAAATCTAGTATAATTGAATATGGCGGGATAGCTCAGTTGGCTAGAGCATACGGTTCATACCCGTAGTGTCGCTGGTTCGAATCCAGTTCCCGCTACTGAAAAGAAAGCCTCGTTCGATGAACGAGGTTTTTTGTTGTGATCGAACATTTGTGGCGAGAAGCGGTCAAGCCCAAGAGGACATATCAAATTAAATAGGGCATATTAAATCAAATTGGATATTTTACCGTAGGAGAAAATGTGGTATACTAAACAAATATAAAAACATAAAGAGGTATATTATGCGAGTAGGTTTAGGATATGATGTTCATAAATTAGTAGAAGAAAGAAAATTGATTCTGGGTGGTGTGACTATTCCGTATGAAAAAGGATTATTAGGTCATTCAGATGCAGATGTACTTGTCCATGCAATTATGGATGCACTTGTTGGTGCTGCAGCACTTGGTGATATCGGGAAGCATTTTCCGGACACGGACCCACAGTACAAAGGTATCTCAAGTATCAAATTATTGGAGCATGTGGGCAAACTTTTAGACGAGCACATGTATGTGATTGAAAATATTGATGCGACCATTATTGCACAGCGCCCGAAGATGGCACCATACATTCAAGAGATGAGAAAGAATATTGCGGATACGTTGGGGCTTGAGTTAGACCAGGTAAATGTGAAAGCAACTACTGAGGAAGGATTAGGTTTTACCGGTACGGGAGAAGGAATTTCGTCACAGGCAATTTGTGCTATTGAGAAGATAACGAATTTAACGAGCTACAAGGTTGCAGACAGCGAAGAAGGATGTGCAGGCTGCGGTGGATGCAAAAGACAGGAGTAATTGCAAAGAGATGCAAAATATGAACGATAGAAAAGTACGAAAACTTCAAGCTAACGAACACATCCTGACAAGAAAGTTATGGGAAGAAGTGTTTGTAGAAGATACGCCGGAGTTTCTTGACTATTATTATTCTGTAAAAACGAAAGATAACGAAATATATGTGATAGAAGATGGGAATGAGATTGTTTCTATGATACATTTGAATCCATACGACATGCGTATAGGTGATATGGTGTATCAAACCCATTATATTGTTGCTGTTGCAACCAAAGAAAGCTACAGAAAGTGCGGTTTGATGCGGCAGTTGTTGAATCATGTATTGCGGGTTATGACAGAAAGAGGGGAACCCTTCACATTTTTAATGCCGGCATCAGAGGAAATATATAGACCATTTGGATTGGAATATGTGTATGAACAAAGGCAAGGAAAAGTAACTGGAAAATCTAGTGATGATCCAACGTTTGAGATTATATCTGCAACAGAAGATGACTGCCAGAATGTTGCGGATTTTGCAAATCAAATATTGCATCAGTATGACATTGTTACATGGCGAACTGCTTCATATTATGAAACACTTTTCGCAGAACTTGCAAGTGAAGATGGTGGAATTTTAGTGGCAAAACGAAAAGGTAAGATAGTGGGTGTCTTTTGTTATGCACAAGGAAGCGAGATTATAATTCGTGAGCCATTGTGTTTGGATAAAGCCGTTTTACAGCATGCTATTTACCATCTTACCGGAAGTGAAACAGAACGCGTTTTATGTATAGGATATGGCTCTGAGGAAACAAAACCCATGATTATGGCAAAGGTTTTGAATCCGGAATTCAATTTTGTCCTAAAAAATGCAAAAATTTTCATTAATGAAGAGGTCTAGAGGTTGACAAAATGTGGGATTTTGAATACGATTTAAGGATAGGGAAAAGGAGAAAGATTTAAGTTGTTAAAAATGTTGTTAAATGTGATTGAATGTGTTTAAATATACTCAAAGGAGCATATTGTTATGAATACATCAAATTTCTTTTTTGAGGCAGTTTTGTAATGCCAAAGATATTATCGTAGACCAATGTATTGAAGATTACGGAAGTGATCTTAATTACAACCATAGGGGTGGTAAACAATGAAGGATTATCACCGCAAGAAGAAATTGTACAGGATATTGTTTCAATCCTTCATGTGTTTTTTGTAGGTTGTATGGACTTCGTAAGTATAAAAAAATAGAGGAGGATGAGGAGATTGCTAAAGAGCTTCAAGACAGAAATAAACCCGTCACAGGAGCAGAAAGCCAAAATTAACCGAGACATCGGTACTTGCAGGTATATATACAACTTCTATCTTGCTCATAATAAAGAACTTCACGAAAATGGTAAAAAGTTTATGACCGGTAAGAGTTTTAGTGTTTGGCTTAACAATGAATATATTCCTAACAATCCCGATAAGGCATGGATTAAAGAAGCATATTCCAAAGCTGTAAAGAAGTCGATTGAAAATGGTTGTACTGCTTTCACGAGATTTTTTAAACACCAGAGTGCTTTTCCAAATTTCAAAAAGAAAGGTAAGTCTGATGTAACAATGTATTTTGTGAAGAACAATCCTAAAGATTGTAAATGCGAAAGACACAGAATCAATATTCCGACTTTGGGATGGGTTAGATTGAAAGAAAAAGGCTATATTCCTACTACCAAAGATGGATGGAGTATTAAAAGTGGTACAGTATCTGTAAAAGCAGGCAGATATTATGTTTCCGTTCTTGTAGAAATTCCGGATAATAAAATTGCAAATAATAGCAATCATGGCATCGGAATAGACTTAGGACTGAAGAATTTCGCTATCTGTTCTGATGGTAAGACCTATAGGAATGTCAACAAATCAGCAAAATTAAAAAAACTGGAAAAACAGTTGCGCAGAGAACAGAGATGTCTCTCACGCAAATATGAAAATTTAAAGAAAGGAGAGTCCACTCAAAAAAATATACAGAAACAAAAGCTTAAAGTACAGAAACTTCATCACAGGATAGACAATATCCGTACTGATTATATCAATAAAACAATCGCTGGGATAGTGAAAACCAAGCCGTCTTACATAACGATTGAGGATTTGAATGTATCGGGTATGATGAAGAACAGACATCTTTCGAAGGCTGTTGCGTCACAAAAATTTCATGAATTTAGAACTAAATTGAGAGTTAAGTGTGATGATAACGGTATTGAATTAAGAATTGTAGATAGATTTTATCCATCTTCAAAGATGTGTCACTGCTGTGGAAGCATCAAGAAAGATTTAAAGCTTTCCGACAGAACATATCGCTGTGCATGTGGCTATGTAGAGGATAGGGATTTCAATGCAAGTCTTAATCTTAGAGATGCTGAAACTTACGAAGTGGCATAGTGAAACGCAAACGTAAGTATGTACCGAAGGCTATTTTGGGAATTTACGACTGTGGAGTGTACAAGAATTTGTGAGTAGCGTGTTACTCGTAACCGTCAAAGCATACACTGTGAAGCAGTAAGAAGTATCCGCAAGGACTTCGATTTCTCGATGTGTTTGAGTATATTTAAACACATTTAGAGTGGCAGGCTAACATGAAGGTATTTAACACATTATCAAAAACAAAAGAAGAATTTGTTCCATTAGAAGAAGGAAAGGTAAAAATGTATGTATGTGGTCCTACCGTATATAATTACATTCACATCGGAAATGCAAGACCGATGATTGTATTTGATACAGTAAGACGTTATTTTGAATATAAGGGTTATGATGTGAATTTTGTATCAAATTTCACGGATGTGGATGATAAGATTATTAAAAAAGCCATTGAAGAAGGCGTGACAGCTGACGAGATTGCAAAGAGATATATCGAGGAATGTAAGAAGGATATGGCAGGGATGAATGTGAAACCTGCAACTACTCATCCACTTGCAACAGAAGAAATCGGCGGCATGATTGAGATGATTGGGAAACTGATTGCAGACGGCTATGCATACGAGAAAAATGGTACGGTGTATTTCCGTACAAGAAAGTTTGATGAGTATGGTAAGTTGTCTCATAAGAATCTGGATGATCTGCAATCGGGAGGACGTTCGCTTTTGGTAACCGGCGAGGATGAGAAAGAAGATTCTTTGGATTTCGTATTGTGGAAACCGAAAAAAGAAGGAGAACCTGCATGGGAATCACCATGGAGTGACGGAAGACCGGGCTGGCATATTGAATGTTCTGTAATGTCTAAGAAATATTTGGGCGAGCAAATTGATATTCATGCAGGTGGTGAAGACCTTGTATTCCCTCATCATGAAAACGAGATTGCACAAAGTGAAGCGGCAAATGGAAAAGAATTTTCGAAATATTGGCTACACAATGCATTTTTAAATATTGATAACCGTAAAATGTCAAAATCCCTTGGCAACTTCTTTACTGTTCGTGAAATCAGTGAACAGTATGATTTGCAGGTGCTTCGTTTCTTCATGCTGAGTGCACATTACAGAAGTCCGCTGAATTTTAGCGCAGATTTGATGGAAGCATCTAAGAATGGCTTGGAACGTATCATCACGGCAGTTGCAAATTTAAAACATTTAATGGGTGCAACTACAGCAGATGCGATGACAGAGGAAGAAAAGACTGCATTTGAAAAAACCAATGAGTATGTTGAAAGTTTTGAAAAAGCAATGGAAGATGACTTTAATACGGCAGATGCGATTTCTTCTGTATTTGAACTTGTGAAATATGCAAACACAACAGCAAATGGAGAAAGTTCAAAAGAATATTTAGAAGGATTGTTCAATCTGATTGTGAAATTGACAGATGTTCTTGGATTGATTGTAGAAAAGGAAGAAGAATTACTGGCTGAAGACATTGAAAAATTAATTGAAGAACGTCAGGCCGCAAGAAAGTCAAAGAACTTCCAGAGAGCAGATGAAATTCGAAATGAATTGTTAGAAAAGGGTATTATCTTAGAGGATACTCGCGAAGGAGTAAAATGGAGAAAAGCATAGGATTTGATTTTGTTTCCTATATGAATGAGTTGTTTCAGATGGAAGAGGTGGATATCAGAGAGTATTCACCTCTTACATTAGCGTATATAGGGGATTGTATTTATGACTTGGTGATTAAGAGTTTGGTGATAAACGAAGGCAACAAACAGGTGAATAAACTTCATCAAGAAACCAGTAAGTTGGTTCAGGCATCTGCCCAGTCTCTTATGATGCGGACTATGCAGGAGCATTTGACCGAAGAAGAACACGCGGTTTACAAGCGGGGTAGAAATGCGAAGTCAGTTTCGCCTGCAAAGAATCAGTCCATTACGGATTATCGCCGTGCGACAGGATTTGAGGCGATTTTGGGCTACTTATATTTAAAGAAGGATTACAAGCGGTTGTTAGATTTGGTGAAAATCGGGCTAGATAGTTTGGAGCACAGCAAGGTAGATGCGCAGTAATTTCTTTATGGAGGGATTTATGAGTGAAGAAATCAAAGTACAGAATTTAGTAATAGAGGGACGAAATGCGGTAATTGAAGCTTTTCGTTCGGGAAAACCGGTAGACAAGCTATTTGTGTTAGATGGATGTCAGGATGGGCCGATTCGTACGATTGTGAGAGAAGCCAAAAAGCATGATACCATTTTAAAGTTTGTTACAAAAGAAAGATTGGACCAGTTATCAGAGACAAAGAAACATCAAGGTGTCATTGCTTATGCGGCGGCGTATGAATATTCGGAGGTAGAAGATATTTTTGCTTTGGCTGAGAAAAAGGGAGAGGATCCATTTATTATCTTGTTGGATAATATAGAGGACCCACATAATCTGGGAGCCATTATTCGAACCGCAAATCTGGCGGGAGCTCATGGTGTGATTATTCCGAAGCATCGCGCAGTGGGGCTGACTGCTACTGTAGCGAAAACATCAGCAGGGGCATTGAATTACACTCCGGTTGCAAAGGTGACAAACCTTGCAAAGACGATGGAAGAATTAAAGGAAAGAGGTCTTTGGTTTGTGTGCGCTGACATGGGTGGAGAGTCCATGTATCGCTTAAATCTCACAGGGCCGATTGGACTTGTAATTGGAAATGAGGGAGAAGGTGTGAGTCGCCTGGTAAAAGAGAAGTGTGACTTTATTGCATCTATCCCAATGGAAGGTGATATCGATTCATTGAATGCATCTGTGGCAGCGGGTGTGCTTGCATATGAAATCGTAAGACAACGTTTGAAATAATATGAGTAAGTATGAAAATATGCCGGATGAGCAGTTGATTCGTAAACTTCGAGAAGGTGAAACTGCTATCATGGATTACATTATCAGTAAATATAAATATGTGGTGATACGAGCAGCGAAGGCGATGTATTTGCTGGGCGGGGAAAATGATGACTTGATACAGGAAGGTATGATAGGGTTATTTAAAGCCATCAGAGACTATGATACCAATCAAGAGTCATCCTTTTATAGCTTTGCAGAATTATGTATTTCCCGTCAAATGTATACTGCAATTAAGCTGTCTCAAAGACAGAAACATATGCCGCTTAATTCCTATGTTTCTTTGTATGATATTAAGAAGGCGCATTCTGATAATAAACAGTCGCCGCTCATTGAACAATTGGAAATGACAACGAATAATAATCCGGAAGAATTGTTTTTGGATAAGGAACGTATGTTAATGTTGGTGAGTGAATTGAATCAGCGACTTAGTGATTTGGAAAGAAGAGTGTTGCATTTGCACTTGCAAGGTGAAGATTATCGTTCCATTGCAGAACTACTGGATAAAAGTCCAAAATCCATTGATAATGCATTGCAGAGGATCAGACAAAAAATGCGTACAATTTTGGAATAAACATTTGACTTTCGACGGTACATATAGTAGTATATAAAAGTACTGTCGAAGACAGTGTGCTGATGTGGCGCAGTCGGTAGCGCGTCGCCTTGGTAAGGCGGAGGTCACGGGTTCAAGTCCCGCCATCAGCTTAGAAAATGTAAATGCCATCACTTGTTTGTGGTGGCATTTTTTTAAAGAAAAATGATAAGTTATTTACAGAACTTGTATATTTG
>JAZRPT010000101.1:0-25192 GCA_045649385.1 Faecalimonas sp. | reverse complement strand
TTCATTGTCTTTCCATTGACAAATTGGTCTTGAAAACCAAAGTAACGATTTCCAAGGAGGTTTCCATCTGCCCAAAAACCTACTTTTGCGTCATCTGCTACTCCATCTCCATCACAGTCATATGCTTCTGTTGTAACAGATAACGTAAACTGACTTTCAAAGTCCAGATTTTCAAAATCTGTTTCATAAGCATAGATTGTGGCTGTATCCCCAAGAAGCGTCGGACCGCTTCCGTTTTTGTACATTTTAAATGTTCCCGCTGCAGTTTTTTGCACAATAAATGTATTCCAGCTCGTACTTCCATACATGAAATACGCACCATCTGATAAAGTGACTTTCGAAGAAACAACTGTGTCCTTTAAAGAATAGGCATAATTTAGCGTCTTTCCTCCGTAGTATCCATCTGTAAATCCAACGTCTTTGAAAGAAATCTCTCTAAGTTTCTTTTCACTGGCAATGGAAGATACCTGAACGGTATTATCTGCATTTGTATTCTGAAAATAAATGTTATTTGTCAAATTACCTTTTGTATAAGCTCCCTGAATATACCATTCATTATAGAAAGTGCTATTGTCTGCACGAAACAGCTCACACTGTCTATCATTGATATATACCTTGACTTTGGCATCATCCTGTGAACCATCATCATCTGAATCCACTGCTTCAAAGGAAATCTGCAACTTAAACTCCTTATCAACAAAACTACCAATCCAATTATTATGAGAACCTTGGTCTGTTCTAATAAAGAATCCTGTATCATCGGCTCCCGACTCAACAACAGAGCCGATATAAAACTGCATAATACTACCGGCCGGATTTACGCTAAAGTAAAATCCTTCCCAAGCATTTTTACTTCCAAATATCACTCTACTGCTTTGTGTTCTCGTACCCGATTCCGGTGTCGGGAACAAAAAGTTCCCGCTGAAAACGGTGTTTTTAAATGCCGTATTTTGATTACAATGCTTTAATGCGTTAATGTTTGTTTGGCTATACGGCGTTGCACTATACTCTCCATCCGCGATTCCAAAATCAGAAAATGTCAGCTCTTTCATTGCTGTCGTATCATCTGCTGCTGAAACCGTAGCGTCTGTTCCCAACGCGCCAATATCACTAAATACGGTTAATCCCAACATACACACTATCAGCAGCATAGAAATAAACTTTTTTGTATGTTTCATTTGCATTTCCCCTTTCTTTTATGTGTGGCACTATTGTGCCACACTCGTATCTGTGATTACTTTATGTTCTACAACAAAGTCTGAACCATCCAAGGTGATTAAAGTACCCCCCGTCTTTTCCCAATAACTTGCGTAACGACCAGTCTTTAATCCCCAAGTCCAGCGAATATCTTTCCACTTAATACTTAGTGAAATACTATGGTCATGGCCTATAAAGACACCATCTGTTCCTGCTGCTTGGAAGTATGGATATAAGTATTCTTTTGTTTGCATACCACCTGTTTTCGCCTCATACTTAAAACCAAAGTCTTCTTGGGTGTTATCCATTCCCAGGTCATAGTATGCTTTATTGTAATCATTATCCATCATGGATTGATATCCTTTTTCTTGTAATGCTGTCATAAAATCTGCTGAATTCGCATGCATACATACAAACGATTTTACTTTTGTACGATCTGCAATAGTGCGATACCATGCTATCTGCCCCTCGTGCAACATATATACATAGTTTGCTTCACCACTTTGAATTTCTTCCTTAGAAGCACCATAAATACCACTAGAGTCCATCATGAAAATCGTTCTTTCTAGCTCACCATTTTTTGCAATACCGATAGAGTAATTTCCATTTCCACCAAGTTCGTTATTGCGAGTGAATATACTATATTCTGCACTTCTAAGCAAGTCACAAATCCATGCTGTACCTTTTGCAGTCTCTTGGTCGTGATTTCCCATAATCGGTGCCCAAGGAATCTTATAGGAATCCATATGAGCTACAATATCTTCAAACAAGGTTCCTGCATCATCGTAAGTCCCCCATACGATATCACCTGTAAGAAGAATGACATCTGGTTTCGTTTCTGCCACCAATTGATCAAGCTCGTTGTATAATAACTTCGCTTTGTTCTCATCGGTTGGTTTGTAATCTTCAATCTTTTCAGCTGTCAAGTTTGTTGTATCCTGTGTACTGTCAACAAGCTGTGTGTCTGTGATTTGCAACACTTTGATGTCTCTGTCTGTTGCAAAGTCAAGAACATAATCAAGTCCCATACCATCAAATGTATCAGCATTGGACTTATAATTGTCAGTCTGTGTTTCTGTGAAACTCATCACAGATGTTCCCTCTTCTGTAGTATCTACAGCAGCAACATAAGTACCTGCTCCAGTCTGTGTTCCGACAAGTTCTTCTGAGAATTCTTTTGCACCAATTACATTAGAGTCTCCCAAAAGATGTTCTACCATTTTATCATATGCTGTAGCACCATCAAATCCTTGTCCTGCACCTATTGCTTGTTCTCCCGCTGCATTGATTTGTCTTCTATCTGCAACATACATTTTCAATGCAACTAAGTCACGCACATCCACATCACCATTTTCCGTAATGTCGTTTGTCTTATAAACAGTAACTTTTTCCATATAGGTACTATCTAAATCTGTATATGTCACATCATATACGCCCGGTGCACTCAAAGTCTTAGACGCTCCACAATCAGTGCCATCTACTGTCACTGTATCTCCATCTACAAAATATGCAAACTTATCCGCACAGTAGGTAATCGGTGTCGCCTCTGTCTGTACAATGTCACCAAGAACCACTTCACCTCTGTCCGTGTTACAATACGTACCTACATATGGTGTATATACATCTGCCATATTTGCATAATACATATACGTGTTACTATATAATTTGTCATTAAACCAAACTCCAAGTTCCAAATCGTCGAAGGCACCATCGCCATCACTATCCACGTTTCGAGTAGAGATTTTTAAATTAAAGGTATCATTGGAAAGTCGTGTTCCTGCAATTCCTTCATCAAAGGTTCTTGCAATCGTACCATTGCTATTTGTTAATCGGAAACATCTTGCTTTGTCATTTCCTTTCGATTCGTTATCGGTTACATTCCCAATACGAAGTGCATCCCAGTTATTACTATTTCTTCTAGCATAATAGATATCTGAGTCATAGGAATTAAAACGCACGTTGGTAGAGAAAATCTTATCATCTAATGTTTCTACCGTATTGCTTCTTGACACACCTACGTGATACGGATTATTCGCTGTTCCAACACCACATACAGCAGGTGTCATTCCAAAACTTTCTAATGTCAATATGTCAAATGTTTCATGGGTTTGAGTTGCACTTGCAAGTTTGATCTTAGCCTCACCATTAGACCATCTGCTTGTAAACAATCCCATTCCCGTAGGCACATTGCTTGCCTGATCCTTGATATAATAGTACTGATTCTTTGCAAGTTTTCCGTTAAACCACAAGCCTACTCGCACATCGTTATTTTCACCATCTTCATCTACATCCCATCGTTCTAAACTAATGTCCAGACGGAATTTTTCATCTCTAAATGAAGTAAGTCCTGCGTCAGCCGGCGTAATGGTTTCTTGTGGATGCCATACTGTATCAGCGGATTGTTGCCAGAACTGTACATATACATTTCCGTTTGTGTTGAACTGCAAACAAAGTCCATCCCAATAATAACTTCTCTTTGATGCATACTGAATCCATGATTCTGTTCCTGATACTTCTACGTCTAAAGAAAGAACCGTATTTAAAAGAGACGATGGTTTTTTGCTTCCAAATGGTCCTCCAATGGAACCAGATGAATAGTATTCGCCGGTTGCCATTCCAAAGTCATTCAATGTGAGCTTACGTAATCTCTCTGAAAGGACCTCTGGTGCCACATAGTCGAGTTTTAATGTTGACTCTCCATTTGACCATCTACTCGTAAATACGCCCATACCTGTCGGTACACTATCTGCTTTATCTTTTATATAATAATAAGTCTTCTTTGCAAGTTTGCCATTAAACCATAAACCTACACGAACATCGTTGTTTGCACCATCTTTATCTGCATCCCATCTCTCCAAACTGATTTGCAGTTTGAATTTCTGGTTTCTAAATGTGGTAAGACCTGCATCCTCCGGCGTAATGGTTGCCTGTGGATGCCACTCACTTCCGTCTGACTGTTCCCAGAAATCCACATATATAACATCGCTGGTATTGAAACGGAGCATTAATCCGTCCCAATAGTAAGCGCTTCTGGTAGATGCATATTGAATCCATGCTTCTTCTCCTGATGCTTCCACATCCACAGTGAAAACGGTATCTAAAAGTGTAGCTGGTTTCTTCGTTCCGTATGCTCCTGCAACTTTGCTTGAAGAATGAACGCCAGATGCTACACCAAAATCCTCCAATGTTAACTGTGTAAGTTCTTCTGAAAGTACAGGATCTGGTTCATAGTTAAGTTTTATGGTTGCCTCTCCATTGGACCATCTACTTGTAAATAAGCCCATACCATTCGGTACATTGTCTGCATGGTCCTTCACAAAAAGATACTGTCCTTTTGCAAGCTTACCGTTGAACCATATACCTACCTGTATATCATTATCTGCATGATCAAGGTCTAATGAACAACGTTCCAAACTGATACTTAAGCTAAACTTATTGTCTCTGAATGATGTAAGTCCTGCATCTTCCGGCGTGATTGTTTCTTGCGAACGCCATACGGATTCATCCGATTGTTTCCAGAATTGTGCATATAAGTTTCCATTTGAATTGAACTGTAAGCAAAGTCCATCCCAATAATAGCTTCGGTTGGATGCATATTGAATCCAAGATTCTTCTCCGGACACTTCCACATCCATCGTCAAAACTGTATCCATAAGAGTAGATGGTTTCTTAGAACCAAATGGTCCTGCTATAGCACTGGATGAATAAATACCTGATTCCAATCCAAAATCAGCTAATGTTAATTCTCTAAGCTGGCCTGATAATGTATAAGGCGTAGATTCGAATGTTACATAATACACATAAAAACCATTCATTGTCTTTCCATCAACAAACTGGTCTTGAAAACCAAAGTAGCGATTTCCAAGAAGATTTCCATCTGCCCAAAAACCTACTTTTGCGTCATCCGCTACTCCATCTCCATCACAGTCATATGCTTCTGTTGTAACAGATAACGTAAACTGACTTTCAAAGTCCAGATTCTCAAAATCTGTTTCATAAGCATAGATTGTGGCTGTATCCCCAAGAAGCGTCGGACCGCTTCCGTTTTTGTACATTTTAAATGTTCCTGCTGCAGTTTTTTGCACAATAAATGTATTCCAGCTCGTACTTCCATACATGAAATACGCACCATCTGATAAGGTGACTTTTGAAGAAACAACTGTATCCTTTAAAGAGTAGGCATAATTCAGTGTCTTACTTCCATGGTATCCATCCGCAAATCCCACATCTTTAAAAGAAACCTCTCTCAGTTTCTTTTCTGTTTTAACAGAAGAAATTTGAATGGTATTGTCTGCATTTGTATTTTGAAAATAAATATTGTTGGTCAGATTGCCCTTTGAATAAGCCCCCTGAATATACCATTCATCATAGAAAGTACTATTGTCTGAACGGAACAGTTCACACTGTCTGTCATTGATGTATACCTTGACTTTGGCATCGTCTTCAGAGCCATCCCCATCATAATCTAAGGCCTCAAAGGAAATCTCTAACTTAAACTCCTTGTCAACAAAACTGCCAATCCAATTATTATGAGTCCCTTGGTCTGTTCTAATAAAGAATCCCGTATCATCGGCTCCTGACTCAACAACAGAGCTGATATAAAACTGCATAATACTACCAGCCGGATTTACGCTAAAGTAAAATCCTTCCCAAGCATTTTTACTTCCAAATATCACTCTACTGCTTTGCGTTCTTGCACCTGAGTCCGGTGTTGGAAACAAAAAGTTCCCGCTGAAAACGGTGTTTTTAAATGCCGTATTTTGATTACAATGCTTTAATGCATTAATATTTGTTTGGCTATACGGCGCTGCACTATACTCTCCATCTGCGATCCCAAAATCAGCAAATGTCAGCTCTTTCATTGCTGTCGTTTCATCTGCTGCTGAAACTGTAGCGTCTGTTCCTAATGCTCCAATATCACTAAATACGGTTAACCCTAACATACACACTATCAGCAGCATAGAAATAAACTTTTTTGTATGTTTCATAAAATGCTCCTTTCTTTTAGGTCAAATTTGATTTATCAATTGACTAGTAAATCTCTCCCCATTCCTTATCATCTTCGAGGATTTCTTCATCTGACCCTTCTTCAGCATTGTTATTGTTGTTATTCTCATCCTGAGTATCATCCTGATTCTGATTCTCATTCTGATTACCATTACCACTGTTTTGACTGCCCTCGTTCTGAGTTGTATCATTTTTCGGTTCATCCCAAGAACCTGACGCATCAACACTATCTACCGCTCCATCAATTTCATCCTTGATTTGCAAGCCATCGTCATCTGCATCATCCTGTGATTGCCCTAATTCTGTTTTAATATTCTCATCTGGTTTTCCTTCTGATTTTGGATCTGGTTTCGCCAAAATAGCAATTACAATTCCAACCACTATCAATGTAACAACAATAATCACAGCCAAAAGTTTTTTATTCGATAATAATCTTTTCAACATGCTATTGCCTCCTTTAACTACTATCGAATTACCAAGCTGTCACTTCTTTAAGTTCTTCTGCCCAATCACAGAATTTCTTTGCCTTAATCTCTAAATTTAAATCATCTTCCGTTGCATTTTCAAAACCTGCTTTTTTCTGGAATCTGACATTTGCGTACAATCCATCGGCTGTCACATCTGTGCCCGTCGTAGTTGCATTTCCAACAAATTTAATTTTACCTTCCGTAATGGCATACTTCATTTCCGGTAATACTCTTCCAGTATCAATTTTTGCGTTATTATCAACTGTAGCAACTTCAAATTTTTCCGAATTAAAAGTGATTTCTACCATTCCTGCTGCCATTTTAATAGGATTTGCACCATCTGTGAGAAGATTGACCGGAACACTAAGATATTTGTGGTCTGTATATTTATCTTCTACACGTACATACTTTGCAAGCCCCTCTACTTTTGTTCCATCTAACGTTGTCCAGTATGGTCTTACATAAATCTTGCTGCTGAAACTTGCTGTTTGAATATCCTTTAAATCTAAGGCAATAAAGTATTTCGCAGCATCTCCAAATTCGACATTTGGATATACTACTTGTTCAGCGTCTTTGCTTAATTTTAATCCTGCATACACTTGAGTAATCGGATCTACTGCTAGCACAGTTTCCTTGTTACCTAACAAAATTTCAAATCCTACATTTGTATAATCACCTGAATCTACTGCTGAAAGCACTCTAAGGAAGGTTTTCTCCGGTTTTGTATCCGTAGAGGCAACCTCAGCCTTTGTTTCTACCTGTGTTTTCACACTTAAAACATAGGATGGAACAAATTTTGCATAAGTGGTAGTTCCTTCCGGAATCCCATTTTCTGCTTTGATAGCTGTCACATTTTTGCTGGCATCTGCAGTATACCAGCCTGCAAAAATATAATCTGGTTTTACTGGTGCTGTTTTCTTTTCCACACTCCAATATGTAGCCATATCCATTGGGGTATAAACAATCTCGTCTTTAACGATATCTTCTGCCGCCTTTGCCTTCTGTGGAATCAGAATGAATCCTGTAACAATCATAAATGCAGCCAAACATCCTGCTACTACTTGCTTCATTATATCTTTTATACTTTTTTTACTCATTTTGTTTTCTCCTTCCTCTTAGAATGGTTCCTCTGGTACCGTTGCACCAGGTATTTCACCATCAGACACTCCAGGTACAGTAGAGATTTGCGTAAAGACTTCTCTCATTTCCATTTTAATAATTTCCATTTCTGGCTTTACATACTTCATACATTTTCCCTTTCTTTCTCAACTCATCTGCATTGTTATATAATACTTGCCGTCACGTAAGCACCCCAACCATTAAATTGAAAAGCATGCTTATCTTCTTCAGCAATATATTCTCCCCGGCACAGAAAATCCAATACCGGTTCTTCCAGTTCCTCAATACGTTCTAATTTCCCTTCCACATATTCATTCACACATCTTCTGCACTGTTTGATACGATGAATAAGTCCACCAATTCGAGTATCATGTGAATCCAAGCCATGAGGCTTATTCTCTGTCAGCCACTGGGTACGGAACGCTTCATAAAAATGTTCAATTCGCAGTAATACTTCATCATACTCTGCCAACATTTCTCGTAATCTTTCCTTGTCTCCGGACAAATACACCTCTCTCGTACGAACGCCTAGTGTGAACTTCACTTCCAACACTTCACACAAAGCTTTCATAGAAGCAAATGTAGGACCAAACTCCAGATGGTTTGTAAGCGGAGCCATTTTTTCTGCTACTCTTGCATACTTAGCACCATCGTCTGCTTTTACATTCAAATCAAACTTGCCCATCAGACAATCACAGTAAAGCATATATTTGTCTGGGTCCGGACATCCATCATCATCATTGGCTGTCCCCGGTAAATCTATTAACATATAATCATCAAATTCAATACCGAAATGTTCCTTGAACTTCTTTTTTATCTCTATTTCATCCTCTATCCCGTGAGCCACACAGGCACCATAAAACATGGCTGGAATTACTGCAAAACGAGAACACTCCGCTCCGTTGTCACCCCAAATGGTATACATGACATCCCGAATGCCGTTGCGTATACAGCTTTTCGTCGCCGCCTTGCAATTCTCAATGGCATATCGGTTATGTGGTGCAAATCCTGTCCATGTCCAAAGTCCGCCTGCAAATAGGGTGCCCTCTTTCAGTTCTTCATGCTGCTGAAGCCATTTATCATAATGTGCCTCGTCAGTATGATAGTAATCCCAATAAATCAACCTCACGTTATCCGGAATCATGTCG
This sequence comes from Faecalimonas sp., assembly GCA_045649385.1. GTDB lineage: Bacteria > Bacillota > Clostridia > Lachnospirales > Lachnospiraceae > Faecalimonas. The sequence continues at coordinate 16,254 of JAZRPT010000101.1, read as the reverse complement.
CTAACTGTTTTATCAACTTCTCCATCTTCACAGTAATTACCGGTAGCAAGACGGAAAAACATGTCGCTCCACATCCATACATCAAATCCATATCGTTTAGCTATGGTTGTTACCCTTTCCAAATGTTCACACAGCACATCCGTGCGATTACGATATCCATGCTTTTGCAAATATTGTCCCAGCCCTACCATAAAGGCTTCATCCATACCAATGTTCACTGTGCGAGAGGTAAAGCATTCAGAAAGAGTTTTAAAAATATCCTCTATTAGTTGATATACTTTTTCCTCTCCTACACATAGAATGTCATTGCAATCTGCAATGGAAGAATACTCTTGCCAATACATAAGACAATTCATGTGTGCCAGTGTCTGAATACACGGAATCAACTCCACGCCATGAGCCTTTGCGTAGGCATCTATTTCCTTCAGTTCTTCCTGTTTATAGCGCCCACGCAAATGGCCGAAATATGGCTGTCCTTTTACTTCATATGTATCTTCCGTGTATAACATCAATGTGTTGTAGCCAAGCGCTTCCATAATATCTATCATGCGCTTGACTGTTGCCACATTCATTACTGCTGTTCTGGAATTATCTATCATTAACCCAAAGTGCTCAAACGATGTTTTATTCTCAAAAATACACTTTCCCATAAGACAATTCCTCTTACTTTTTCTTTAATCCTAATTCGATTGCCCAGTTTACGGTAAATCCAAACTCAGCGAAATCAATTGGAGGCATGTATGTGTAAATCTTCAATGTAGTCTGCTCGTTTGGACAATAAACTCCAAGATAACCGCCAAGTTTCTCTGCATAATCTCTTAAGTAGATCCAACGGTCATTGTATGCTTTTCCATCGAACCATACACCAAATTTCACATCGTCTTTCTTTCCGTCTCCGTCAGAATCCACATATTCGAAGCTGAATATCACTTCCACATCGTTTCCGGTCAGTTTGACACCTGCGGTTTCTGAATCGAATACCATTGCAGGAAATCCCCCTGTAGCTGCAGTCAACTGCAACTTACCATCTCCAATAGATTCCCAAACCATGCCTTCCCATGGTGAGGTTTTTCCTCCAAAACGCATTTGCACGCCTGCTGCATCCGAGAAATTTACTGTGTCTGAAAATACAACACGGTCTAAACTGGTGAGACCACCATCTCCACTTGCAGACAATCCAAGTGGATTGTATTTGTAAATACCGCTTTCCATATCATAAGAGTTAAATGTAATCTTTTTAAAACTGTCATCTACTGATGGTGCTGCAACTGGTTTACCAATTATCACATAGCCTTCATCATTTGAAACATAGAAGGATGCGTAGTTACCTAATTTTCCTTTTGCGCCAAGCAATGTGAAATACTGGTCATTATATAAGATACCGTTGATATAAACACCCATCATCACATTTTCGCCGTTTTCAAACAGCTCAATTCCAAGTTCAATTTCCTCACCGAGCAAATCTGTTCCTGCAATCTCCGGTGTCAATACACCGTTGTTAGAAAATTCATCTGCTGCTGCCTTAAATGTGATGCTTCCATCCTCTTGCGTTACAAAGCGGATTCCATACCATGCACTTTCTCCTCCTGCATAATGGAACCATGTTCCAGCATGTTCACTGAAGGTAATCTTCTGTGTAAGTGTTGTTCCTACCAATGTATCTGTATGACTTCCCTGCGCCACCAAATCACCACAGAAGGTATATTTACCATCCATGATTCCCATGCTTTGCATGGTTACCGACTGTAACTCCGGTTTCTGAATTTCTTCCAATTCATACTCCAGAAGAATCGGATATTCTGCACTATCGGTGTAGAACATGATTTTTTTACCGACATATTGTGTGTGATCATTGAACACAATTGTCTTATAAAGTTCATCATCGAAGAAGATGCCATATAATACATCATCTTCTATTTCATCATTATCCGCATCTATAAACTCTGTGGTAATGTCAAGTTTTACTTGTTGTCCTAATAATGCTTCATCTGCTTTTGCTGCAATATAGTCAATGTAACTTGTGTTGCCGCTATTATCTGATACTTCTAATTCAGAAGTATCACTCTTCCATACCTTAAGACCAAGTCCTGTCCAGCCTTCTGCATCTGTACCACCAAAACGAAGGTAGGTTCCATTCTGTCTCTCCGGCAAGGTAATCATTGTCGTAAATCGAGTTCCATCTAATACCACACCTTCATATGTACCATGCTCAAAGGAGGTAATGTTTTTAACTGTCAACCCAAAGTCTGCAGGAGTAATGACCGTCAAATCTTCAGATGGTGTCCACTCTGGCTCTGGTTCTGGCTCTGGTTCTGGTAACGGATTTTCTCCTGGCAGATAGGATTTTATTTCAATACCTGCCCCTGCACCATAAATTAAAATTCCATGTCCCAGTACACCTGCCAATCCAGCTACCACATCGTTATAATATTCGATTCCATTTATGCTAAATATAACGCGAATATCTGTTCCGTTTTCTACCTGAAAGGCAACTCTTATAATTACTTCTTCATTCAAAAATGTGACTGGATCTGTTTCTGGCACATGACAAAGTTGACCATCGGATACTCCTGTATAATTCGCCAAAACAATTCCGTTATCATAATAAATACCGATTCCTGGCCATTGATTCCATTGGGATGGGCCACCAATACGAATACAGGTATTTTGCGGATTGTCGTTCACAATCTCTGTAAACTTTACAATACCATTAAATACAACATTATCTAAGGTGGCATGTTTTTCGGAGATAGTACCTATGATATAATTGCTATCATCATATAATCCGTCTTGTACTGCTCCTTCTGGTGCGCCAGTACTTGGGTTATAACCGATATAATCGCTAAACGTAATTTCCGAAAGTTCTTTTTGTGGCAAATAAGATTTCAGCTCAATTCCTGCCCCTTCACCATAAACTAAAATTCCGTGTCCCAGTACGCCAGCTAATCCAACTACCACATCATTATAATATTCAGTTCCATTGATACTGAATGTAATACGAATATCCGTTACATTTTCAACCTGAAATGTTACTCTTATAATCGCTTCTGCATTTAAAAATGTTGCTGGTTCTGTTTCCGGCACATAACAAAGTTGACCATCTGATACTCCTGTATAATTTGCCAAAACAATTCCATTATCATAATAAATACCAATTCCAGGCCATTGGTTCCATTGAGATGGTCCACCAATACGGATACAGGTATTCTGCGGATTCTGTTCTACATCATCTGTAAACTTCACGATACCATTAAATGCCACGTCATCTAATGTGGCATGTTTTCCAGATATAGTTCCTATTACATAATTGTCGCCAACATATAATCCGTCTTGTACTGCTCCTTCCGGCACACCGGTACTTGGGTTATAACTGATATAATCGCTAAATGTAATCTCCGAGAGCTCCGGTTCCGGTGCTGCTTCCACCATGGAAGGTAAATGCAGACCAGTAAAAAGCAGGGTCACTACCATTGCAACCGCCAATAAACGTTGGAAAATTGTCTTTTTCATACCGTTTTCACTCCTTTCTATAATTTCTATTCAACAACCACCAATGCTGCTCCACCTGCTTCCAAGTTTAAAGCACATGTCTGTCCTGTGATCTTGGTTTCTTGTGTTGCTGAAATGATGGAATATTCTTTTGTTCCATCAAAGTTTAATGTTATATCCTGTAGATTTTGTGTATCATAATTTACTACATAAAATGCTGTTTTTCCCCAATAATCGAATACACCTACAATTGCTCCATTAGAAGCATTAATCGCATTTTGGGAAGCCAATCCTTTGTATGTAGTCTTTGTAATTCCCGTATCTGACTGTGCTGTCGTTCCTACTGCCAGAATATCCAAACTCTCTGCATTCATCAGCACTTCATCAACTGCTGCAATTTGGCGATTTGCCTTCTGTGCATAGTAATACCATTTGTTTGCAACACCATTTGCTCCGATTAGACCATTTCTTTCAAAGTCGTATGTGATCGGAGACCAACTAAATGTTCCCTTGGTATATGCAAAGAATGGTGGCTGAATGAGTGGAAAATATTGAATTCCTGTTGCACCATATGCCAAACTGGTATTGACATTCCACAACAATTCTCCTTCCGTTGGTGTGTTGTTTACTGTCGCAGCTATACCATTATTGACATTACCATTCCAGTTCGTTCCTGCCTGAATATGGGTCCAGAATGGCAAGTTATGCTCTATAGCATTTGTTCTGATTACTGATAGTGTATCGAAATAGGAAGCAAATGTAGTATCAGCATCAAATGGATAGCAGTCAAAGGACAGTACCCTTGCATCATACATTTCAATGTAATCTTCCAAATATCTTTCGTAATCTTCTCTATAATCGTCACCACCGAGAGATTCTCTCATTGGGTTTAAGTTTACATAGCCAATCAGATTGGTATATCCATTAACGTTACTTGAAATCTCGTCATAGTCTTCCAATTTTGCTGTTCCACTTTGTACCCAATATTTATTTCCGTAATATTCGGTATATGGCTCATCAATAACTGCAAACCCTTTGAATGATGAATACTGTGCAAAAACACTGATAAACTGTGATAGTTTCCAGTCTGGTGTATTATCCTTGCTACCTAATCTTCCGTCACGTACATATACTCCTAAGCCATATTTCTCAGCAAAGGCAAGACCTTCTAAAATTTCAGCCTTTTTCTCTTCATCTGTCAGATATTGAGAAGTCGTATAACTAATCAAGTTGATTCCCATATCTTTTATCAATTGATATGTCTCATCATTCATATAGTCATAGGTCTTTCCGTTTTTATCCGATGTCCTTCGAGGACCACTGTAGCCTGCAATCGGCATCACATTTTCTTCATAACTAATCACTCGGTCCTTTATATTTTGTAACGTTCCTGTTCCTATAAGGGTTTCTTGAATGCTACTTAAATCTGCCGTATTTATGGTTCCATCGCCATTCGCATCTGCTCCTTTTTTCGCTGCATAAGACGATAAGGATACCTGGTGAAGTGCCTTCTTTGTAGCCACTAAGTCTCTTACATCCATTTCTCCATCCGGATGTGCATCCCCATAATAATAAAGAATTACCCTTTTTCTGTATGAGCCATCACCAGTAGAGTTTATGGTGTAATCTCCCGGTATCGTAATGGTCCACCCTGGTGCCGTACCATTTACGGTTAGGACTCCTGTTCCATTCAGCCAGCCTATTCCACTGACCAAATATGGACCGTTCGCCAGGTTGTATGATTCGTGTCCGATTTGTGTCTTTAATTCTACATAGCCCTTCTCATCTACTACAGCATACCCGAAATAACCGCCAAATTTATCCGCAGCACCATTTAATAGGAAAGACTGATTATTATAAAGTTTTCCGTTAATGTATACTGCAAGTCTTGCATCTGCTCCAGTTTGGTACAGTTCTAATTTCAGATCTAATTCTTTTCCCAGCAATTGCGTCTTTGTAATATCCGGAGACAGCGTATACTCATAAGTAAACTCTCCTCCGGCATTTCGAATAACAATCGTTCCGTCTGCCTGGGTGACAAATCGAATCCCTGCCCAGCTGTAAGACCCTGCATAGTTCATCTGTGTACCCGCGTGATTACTAAATGTAACCTTTTGTGTCAGTACGGTATTCATCAAGGAGCCTTCATATTGCTCTTCCACATAGTAACTATTGTCAAACTTACCGCTCAAGAAACCGAGATCGTCCAAAGTGAGTTGCTTTGCCTGTTTTAACTCAATCGGGTATCCAGCATTATCTGTATAAAATAGGATTGCGCCACCTACATAATCAACATGATCTTTGAGTACAACCGGCTGGTTATTGTAAAGAGCATCATTAAAGTAAATGCCATACATAACATCATTTTCCTTGCCGTCTCTGTCCGCATCAAAAAACTCTGTTGTAATGGTAAGTTTAATCTGTTGCCCTATCAGTTTGCTACCAGCAACATCTGTACTACAATAAGACAAATAACCGGTATTTCCGCTTTGATCACTCAACTCTAGTTCTGTTGTATTATCTTTCCATGATTTGATACTAAATCCATTCCATCCGCCACTGGCTTCTGTTCCTCCAAATCGGAGATAACTACCACCCACGCGCTCTGGCAATGTTATATAAGTGGAGAAGCGTGTGCCATCTAGTGAGCCACTTTTATAAGAGCCATATAAGCCATCTGTTCCGACACTAGCATCTTCTGCAATATCAAAATCTTCTAATGTAATGTCCTTCAACTCGGCAGACGGCATGGTCTGCAGCACATAAGATTCCACCGCAACTGGTGCACTGCTCGCATTTACTAGCAATCCTGGTCCTAATTTCTCCGCCAAACCTAATACTGTCTTATAGAAATACTGCGTGCCATTAACCCATAAGCCAAGACGTACATCCTGATTGTCATTGATGTATTCAAATGTCAACCTTACCATTACCTTTTGGTCTTTATATGAAGCACTTTCACTATCCACCAGATGATACAAAAGACCGCCATTTGTAGTGGTAGCACCAGTATAATCCCAAAGAACAATACCGTTATCATAATAAACACCTATACCAGCCCATGTGTTGTATTGATTTAATCCACCAATTCGAAGACAATTCAGTTCTGCTTGGCTTTCACTTCCTGTAAATGTCATTGCTCCGGTAAAAGCTACATTACTTAGATTTGTAACCTTTTTTGTAGCAACTGGTAAATGATTGCCAACAGTATAGGTGTTATCAGATACACCATAGTCATCAAAAGTAAGTTCTGTGAACTTCGGTTCCTGTCCTGGTAGATAAGACTTCAGCTCAATGCCCGCTCCTTCGCCATACACTAAGATTCCGTGTCCTAGAACCCCTGCCAGTCCTACTATCACATCGTTATAATATTCCGTTCCGTCAATACTGAATGTAATGCGGAGATCAGTCTGATTTTCAACTTGAAATTCAAGTCTAAGAATCATCTCTTTGTTCTTGAATGTTACTGGGTCTGTTTCCGGCACATGACAAAGTTCTCCGTATCCTACAGTTGTAAAATTGTACAATACAATTCCTTGGTTATAATAAATACCAATTCCCGGCCATTGATTCCATTGATTAGGACCACCGATACGAATACTTGTATTCTGTGGATTTGCAGCTACATCATCGGTAAACTTCACAATACCATTGAACGCCACACCATCCAATGTGGTATGTTTTTCAGATATTGTACCTATGATGTAATCGCCACCCACATATAATCCATCTTGGACTGCCCCTTCTGGTGCTTGGGTAGTTGGATTATATCTTACATAATCACTAAACGTTATTTCTGAAAACTCTGGTTCCTGTGCCTTTGTTTTCTGCACAAAAGATGGCAACATAAAACCACTGGCAGCCATGACAATTGCACATATAACTGCTATGATTCTCTTTGAAAATGTATGTTTTTTCACCCTCTTTTGCTCCTTTCTAATCGAATACAATCAAGGCGCCTTCGCCTGCTTTCATATCTAATTTCAGATTTTTTGTGTTTACTTGAGATTCCTTTGTACTTTGTATAATGGTCATGTCATAGGAATCCTGAAGCTTTAATGTGATTTTCTGAGCATACTCTGTCTCATAGTTCACAACATACAACGCTGTCTTTCCCTGATAGTTAAAGCATCCAATATATGCATTGCCTTTTACATCAGCTAATTCTCGCCAAGATGTTCCTTCTTTAATTAGGTACTCACATCCTGCCGTATCCTTTTTCGCCTGTTCTCCTGTTAAAATAACTCCCTTACACACAGAGTTCATAAGCACATGATCTACTGCTGCCACTTGTGCATTTGCGTCTTTTGCATAATACCACCACTGTGTTTTATTTCCCCATGCACCAATCAAACCATTGCGTTGGAAGTTGTATTCAGGATCATTCGACCATGAGAAATGGAATGGCTGCACCAATGGGAAATATTCAAGTCCTTTTACACCTGATGCTAATAAAACATTCACATTCCAGCGAAGTTGACCTTCTGTTGGATAAAAATCCGTTGTATTGAATTTCTCCATACCATCATTCCACTGAGAACCTGCCTGAACATATACCCACAATGGAAGCTTGTATTGGTCTGCGTAATAACTGAATCTGTCAAGTGTATAGAACCATAGTTCTGTGCTAAATCCTTTATCAAAGAGATAATAGTCCCAAGAAAGATTTAATGGATTATAGTTTTCGCAATAATCTTCCAAGAACTTATTCAATGCATCTCTAGACTCTTTTTCATCATTTGGTGGAAGCATATTGACTGAACCAAAAACTCCCAATTTGCCAAGATTTTGGATAACTGTTTTGTATCGCTCAATATAGCGGGATTCACCCACTTCTGCTCGGAAGATCGGTGAGCCCGGCTCATCCACAACATACACACCTGTAAATGCAGGATAATCACTATACTCGTTAATTCTTGCATCCAACTCTTCCAACGGTAGTGCATCACCATCTAATCTCTGACTAACCTGCGAATCTTGTACATTTATGCCAATTCCGTACTTTTCTCCCAATTCCAGCATCTTAATGGTCAATTCCGGCGCCAACTGATAGTTGGTATAGGTGTGGTGAATCATGTTCACTCCACAACCTGCAATATTTTGAAACATCTCGTCTGTAAACTGGTCTGGCAAAGACTGTCCGTCAAAGCTAACCGACTCATCTCTAGGGCCGTAATAGCCGGAAATCGGCATGACATCTTTTCCGCCCAACGCATCAAAATATAAAGTATGTACTTCTTCCTTTTCCATTGGTTCAATAACAACCGCTTTTTCTTTTGAACATCCAGGAACTGTTAAGAACATTGCAGCAACCAACAGTGTACTAATTCCACGTTTTATATACTTATTACACATTCTTTCCAGCCTCCTTCCGTTGTTTCTTGGCAATCAAAAGACTTGCCAACACAAATACTACTCCAATAGATGCTCCCAGAACAGGTAACATCCACCACTGTGATTGTCCTTGATCTTCGACTTCTAAATAGACATCCTTCATTGGTTTATAATCCCAATCTTCTGCTCCTTCAATCGCACTGCCTTTGTAATCTACTTCAATGGTATTTGCATCTTTATCCAGATTTTTAACTGCAAAATTATCTATTGCAAAATTTGCAGAGCTTGCAGACCATATATGAATGTATCCGTTAGGTGTCTCATTTCCTATTTTATAGGAAAGAATTTGTTGCCACTGTGTTGCTCCTAATGGCTTCATATCCAATGTGAATTGCGTATCTTCCACTCTGATTTTCACGGAATATCCTACATTATTATCACGATCATATAAGCCCATGTTATTAATAACTGTTCTCTTAGAATAATCCTTGGTATTGCGCACCTCATTGTTCTCAAAAATAATTGCATCTGCCGAGGTGTCATATCCAAAAGTATCATAGTAATCTGCAACATCTCCATAAGAGAATATAAATCCACTGCTGGCCGGCTGTTGCACTGTTCCGTCTTCTCTCAAAATATTATTGAACAACACATACGGAACATCAAATGTACATTCAAAATTGGAGTATTTATAGGTTGTTCCAAACCATCCCATACCTACGTTTCTAAACATTAATACATTTTCACCATTGTATTCTTCTATACGTAATCCACCTGGGTAATAGTTGTTAGAACCATTCATATAAGAATCAAATGCATTCACGTTAATCGTGTCATTTTCAAAATCTTCCACCACATTCGGATTTTCCGGTGTGTCGTATTTGTGTGACACAATATTTACATTACTAATCTCTGCTAAACAGGTAGCGTCTTGCAAAAACCCGATTCTTCCTGTCAAATCAATTGGAGCCTTGTCTGCATACAGTCTTGTACCATTCACCGTGATTGTAAACTGCATATCCTGCTTTGCACTTGCTTTAATGTTCATCGTTTTCCCGAAGGAAGTTCCGATTTTCTTTGCAGCAACTAGAGCAACTTCATTACCATCGGCATCATATGTATAGACACCTGCTTTCAAAACACCACTGTCATTCGTAAATACCAATGCAATGCTTTCTTCCTCATGAAGAACGGATTCCAAATTTGCCAAACTGAAAGCAATTGCAAATCTTTTTCCCTGAGGAATTTCTTGCAATTTCATCCCGAGCTCTGCACGAAACAGTTCGTCATGTTGAGCACTCTTAATAATTGCATTTTTCGTAATCAGTCTTGAATCCTCTGTGTTTTCAGATGAAAAGACAATCTTTCCATCTGAAACTGCAATATCGCTGTTTGGTGCGTTCCAAACTGATGAATTAAGACTTTCTGCAAACGAAGAGTTATCGATTATAATATCACTGGAACCTGCCATAACATTCGTACTATGGCAGGTAGTTCCAATTATAATTGTGGTCAACACAAACGATATTACTTTCTTAAAGTTTGTTGTTTTTTTCATCTATTTTCACCTACTTTACATTTGCAACCCAATCATCATATTCATCTTTAATTGTGCTGATAATTGCATTCCATATTTCATCTGCATTTTTCTTATCAGCCGCACTATTGGTACAAAGCGGAGAGACAAAGTTATAGTTTGCTAATACATCTCCACCGCCATCTTTATAGATTCTGTTTGCACTCTTAATATCTCTTGAAACAGTTTTTTCCACTTTAGACATGAGTTCTGCCTGATTCTTTTCAAAGGAATTCCATCCTTTAATTTCAACAGAACCTTGGTCCAAACTCATAGGCAATGTAACGTGTGTTGTATCTGTATAAATCTTATATCCTTCATCTGAATATAAGAATGTAAGGAATAACTTTGCTCCTTCTACACAGTCTGAGTAGTTAGGTATAAATGCAACATTTCCTAAATAGGTAGATGGATATGAATTTCTTGCTGCCTGAACATAATCCCAATCGGCTGCTGAAATATTTTTACCATTTACAACATAGCCTTCTCCGTTTTTATAAGTATCAATGCTTTCTTCTCCGTCAGTCACTTTGTCAATTGCTGCAATTACATTACGAAGGTCCGTCTCGCCTTTAATGGTAGTGAGTTTATCTGTAATGCTAGAAATAACCGGTGTTTTCATCATTGTGAATTTTTCCATACTTGCATTATCTGGCATTTCATTTGACAACCATGAACCATTAATCATCATTGCACACTTTTCTCCTAAGAAACGTGTCTGGATTTCAATATGGCTTGCCGTATTAGAGCCTTGTAATGTGGACTCTGGAGTAATTAATTTCTCTATAACTTTTAATGCCTCATAACGTCCATCTTTTGTTGTTAATTTTTCTTTTGTTGGATTTTGATACATATTATTCATATAGTTGTCAACACCATCGTATTGAGTTGCCCAACATTCTAACATCCAGTGCCAGTATCCCAATGTTTTAAAATGACAAAATGCTGGTGTTCCATTATCCGTAAATGCTGATGCCACCAATGCCAGCTCATTGGTTGTTCTTGGAAGTTGACTGATTCCTGCATCTTTAAACATGTCTTTGTTATACACAACTCCCATTAAACCGCCACCAATAGATGTGCTGTAGGTTTTATCTCCATTCTTCTCTAATGCCAGATAGTCTGAGTCAAATTTTTCACGAATGCTTTTTGATTCACCTTCAACAGTTGTATCAAGTACATCATCCAATGGTTCTAAATATTCTGTTCTTCCTTGGAATGTACCCATATACAAATCTACAGTATCTGCATCCGGCATTCCGTATGCAGCTTTGTATGATTCCTGTGCCGCACTTGCATTGTAATGTACATGGTATTCTGGATATTTTGTTTCAAACGCTTTGATTACATTGTCTAGCCATTCAGAACCCATACCTGCATTCCAATAGCTGATTTCAATATTCTTGGCTCCACCTTTATTTTTATTCTTCCCGCCAGAGCCACCGCAAGCGGTCATGCAACCTACTGATAATGCTATAACAAGAGCCATAGCCAATAATTTCTTCATTTTTTTCATATATAACCCTCCTAATATGGTGTTCCTATCCTTTGATACCACCAACAGAAACATTTGTCGTAATTGTTTTATTAAATACTATAAAAAGTATAATTGCCGGGATGGAAATGAGCACACATGCTGCAAACAGAATATCTAATCGAGCCCGATAAGTCATTTCCAGATTGAATTGATAAATACCAACCGGTAAGGTAGGTAAATTTGGCTGATATAACAATTCATTTTCGTAACTGTTCCAGGTTGTAAGCCAGCTTGAAAGGAACAGTGCTCCAAAAAGTGGCTTCATTTGTGGAAACATTACTCTGAAATATATCTGAAAATCATTTGCCCCGTCCATCATTGCTGCTTCCGCATAGGTCCATGAAAGATTTTTCAAATATGCCATATAATACAAGAAATGCATATTGAAACCTGCCGCCATTGTAATCACTCGGGCATAGGAATCAATTAATCCCAACGAATGCAATAACTTATACATTGCTCCTGTATTACCATAGATTGGTAATGTAATCATAATCAACACAACCATATATGGAATTCCCGCACCAGGGAATTTATACTTTGCACAGGTATAGGCAAATGTACATGTGATAAACTGTGTAAGCAAGGAGCCTAAAACAGAAAACCATACGCTGTTAAAAAGCATATCTAAAAAATTATTTCCATTTACCGAAAGTTGTCTAAACACTTCTATGTAATGATCCCAATTCCATACAGTTGGAAGGCCAAAAGGATTCATTACAATGTCACTATTCGTCCTTAACCCTGATAAAAATGCCCAAACAAAAATGTACAGATAGCTGAGCGCAACCAACATAAAGAAGATTGACACTACGCAGTGTAACACGATTTCCAAAGGAGCTTTTCTTTCAAAATTTTTAAATAACCGCATCTCGTGTCACCTCCTTAAAATTCTACTTCATCAAATACTTTATCGGTCAGTTTACGTATGCTCACCGAAAGGATAATTGCAATTGTTGTCAAAAGCAAACCTACGGCTGACATGTAGTTATAGATATTTGATGTGAACGCACTTCCCGAACCACGATATAATGTCAAGTACATCCATGCCGTAAGTGTCATTGTTCCATACTCACCATTTGTAAGAAGGAATACGCTACCTGATGCACTGAATATTCCACATGTCAAAAGAACCATTTGCAATGCGAACGTCGGCCATACCATTGGAAGAATGATTCTGGTAAACTCAGTCCACCAGTTCACGCCATCAATGCGACCGGCTTCCAAAACATCTTCCGGTATTCTGGCAAAGGTTCCACTCCAAACAATCAAATCACCTGGGAATGTAATCCACAACAAATGCGCCCACACTGTAAAGTTTGCAAATCTTGAATCTGCCAAGAGTTCCGGTACATAATCTAATTTAAGGACATCTTGGATAAATCCGGCAACTGCACCCTCTGTCCCAACCAATTGAGTGAATACCATAGCAATGGCCACCGAAAAAATAATGGATGGAAAGAAAAATACAATGCGGTAAAATTTGTAAAATGGAATCTTCTTATATATAAAAAACGGTACTAATACGTGAAATGGAAATGCAACAAGTCCAATTACAAATGTAATAAACGTATTTTTAAAGGCGATTCGTATTTCTGATGTTGGTTTTTCAAATTCTCTAAAGAATTTAGCAAAGTTATCAAGAGACCACGCACCTTGCCCATTTTTAAATGCCATCACAATTGCTGAAAAGTTCGGGTACAGATAGAATACCAACCAACTAAGAATCGGTATTGTAATTCCAAAGAGAATAAATGCAACTCGCATTTTACTTATGGGCTTCTTTTTTGCCACCATTCTTTTTCCCCCTTACTATAATCACTGTTCCGCATGCAATAGCTGCACCCAAAACAACCACCGTACTTGCAATGCTAACTATCTTTGTTACTGATAATGTATTACCTTCGTCCAAAGATGCATATGCAGCTTTATCCCATTTCGCATACACTGTCTGTGACTCCGTAACCATGTTAGTGAAATCGAATTCTTCATCCTCTGCAGTGTACCAACCTTTGAACACTCTGCCTTTCAGCGTAGGATCATTTGGTTTCATTGGAAGATAACCATTGTCTGCATTTAACACCTGGGTTTCTACCTTGCTACCCTCGCCTGTATCAAAAATCAATTTACAGGTGCTCAATCTACGATATACACGTTCTTCATCATCTGTAAAATATTGATAAAGATACTCGTATTCTTTTGTAGCCTCTCCCACTTTGGCGGTCATCGTATATTCCTCAATGCGGTAGGTTCCTGCGGTTGTATTTTCGGCTTCCGTATACTTTAATGTTTTATCCTCATACAGCGCATATAATGACGAATCTGCATCACAAAAATACATTGCTTCACATCCGGAATAATCTTCACGTTCACCATAGTGAACAACCTTGCATGTTGCACTATCATTAACCTGGACGCCCAGATTGTTTTTATTGGAATCGTAACATTTTAAATCCGTTAAAACTGCGTTCATTAAGACATCATTATCAGGCAACCCACAAAGCCAAATTGTTCTGAAGTTATAATTATCTCTATATGTTCCATAAATTTTTTGAAAATCAACCAAGGTAGTCTTTCCATCTACTGTCTTTTGAACTGTCACATCAAAATAGTCCACTTTTTTATCAAATACAATAAAATATTTTGCACCTGGTTCTAACAACGGTCCATTTTCCGGAATTGCCTCAATTTCATATTGGTCAAACACCATGTACCCATCCAGATAAGGATAGCCTGACTGTGGCGCATCTGATGTGGCCAAACCAGTCTGATACACTTTACTGTTAGACGATTTAACTGTGTATTCCATATAAATCTTGTCACCAGTTGCAACTCGTTTATTGCTAATGGCGATTTTAGGACAATCTGTCAAAGTGATTTCATAACTATGTTCCACATTAATACCTGACGTACTAGCTTTATCTAATCCAACAGCACCATTTCTGCCCGGTGTAACTTGAACACCCAAATCATTACCTTTTTTATCGTAACAACGAACCTTCGTTAATTTTCCCTTGAGATTAGATGCTCCGAAGAATACTCCAAAATATCCAAGATTGGTTTTAACCTCACCATAAGTCTGGTCGAACTCAATGTATTTGGATTTATTCTCATCATCTTTCGCCCAAGCCGCACGATAATCATAACCATCTTTGGTAATAGTAAATTTCAGAAAATATGTATATCCTTCCATGAGTAGTTTGTTGGAAGTAGCATACTTGTAAATACCACCGCCCGCCTCACTTTCTACATATGGATATACTTGGGTTGGAACATTCGTGCCGATCACACCCGTCTGATTCCATTTCTCTGCTTCAATACTATCCACAGTGTATGTTAAATAGTATTCTGTTCCCACTTTTGTTCCAAGTGTCTTTTTATTACAAAGGAAAATGTCCAGGGAATCTTTAAACTCTACATAGTAATCTACTGTACTTGGTTTTACATCCCACGCTGCTATTGCGATATTTGAGAAACACGAAACAAGCATCAATGAAACCAGTACACAGGATACTATTCTTTTTGTCAGCTTCTTTTTCATAAAATCCTCCTTCCCATATTACTTACACAATAATCTTCTCCAAGCTCTCCAGTGCACACTGTACCATGTGCTGACCCAACTCCATGCTGGTCTCTACTGCATTAGCCGCAAACCATTCTGTATTGTCTTTGGTTCGTTCCAAATCTACATGATCCGGATACAGTGCATACATGAGACTGGATTCATATTTTCCAGCGTGGTCGAAACCACCACATTTATGCTGTGCATCTGCACTTAAGAGTGGAATTACTTTAATATAAGAAAATGGGTCGTCACCGGAACCGAGGTTTTCGTAGTAGTCAGCGTAATCGTTGCTTCCCCACCAGCCTTTACCTCTGGTTTCTTCCATGTATTCCATGATGACTTTTTTCGCTGCCTTATGACAAGCAAGTGTCATTGGCATAAGTCCTGCTTCTTCTGTCTGGTGATGTGCCACACAGTAGATGTTCTTCACGCCACCCCAAACCATAGATTTCAGGATGCAATAAATATAATTCTCATATGCATCCACATCTACATGAATGGTTCCGCTTTCCGGTCCTGCTACTGCATAACTTGCAACCCCATACCAGATTGGAGGACAAACTACCATTTCCTTTGTTTTTTCAAGTTCACGCATCACACCGTTGATAACCATGGTATCGGTTCCACAGCTTGCATGATGTGCGTGATACTCAATCGTACCGATTGGAATGACAAAAGGTACTTTTCGTTTCTTTGCATCTTCCAGTTCCTTATAGAACATATCAACCATCTGCATATGTCATCCCTCCTAAT
>JAZRPT010000100.1:0-8572 GCA_045649385.1 Faecalimonas sp. | reverse complement strand
CTCCAGATAAACTCGATATTCTCTGTCTTCTCCAAAGATTCCATATATGTTTTGGATGCGCGAAGTTCATCCCTACGATGTACTAAGTATACTTTTTTGCAGATCTTTGCAAGAAAAATAGCATCCGCAACCGCTGTATTTCCTCCACCCACAATGACAACTGTTTTGTCCTTGTAGAACATACCATCGCAAGTTGCACAGTAAGACACCCCTCGCCCTCTTAAGTTTCTTTCATTTGGAAGTCCAAGTTCTCTAGGGTATGCACCCAGTGCCAAGATAATAGTCTTAGCCTGAAATGTTTCTTTGGAAGTATGAATGAGTTTCGGATTCTTATCTAGTTCCACACTTTTTACTTCTGCAAGCTTGGTTTTTACTCCAAAACGTTCTGCACCCTTTTTCATCTGCATTCCAAGCTCAAATCCATTGATTCCTTCTACAAATCCTGGATAATTTTCTACGATTTCCGTTGTAGCCATCTGTCCGCCTGGGGCAAATTTTTCAATTACCATGGTGGTGAGGTTCGCCCTGGCAGCATAAAGTGCTGCACAATAGCCGCCCGGACCTCCACCGATTATAATCACGTCAAAACAATTATTTTCCATCTTTTGTCTCCTACTCTACTCCATTTTCTGCTAGCCAGTCTTCTAATTCTTCCTGTGACATAGCACCCACAAATGTGGCTCTTGGCTCTTCCTCTCCTGTAAACAATTTGATTGTCGGAATACTCATAACACGATACTTCTGAGCCAATTCCACGGCTTCATCAACATCTACTTTTACGATTTTCAATCTGTTTGCGTAAGCATCTGCAACTTCATCAAGTACAGGCGCAAACATTTTACATGGCATACACCAGTTTGCAAAGAAATCTACTAATACCGGTGTCTTTGCGTTCAAAACTTCCTGTTCAAAATTTGCTTTTGTTACCATCGTCATAGCGAAATCCTCCTTAACCTTCTATCATTTTCAGGAACTCTTCCTCTGTGATAATCGGAATACCAAGTTCCTTTGCTTTTATATTTTTGGATGATGTAGAATTCACATCATTGTTGATTAAATAATCCGTTTTGGAAGTCACTGAGCCAGTTACCTTACCGCCTTTACTCTCAATCACTTCCTTCACTTCGTTTCGATTCGCAAAATGTTCTACACTACCAGTGATAACAAACACCTTGTTTTCAAAGATTTGTTCTTCTGTGTTCACCTGTTCTATTGGAATAACAAGTTCTCCAAGCAAACGCTTTACTTCTTCCACATTTTTTTCTTTTGAGAAATATCCCACAAATGCATTTGCCAGTACTGGTCCAATGCCTGATACTGCAGCCAACTCTTCTTCTGTTAACTGCATCATTCTATCCATATCATATTGAAATTCTTTGCATATGACTTTTGCATTGGCAAGTCCGATTCCGGCAATTCCCAGTCCGTATATCAAACGTGGCAGTGTTGTAGTCCTTGCCGTTTCAATACTCTTTTGCAAATTCTCATAAGACTTTTCGCCAAATCCTTCCATAGATTTGATTTCTTCTGCATATTGGTCCAAGTGGAACATGTCAGAATACACATGAATAAAACCTTTCGCAATGAATTTCTCCAAGGTTGCCTCAGATAGTCCATCCATATTCAGCGCATCTCGGCTTACAAATAATGCAAATGATTTCAAATGCTTGGCTGAGCAGTCTTCGTTGGTACAATACAACGCCTTTGCATCACTCACCTGACGAATCTCCGTCTTTCCACCACATGCAGGACATTCTGACGGAATATCCCTCACTCCGCTTTTGGTTAGGTTGGATGCAATCTGCGGAATAATCATATTGGCTTTGTATACTTCTATCTTATCCCCAATTCCCAGTTCCAATTCCTCCATAATACTTATATTATGAACGCTGGCTCTGCTGACTGTTGTTCCTTCCAATTCCACAGGCTCGAAAATCGCAACGGGATTAATCAGTCCTGTCCTTGACGGACTCCACTCAATTTCCAACAACTTGGTCTCACGAATCTCGTCTGCCCATTTAAACGCAAAGGAATCTCTTGGAAACTTAGAAGTTCTTCCTAGCGACTGCCCATAGGCAATATCATCATACACAAGTACAAGTCCGTCAGATGGGAAGTCATTATTTTTAATCTCTTCTGCAAAATATGCAACTTTTTCCTCAATCGTGTCAGCTGTCACTTCATAACCTTCTACCACCGCGAAACCTTGTTCTCTTAGCCATTCTAACTGACGGATTCTTGAATTATGAAAATCAACATTATCAGCCTTTACAAGAGAAAAGGCGAAAAACTGGACATTACGTTTTGCTGTAATTTCATTATTCAATTGACGAACTGATCCACTGCAAAGATTTCTTGGATTCTTATATTTGGCATCCACATCTTCAATCTCAGCATTGATTTTTTCAAAATCCTGATACCCGATAATTGCCTCTCCGCGCAGAATCAGTTCTCCTTGGCAAGCAATCTTAAGTGGGAGATTTTTAAAGGTCTTTGCGTTATTTGTAATAACCTCTCCAACCTCTCCATTTCCTCTGGTAACTGCTTTTTCCAGTTCCCCATTCTTATATGTGAGTACGATAGTTAATCCATCTAACTTCCAAGAAATAAGAGCCTTCTGATTACCTAGAAATTCTTTTAATCGTGAAATCTCCTTTGTCTTGTCCAGAGAAAGCATTGGCTTTTCATGACGTTCTTTTGGAAGTTCACTTAGCACCTCGTAACCAACGTTAACTGTTGGACTATTTGCCATCACGATTCCTAATTCTTCTTCTAATGCAAGCAGTTCATCATACAACTTATCATACTCAAAGTTACTCATAATCTCAGTAGCTTCCTGATAATAGGCTTTGGATGCTTTATTTAATAATTCCACTAATTCCTGCATGCGCTGTTTTTTTTGTTCCATTTTTATTTCCTCAACTTCTCTTCTTCCAATTTATTCCTGCTCCTGTGCCGGAATCACTGTCTCGTTGGAAGAATCCTTAATCAGTTCATAAAGTTCTGCAATCTCTGCCTCCGTTACCTTCCGGTATTCGCCAGGCTTTAAGTTGCCAAGCTCGATATTCATCACTCGAACCCGTTTCAGTTCTGTCACCTTATAGCCAAGATATTCACACATCCGGCGAATCTGACGATTCAGACCTTGTGTTAAAATGATGCGAAACTTATATTTCCCTATCATTTCCACCTTGCACTTACGAGTCACTGTATCCAGAATCGGTACACCATTTGCCATCTGTTCAATAAACTCCGGCGTAATCGGTTTATTTACCGTCACCTTGTATTCCTTTTCATGCTGATTTCCTGAGCGCATCATTTTGTTGATAATGTCGCCGTTATTGGTCATCAGAAGTAAGCCTTCCGAATCCTTATCCAGCCTTCCGATATAAGTAACTCGCGTTGGATATTTAAGAAAATTAATAATATTATTTTTCTCTCGTTTCTCTTCGGTGCACACAATTCCAACCGGTTTGTTGACTGCTAAAAGTACCATCTCATTTTTTGGACGAATTTCTTTTTTCCCTACACGAACCACTTGGGAGTCCGTAATCTTCATCCCCGTTTCCGCACGTTTTCCGTCCACCGTCACCTTTCCGCTTTCGATTAAGCGGTCAGCCTCACGTCTGGAGCAAACACCTGCTTCACTCAAAAATTTATTCAAACGTATTTCCATACCTGCTCCTACAATCTAAAATATGCTGTAATGAAATCTACTAGACTTTCGTAATCCTTTACCCCCATTGTCTCACGGCTGGAATGCATGGCAAGTAGCGGTACACCGATATCCACCGTGCGAACAGGTAGCATAGCAGAAGAAATGGCACCAATTGTTCCACCTCCGATGGCATCGGAATGGTTGACAAATTTCTGATATGCAATGCCCTCTTTCTCACAAATCTGCTGCACAATGGCAATTGCCTCACTATCCGTAGCGTAGCTTTGGGAAGCCGCTTGCTTAATCGCAATGCCCTGATTCAAAATATGTTTATTCGTCACATCGTATTTTGCCGCATAATTTGGGTGGTAAGCATGACTTACATCTACAGACATAAATAAACTATCTTCCAGTGCATTTGTAAAATCTACTGTCGTCATACCAAGTGACACATAAATCTTCTCTAATATTGTAGATAAGAGTGTGGATGCTGCTCCTTGCTTGGAACGGCTTCCGATTTCCTCATGGTCAAATACAATCATCATGTTCAAACCACTTGTGCGAGTGCTCTCGGTAATTCCCTCCACAATAGCCTGTGTAGAAGTTAGATTATCAAGTCTCGGAGCACACACGAACTCATCTTTTAAGCCCACGTGACTTGGCTTATCTACGTTGTAAACCATTAATTCATAGTCCAGAATATCATCTTTTTTTACATTCAATTTCTCCGCCAATGCCTCTAAAAATGCCTCTTTTGTCATTTCTTCAGATGCTGTTCCGTAAATCGGAAGCATCTCCACCTGTTTGCGAAGTTCTACGCCCTTGTTCATCTCCCGATTAAAGTGTATCGCCAGATTCGGAATGATAAGTACTGGTTTCTTCATATCAATCAAACGAATTTCCGGTTTGAACACGTCATCTGATTTCAAAACCACACGTCCCGCCACAGAAAGCGGTCTGTCTAACCAACTAGATAGGATTGCTCCACCATACCCTTCCGTATTTAACTGTAAATATCCGTTCACTTCCATTCCTGCGTTTGGTTTTAAACGAAATCCCGGAAAATCGCCGTGGGATGCAGCAATGCGGAAGCCATCTTCTGCCCTGAAATCTGTTCCCACTGTAAAGGCAAAAATGGCAGAACCATGATGTACAAACATATATTTCCCACCTTTTTGAAGCTTCCAGTTGTCCTTTAAGGTAAGCTCTTCAAAGCCCTCCGCCAGCAATTGCTCTTTAACTACTAAGGTGGTATGAAATTGTGAAGTTGCATTTTCTAATAATTGAAATAAGTTTTCTATACGATTCATATAATTGTCTCCTTTTCTTTACCTTTTTATGATACTGTTTCCCCCATAAAAAGTCAACTTTTCCCAAAAAGAGAATGTATTTTTTTAGGGTATCTGATATACTATAGGTTGTACTGAAATTTCCTACATACAAGGAGTATTTTATGCAAACAAATAGTTTATTAAAAGAACCTGTTTCAAAAATATTTTTTCGTTACTTAATGCCTG
Source organism: Faecalimonas sp. (assembly GCA_045649385.1). GTDB lineage: Bacteria > Bacillota > Clostridia > Lachnospirales > Lachnospiraceae > Faecalimonas. The sequence goes on along the minus strand of JAZRPT010000100.1, from coordinate 3,397 downwards.
CTATTTTGGCAAACATGGTAACCTCAATTTATATATTAGCTGACACCATTATTATTGGAAAAGGTATTGGTACACTTGCAATGGCGGCTCTCAATATTATACTCCCATTATTTAATATTTTCTTTGGAGTGGGACTTTTATTTGGAGTCGGTGGTTCTGTTCTAATGTCCATTGCCCGCGGGCGTGGAGACGAACAGTTGGGGAAATGTTACTTCACGCTGTCTGTGATTTTAAATGCTGTAACTTGTCTGATACTAACGGTGTTGCTATGGATTTTCATGGAGCCTGTTGTGCTCTTTTTAGGCGCAACAGAAGCAACGCTGCCATACATTCGTGACTATGCACCATATGTTATCCTGGGCTTAAGCGCATTTGCTTTTTCTTCACTTTTACAAACTTTTGTGAGAAATGACGGTGCACCAAAGCTTGCTATGATTGCAGTAATCTCAGGTGGTGTTTTAAACGTAATCCTGGACTTAATTTTTGTATTCCCATTGCAAATGGAAATGACCGGTGCAGCAATTGCAAGCGTGATTGGCTCATTATGCACTGTATGCATTTTATTATTGCATTTTTTATCAAAAACAAATGGATTGAAATTCTCATTAAAGGCATTTTCTTTCTCCTGCATTGGACGAGTTTTCCAAAACGGTTTTACCAGTTTCTTAGTGGATGTGACTTCCGGAATCGTTATGTTTATCTTTAACATACAAATCTTAGAATATGCAGGAGATAATGGAGTCAGTGTGTACGGTGTTATCTGCAATACCGCAATTATTGTAGTCTGCCTATGTAATGGAATTAATCAGGCGGCCCAGCCGATTCTTTCTACAAATTATGGCGCAGGCTTCAGTGAACGTATTGCCCAGATAAGAAAGCTCGGCATCCGAACATCCTTGATAATCTGCTCGCTTCCGGCAATTTTAGGACTTGTGATACCAAATATGTTTACTTACATTTTCATAAATCCTAACCGAGAAATTCTTGCCATGACACCATCTGCCATCCGGATATATTTCATTGGCTTCTTCGTCATGGGAATCAATATGTTTGCAGTGGGTTATTTTCAGTCTACTGCAAAACCGAAGCTATCGCTTCTTATCTGCCTTGCGAGAGGCTGCGTGCTTAGTATTATTTTTGTTACAAGCCTTGCACCGACATTCGGAATCAATGGGATTTGGGCATCCGTACCACTTGCAGAGTTTGTGACCTTAGCTTTATCAATATATTTTCTGGTTAGGCAATCCAACCAATCAAACACGAAGGAGGAAATCGCATGATTGCTTTATCATTAACCGAAGTAAAAGAATGTATGTCAAAATTGTTGTTATCGGAAACATTTGATCCGTTCCTATTTATTGAAGGGGAAATTATGACTTTCTCAACATTCTCTATGGACGGATATCTAAAGAAGGATTTCTTTGAAGAAGGCACCGCCCCTGACAGAGAATACGCTCTCTGGAAAGAAATACGTGAATACTGCTTCTCTCTGATTAAAGGCAAACGTACACCTCTTGCTTTTAATTTTGTCTTGGGATTGTCTGCTTCCAACATTCAGAAATTGATTCAACAACAGGGATTGGATTTTGAACTTGAAGACGTGCGCGGACTCTACATAAACTTGAAATACGATGGTCAGAAACTGCAGTGCGTCACGGGTACGGCCATGAACTTATTTACAATGGATAAATCACTGGAACAGGCATGGGATGTGATGGTACAGAAGTTCTTTACGCAGAAGGAAATTGCATTTGAAGTGATGTAGCAAAAAACGGTGCAAAAACATATAATACATGTTCTGCACCGTTAAATTTAAAACTCGTCCTAATACAATCTCAATTTTCTTGCCACTTGCACACCATCCACTCTGATGTAGCTATGTGCCACTCCATCAAAACCGGCCTGGAATACATGACCATCCATTTGTGCTGTAAGTGCGTGAGCTGTTTCCATCAGCATTTCCACATCTGCATATACATATCCGTCAATTACCAGTTCATTGATTCGTTTCACTCGGCGATAGCAAATATGATGTCCCGCAGCATCCGCCTCCAAAAGGACACGACTCTTTACAGTGGTATCTGCCATTCTCAAAATAGGGCTATGCATCACTTCTTCTGTTTCTATCGGATTTTCCCCCTGCTCCAGTTCAACAACATTTATTGGTTCTTCCGGCATATTCTTTAACCGTTTCCCATATTTAACACCAATGATTAAGTAATAGAGTACCCATGCATGTATCACTACGTCTAGAATTCCTGATATTTCACCCATACCGAAATACATACCAACCATCGCCAACGTATCTATGATAAACAGCACTAATGCAACTATCATCCAACCATAATGGTCTTTGCTCAAAATCCAGCATAATAAATACATAATTAAAATAGCTACTGAGATAAATATGCAAAACACCAAGAAAGCCGGAATTCCCGCAACACTTCCAATGATTATCCCAAAATACGGAACCGTTGCCGAAAATAGCATCATTGTGTCCGAACCGGTCACATATAAAATGATATTAATAACTGTCAAAATCAGCATCAAAAGCAAGTTGTTCCGTGCTATTTTATATTTCTGTTGAATCATTTCTTTTGTACTCATAACATTTATCCCCCTAAAGTTTTTTATGTTAAAAATATTTTATCACAAAACCAAAAAGAAAGCATCAATTCTTTCAAATCAATGCTTTCTTTCATAATTACCTTATTTTGTAAGCAACATCATAATCTCGTTACTTCTCTTAATAAACTCTGTCATTTGCTCTGGATTAAGCGGCTTGTTGCTTAGTAGCGCCAAGTCATACAATTGTTTGCAGAACAATGCAGTGTTCTCACCTTTTCCATTATTAAGCACATATTGTACCAATGGATGATTTGCATTGAGAACTAAAGTTACGTCATTGCCAAACATGCTTGGGTCCATACCCATCATGCCGTACATTTTCATCATATCCTGCATACGACGTGATTCTTCTGAAAGTGTCATCATAGATGCCACATTTTCATTTTTAAGTTTTTCCACCTTTACATCCAACTTGTCGTTTTCCAATGCCTTGCGGAAAATCTCTGTAAGTGTATCAACATTTGCCTTAAATGCTTCTTCTTCGTCTGCTGCCACATCCTGTTTGAATGTATCAGTCAAATCTGCATCAATACGTTCAAACTTCACATTTTCATTGCGTTGTTCTAACTGACTAATAAATGGTGAGTCAATGTTATGTGTTAAAATGACTGCGTCCATGCCTTCGGCTTTGAACATGTTAATGTATTGGCTTTGCTGTTGTTCGTCAGTTACATAGTAAATTGTAACTTGTTCCTTCTTATCGTCAGCATTTGCATTTTCAGCCTCAGTTGTTTCTGCTTCCACCTTTACATCTTCTGTCGCTAAGTCG
>JAZRPT010000099.1:0-14389 GCA_045649385.1 Faecalimonas sp. | reverse complement strand
GACTTGGTTGTTGATGGAGAAATCGTAAAAGCTGACGGACCAGTTATCACAACACAATGTATCCGTGTTCCTGTATTAAATGGACATACTGCAGCTGTATTTGTAAAATTTGCAAAGAAGCCGACAAAAGAACAATTAATTGAGAAAATGGTGAACTTTAAAGGTCTTCCACAGGAGTTAGAACTTCCAAGTGCTCCAAAACAGTTCATTCAGTATTTAGAAGAGGACAATCGCCCACAAGTAAACCTTGATGTGGATTACGAAAATGGAATGGGTGTTTCTGTTGGTCGTCTTCGCGAAGACAAAGTGTATGATTTCAAATTCGTTGGATTATCACATAATACCGTTCGTGGTGCAGCAGGTGGTGCAATCCTCTGTGCTGAAACATTGACTGCAAAAGGATATATTCAGGCAAAATAAGGAACAAAAAAGGAAAGTTAAATGCTTTCCTTTTTTTATGTGGTTGTATGGAAGAAAATATGATATAATAACAAATAGTATTTCGTGAGAATTGCAAAAGAGATGTGAAGGAACATATATGGGTAAATCAGTATTTATTGCAGAAAAGCCAAGTGTGGCTCAGGAATTTGCAAAGGCATTAAAATTGAATACAAGAAGACAAGATGGTTTTCTGGAAGCAGACAATGCGATTGTGACTTGGTGTGTAGGACATCTTGTTACCATGAGTTATCCGGAAGTCTATGACGAGAAATATAAACGTTGGAGCTTGGAAACCCTACCGTTTATTCCGAAAGAGTTCAAGTACGAAGTAATTGCAAATGTGGAGAAACAGTTCCGTATTGTAAGTAATATCTTAAATCGTTCGGATGTAGAGACCATTTATGTTTGTACCGACTCGGGACGTGAAGGAGAGTACATTTATCGTCTGGTAGAACAGATGTCAGGTGTGACAGATAAAAAGAGAAAAAGGGTTTGGATTGATTCACAGACAGAGGAAGAAATTTTGCGTGGTATCCGAGAAGCGAAGGATTTGGAAGAATATGATAACCTTTCAGCATCGGCTTACTTGCGTGCAAAAGAAGACTATCTGATGGGAATTAACTTCTCAAGACTTTTGACTTTAAAATATGGAAATACCTTGTCTACATTTTTAAATCAAGACAGGACCGTGCTTTCAGTAGGGCGGGTGATGACCTGTGTTCTTGGCATGATTGTGCGAAGGGAGCGGGAAATTCGAGACTTTGTAAAGACACCATTTTATCGTGTGCTTAGTACCATTCAATTGGGAGATAAAACCTTTGAAGGTGAATGGAAAAGCGTAAAGGGTTCACGCTATTTTGAAAGTTTTGATTTATATAAGGAAAATGGATTCAAGAAGAAGGAAAAGGCAGAGGAACTGATTTCTTATTTAAGTGAGGAGAGGCCGCTTCAATGCACAGTGACTTCTGTAGAAAAGAAAGTGGAGAAAAAAGCACCACCTCTTTTATATAATCTTGCAGAGTTACAAAATGAATGTTCCAAGCGGTTTAAAATTAGTCCGGATGAGACACTTCGAATTGTACAGGAATTGTATGAAAAGAAATTGGTTACTTATCCGAGAACGGATGCCCGTGTGTTATCAACAGCAGTGGCAAAAGAGATTTCTAAGAATTTAAATGGCTTAGCAAAATATGACATGGCAAAACCATATTTGCAAGATATTTTGCAATTCGGAAGTCATAAAGGGCTGGAAAAAACGAAATATGTGAATGATAAACAAATCACAGACCATTATGCCATTATTCCGACAGGTCAAGGACTTTCTGCATTGGCAAGCGTATCCGCAACCGCCAAACAGGTATATGATACCATTGTAAGAAGATTTCTTAGCATCTTCTATCCGGCAGCAGTTTATCATAAAATGGGTATTACCACCCAAATGCGTGGAGAATCATTTTTCTCAAACTTCAAAGTGCTGGCGGAAGAAGGTTATTTGAAAGTAGTTGGTGTGGGCAACGAGACGGAAGTAGATGCAGGCTTGTTTGAACTGCTGAAAACGGTACAGAAGGGAACCGTTTTACCGGTGCAGGAATTGGCAGTAAAAGAAGGGGAAACCACGCCTCCGAAACGTTATAATTCCGGTTCCATTATTTTGGCAATGGAAAATGCCGGGCAGTTAATTGAGGACGAGGAGCTGCGCGCACAGATTAAGGGAAGCGGAATTGGAACCAGCGCAACACGTGCTGAGATTCTCAAGAAACTGATTCATATCAAGTATTTGAGTTTGAATGGGAAGACGCAGATTATTACACCCACATTGTTGGGTGAAATGGTATTTGATGTGGTGGATAACTCCATTCGTTCACTGTTAAATCCGGAATTGACTGCAAGTTGGGAAAAAGGACTTACATATGTGGCGGAAGGACAAATTACATCTGATGAATACATGGTGAAATTGGAGAACTTTATTGCAAGCCGAACTCAAGGAGTATTAGGCTTGAATAATCAGTACCAATTAAGGCAATGTTATAACAATGTTTCAAAATATTACAAATAAAGGGGAGACAAACAGATGGAACAATTGACAGTGCAAGCACTTTATAATTTAGATGAAACCATAGCAAAAGATATTTTTGAGGGGGTAACATATCCTTGGGAGGTACTCCCGAAAATTAGTTCATTTATTGTGCAATTAGGGAACTCACTCCCAGAAGGAGAATATGAAAAAGTCTGGGAAAATGTATGGGTTGCAAAGAGCGCAAAGATAGCACCAACGGCATTTATTAATGGTCCGGCCATCATCGGGAAAAACGCGGAAGTGAGACACTGTGCATTTATTCGCGGAAATGCAATCGTAGGAGAAGGTGCAGTTGTAGGGAATTCTACTGAACTTAAAAATGTAATCTTATTTAATAAGGTGCAAGTGCCACACTATAATTACGTTGGAGATTCCATTCTTGGATATAAAGCCCACATGGGGGCGGGTTCCATTACTTCTAATGTGAAGTCCGACAAGACATTAACCACCGTAAAAACACCCGAAGGTGCAATCGAAACGGGACTTAAGAAATTCGGTGCCATGCTTGGAGATGAAGTGGAAGTGGGATGCGGTTCTGTGTTGAATCCGGGAACAGTAATTGGTAAGCATACGAACATTTATCCACTTTCCATGGTCAGAGAATTTATTCCGGCTAACAGCATTTATAAAAAACGTGGAGAAGTTGTTGAAAAATACTAAAAAGGAGAGACACAAATGAAATTAGAATTATCTCAGATTAGAGAGATTACAAAAGGGGCTGTACGTGTAGAAGAAGAAAACGGAATCATAAGATTTTATCGATTCACAAAAGAGCAAGAATTACTATATAAAGAGCGAAGCGACGATTTTTACAAAAAAACCTTTGCCTGTGCAGGAATCAAACTTTTATTTAAGACAAATAGCCGTAATCTGTTTTTAAAGGTTAATATGGCAAGTGGTTCCTCACGTACATATTTTTCTTTTGATGTGTTTGTCAATGGGAAGGCGACAGATTATTTGGATAATTTTTCCGATGTGGAATTACCGGAGAATTATGCCACAATACCATTGGAACTAGGAGAGTTTTCTGAGAATTTTGTACTTGGCGAGGGAGAAAAAGAGGTTTGTGTTTATTTGCCTTGGTCCATGCAAGTGCAATTGTTAGAAATGTCGATAGATGAGGGTGCTTTTGTTGAGAAAATTCCAACAGAGAAAAAGTTACTTGCCTTTGGAGATTCAATTACCCAAGGATACGATGCGTTGCGCCCGTCTATGAGATATATTGGAAGGCTGGCACAATATTTGGAAGCGGAAGAAATCAACAAGGCTATTGGTGGAGAGCGTTTCTTCCCGACACTCGCAGAGACAGAAGAACCGTTTATGCCGGATTACATAACCGTTGCTTATGGCAGCAATGATTGGAATCGTATCACAAGAGATGAATTTGTGGAGAAGTGTGAAGCATTTTATGGAGCACTTTCAGCAAAATATCCGAATGCACAGATTTTTGCCATTACACCAATATGGAGAAAAGATTATCAAGGAGAGAGATCATTTGGCGATTTCCACGATGTGGAAAAGGAAATTGGGAATGCGGTTGCAAACCTTGATAACGTAACCTTAATTCCGGGATTTCATTTTGTTCCGAAAGAGGAGTCTTATTTTGCAGACCTTAGACTCCATCCAAACGATAAAGGCTTTGATTGTTATTTTAATAATTTGTCGGCTGAATTTGCGAAACTTTTAAGAAAAGAATAAACATTTCTTCAATGTCATCTGTAAGTTTACAGATGACATTTTTTGTGGTATTCTTTATTTGTATTTTCAAGCGAGGATTCACTCAAAAATTCCACATTCCATAACAAAAAAAGAGTTGACAATTTAAAACAAGTATAATACTATATTAATTAGAAAAACGAACATAAGTTCGCTAAAGGAGATTAAAACATGGCAAATGAAGATAAAAAGAGAGCATTAGATGCGGCGATTTCGAAATTGGAAAAGGATTTTGGTAAAGGAACAGTTATGAAATTAGGTGATGCAGGTGCCAATATTTCGGTGGAGACAGTACCGACAGGTTCGCTCAGCCTTGATATTGCACTCGGACTTGGTGGAGTTCCAAAGGGCAGAGTAATTGAAGTATATGGACCAGAATCAAGTGGTAAGACAACCGTTACTTTACATATGATTGCAGAGGTACAAAAGCGCGGTGGTATTGCTGGCTTTATTGATGCTGAGCATGCATTAGACCCTGTATACGCAAAAAACATTGGTGTAGATATTGACGAATTATATATTTCCCAACCGGACAGCGGTGACCAGGCATTGGAGATTGCTGAGACAATGGTGCGTTCAGGGGCAATGGACATTATTGTTATTGACTCGGTTGCGGCTTTGGTTCCGAGACAGGAAATAGAAGGAGATATGGGAGATTCTCATGTAGGTCTTCAGGCAAGATTAATGTCTCAGGCACTACGTAAATTAACACCGGTTATCAGTAAGTCTAACTGTGTAGTTGTGTTTATCAACCAATTGCGTGAAAAAGTTGGCATCATGTTTGGCAATCCGGAAACTACTACCGGAGGACGTGCACTCAAATTCTATGCATCTGTTCGTATGGATGTGAGAAAAGTAGAGACCCTGAAACTGACCGGAGAGATGGTAGGTAACCGTACAAGAATTAAGATTGTGAAAAATAAGATTGCACCACCGTTTAAGGAAGCAGAGTTTGATATTATGTACGGAAAAGGTATTTCGAAAGAAGGAGATATCTTAGACCTTGCAGCAAGTGTGGATATCGTGAATAAGAGCGGTGCATGGTATGCGTATAATGGCGATAAGATAGGACAAGGACGTGAAAATGCCAAATTGTATCTAGCTCAACATCCGGAAATCATGAATGAAATTGAGGCTAAGGTGAGAGCACATTATCAATTGAATGCAGTAGATACAGAGGAAGCATAGAATGGAAGATAATGTGAAACAGGCCAAACTCAAGGCGTTGAGTCTGCTCACGGATATGGACCGAACGGAAGCACAGCTGAGAAAGAAACTAAAGCAAAAATCCTATGAAGATGATGTTGTCGAACAAGCAATGGAATATGTGAAATCCTTTGGATATGTTAATGATACTAATTACGCAAGGCGTTTTATCGAAAGTCGGAAAAAGACAAAAAGTAAACATGAAATTACTGCAATGTTAAGTCAGAAAGGGATACATAGGGAAGTGATTTCAGAAACCATTGCAGAATGTTATCATCCAGAGGATGCCCATGAAGCAATTTGTTATCTGGTGGAGAAGAAATGCGGGTCCATTGAACAATGTAGTGACAAAGATAAAAAGAAGGTTTTTGATTATTTGTTACGCAAAGGCTTTTCGTATGAAGAAATTCGTCAGGTAATACAAGTTTCTTTCTGGAATGCTTGACATTATTGTTAAAAGAGTATAAAATCTAACTGTTGTATACGTACAATGAAAAATAAATAGGGAGGTGCTCCTGTGCAACCAGAAATTATTATAATAATTGCTGCGGTTATTGCACTTGTTGTGGCATCGATAGTTACATATAAAGTAACGGTTTCTAAGCTTACAAAGAATGCAGATTCTAAAATTGGAAATGCAGAAAGCAAAGCGAGAGAAATTATCGATGAAGCGCTCAAAACAGCCGAATCCACAAAGAAAGAAGCTCTCTTGGAAGTAAAAGAGGAGTCTATTAAGACGAAAAACGAGCTCGACAAGGAAATTAAAGAAAGACGAGCTGAAGTACAACGCTTTGAAAAGCGTGTATTATCCAAGGAAGAAGCTTTAGATAAGAGGGTAGAGGCGATTGAACAACGCGAGGCTAATTTTGTTGCTAAAGAGGAACAAATGAAGCAGCGAGAAGCAAAAGTAGAAGAACTCAGCAAGCAAAGAGTACAGGAACTTGAAAGAATCTCAGGATTAACCTCCGAACAAGCAAAGGATTATTTGTTAAAAACTGTTGAAGAAGATGTGAAACATGATACCGCGAGACTAATTAAAGAATTAGAAACGCAGGCTAAGGAAGAAGCGAATAAGAAAGCAAAAGAGTATGTTGTTAACGCAATTCAAAAGTGTGCAGCAGACCATGTTGCAGAGACAACGATTTCCGTTGTGCAACTTCCTAGCGATGAAATGAAGGGTAGAATTATTGGTAGAGAAGGAAGAAATATCCGTACTCTCGAGACAATGACAGGTGTGGAATTGATCATTGATGACACACCGGAAGCAGTAGTTTTATCAGGCTTTGACCCGATTAGACGAGAAGTTGCCAGAATTGCTCTTGAAAGATTGATTGTAGATGGACGTATCCATCCGGCAAGAATCGAAGAGACAGTTGAAAAAGCACAAAGAGATGTTGAAACGATGATTCGTGAGGAAGGTGAAGCGGCAGCATTAGAAGTCGGTGTGCACGGCATCCATCCTGAATTAATTCGTCTTTTAGGAAGAATGAAGTTCAGAACAAGTTATGGACAAAATGCATTGAAGCATTCTATTGAAGTGGCTCAATTGGCTGGTTTGTTGGCAAGTGAAATTGGACTTGATGTCAGATTAGCAAAAAGAGCAGGTCTTTTACATGATATTGGTAAATCAATTGACCATGATGTGGAAGGCTCACATATTCAAATTGGTGTTGACCTTTGTAAGAAATACAAAGAATCGGCAGTTGTTATTAATGCAGTTGAATCTCATCACGGCGATGTAGAACCAACATCATTAATCTCATGCATCGTACAAGCAGCGGATACTATTTCTGCGGCAAGACCGGGTGCAAGACGAGAAACATTAGAAACATATACAAACAGATTAAAACAATTAGAAGAAATCGCTAACTCCTATAAGGGAGTCGATAAATCTTTTGCTATTCAAGCAGGTAGAGAGATTCGTATCATGGTAGTTCCAGAACAAGTGTCTGATGCAGACATGGTACTAATGGCTAGAAATATTTCGAAACAGATTGAATTCGAATTGGAATATCCAGGTCAGGTTAAAGTAAATGTAATTCGTGAATCACGCGTTACAGATTACGCAAAATAAAAATTTGAACCCTTACGTTAAACGTAGGGGTTCTTTTTGTTGTAAAGCCTTTGTTGCAGAGCCTATATGATTCCAATCATAAGTTTTACAATTATTGGATTTACGTAGATTTCAAGGACGATTCCAACAATAAACATAAGAAATACAAAGAGCAACTTTGCACGATTCCATTGTTTTTCCGGATAATGAAACCAATAAATAAACAACAAGCCATATAAGAAACCATAAAACAGCATATGTGGAAAGAGACCTGCGATAAATAATATGATTCCTTTCATTCCTAAAGCGAGTGCAGATGCGACGCAGAGAGTCCCCGAAAAGAAGCCAATAAGTAAAAGACATATGGTAACAATCGTTTTTTTCCATTTTGTGCAACCCAGTACACAAATCAGCAAAAGAAAAAACAGTCTGTCTTTGATGACATACCAAAAATATTTTTCGGCAATAACATCTGTCTGCAAAAAACGCTGCAAATTGCTTTTCGAGAAAATTTCTGTCGTAGCAAAGTGTTTTTTTAAAATAATATTCTCATATATCACACCAATGAAAAAACCAACTACTAACAATATCATTAGAAGTTGGTTTTTGTTTTTATATTTCAACCTAAGCATACTTCTACCTCCATTTTGGATAGTACATTATATGCCATGCAATTCATATTATTCGTATTTTAAAGCATATGCCAGAATACCGGCAACTGTTTTTGAATCCGTAATTTCTCCGGAAAAGATTTTTTCTTTCAGTTGGTCAAGAGTGTATGTTTGCAACTCAATGGATTCTTCTTCATCAAAATTCTGCTTGGAAGGAACCAAGTCTCTGGCAACAAATATTTCTACTTTTTCATTTGTAAAAGCAGCCCAACTATTAGTGCTGACAAGCCATTCTATGGATTTTGCAATGTATCCGGTTTCCTCTTCCAGTTCTCGTGCAACACATTCCATTCCGCTTTCCTGAGCAGAGTCCAATGCACCCGCTGGGATTTCCAAAGTATAACGGTCTAAAGCATTTCTGAATTGTTTGACCATTAGGATTTTTCCATCCGCGGTAATCGGAACAACAGCAGCACCACCGTTGTGATGAATATAGTCCCAATTTGATTGAAGTCCATTTACTTCTACTTGGTCTGTGTATACTTTTAATATTTTCCCCTGATAAGTCAAGGTGCGATTTAATCGTTTGAATTCACCCATATGTAACTCCTCCTAGTTCGGCTAGTATTATTATACTGCATTTGAAATGGATTAGCATCTTTTTTTTACATAATGTATCAGCTTTAACACACAAAGACAACTGATAACAAGCTGGCTTACCAGCAGGCCGTTTAGATATCCATGCATTCCCCACATGGCAATAAAAACCCATACACCACAGATACGAATGGATAGTCCGCAGACATTGATGAAAAAGGAACTGTTAGCTTTGCCTAGTCCGTTTAGAATACTAATTAATGTATTGTTCATATACAAAAATGGACAAATCCAAGCAAGAGTTTGAATGAAATCTCCTGCCAAAGAACTGTCGAAAAGTAAAGAACCAACGGTAGAACCAAATATCAAAAAAATAAGCCCGCATAAGCTGCCAAGACCAAAACCAAACAAAATTACTTTTTGGATCAATTGTTTCAGACGGTCCGAATTGTTTGCGGCTTGAATTTCCGCAACGGTAGGAAGGAGCATTGTGGATATGGAATTTGTCAAGGCAGTAGGAAACATAATACAAGGCAGTGCCATTCCGGTTAACACCCCATAAGTGCTAAGCGCTTCGGAGTTGGAATAGCCAAAGGTCTGCAGGCAAATGGGAATCGAAATTGTTTCCACACTTTGCAAAAGGTTCATAAGCACACGGTTGGAGGTGAGAGGGATGGCAAGGGTAAATAATTCTTTTCCTAAGCGTCTGTTTTTCCGGATATAATCTAGGGAAAAAGACTGATGCGGGCGGATAAAGAAATGTCGAATACAAAAACAGGAAGAAATACATTCCCCAAAGACTAAACCTAAAACGGCAATCCAAACAGTTGGAGTCTGGTTACTGTTGGCAAATAATTTGTAAATAATAAAAATACTACCGACCCGGGCAATCTGTTCCATAAACTGAGATAAAGCGGGGATTTTTGTTTGCTTCAAACCAAAATAGTATCCGCAAATACAACAATGAATGGCGGAAAAAGGCAATGAAAAGGATAAGGTGTGTAGAAGCTGTTCGCAGCGCAGGTCACCCAATATATAAATGGATAATGTTGTAGAAAATCTTCTTAAAAAAAATCCCAAGATGAGAGTGATACCCACAGAAATAATAAGGGCGTGATAAAGTAGGGTGTCGGCCTCATGCTTTTTCCCATATGCTACTTTTTGTGCGACACATCTGGCCAGTGCTGTTTCAATCCCTGCAGTAGATAAAGAAAAACAAAGAGCATAAATGGGAAAAATAAGTTGATAGAGTCCCATTTGTTCTTCGCCAAACGTGTGGCTTAAAAAAATACGAAAGAAAAACCCGATCAGTCGAGTTAGAAAACCGGTAACAGTTAATATAAAAGTACCTTTGATAATTGTGTTTTTTGACATAGCTTCACCTGAATAATGTATCATTTAAAGATATTCTTTTTTTAGCCTTGACAGAACAAAAATAGAGTGCTATTCTACAGTGGAATAAATCCTAGTAAAATGCTAGGGATTAAAAGAAAAGAAGGTGAGACCTTGAAAATATCAACAAAAGGAAGATATGGTTTGAGAGCGCTGATTGATTTGGCACAGTATAGCGAGATTGAACCGGTTTCTATAAGCAGCATAGCAACAAGACAAGCCATCTCGGAAGGATATTTAGAGCAATTAATGTCATTGTTAAAAAAGGCGGGCTTGATTAAAAGTATTCGAGGAGCCGGCGGTGGTTACGTATTGGCAAAGGATATAAATGAGATTTCTGTGGGAGATGTGCTCCGTGCATTAGAAGGAAGCTTGCAACCGGTAGAATGTGCCGCGTTTAGTCAAGAGGATTCCTGTGAGGCATCCGGCGGTTGCGTTACCAAGTTTGTATGGCAAAAAATCAATGAGAGCATTAATCAGACTGTAAATGAAATTAGTTTAAAACAACTGGTTGAGGAAAGTAAGTCTGTACGAAATACAACAGCGACAAGACAGATGAAATGTAACAAATAAGGAAGGAGAGATGAGATGAAGAAATTAGTTTATTTAGATAATGCAGCAACGACTAAGACAGCACCGGAGGTTGTGGAAGCAATGCTGCCGTATTTTACAGAGTATTATGGAAATCCTTCCAGTGTGTATGGATTTGCATCTCAAAATAAAGAAAACATTACAAAGCAGCGTGAAAACATTGCACAAGCGCTGGGGGCAAATACAAATGAGATTTATTTTACGGCTGGTGGTTCAGAGGCAGATAACTGGGCATTAAAAGCCACGGCGGAATGCTATAAAAACAAAGGCAATCATATCATTACAACAAAAATTGAACACCATGCAATTCTTCATACCTGTGAGTATTTAGAAAAGCAAGGGTTTGAAGTGACATATTTGGATGTGGATGAAAACGGTTCCGTGAAAATGGATGACTTAAAAGCCGCAATCAAACCCACAACTATTTTAATCTCCATCATGTTTGCAAATAATGAGATTGGAACAATTCAGCCAATCAAGGAGATTGGTGAACTTGCGAAAGAAAACGGAATTTTATTTCACACGGATGCAGTACAGGCATTTGGACAAGTTCCGATTTCTGTAGATGAGTGCCACATTGATATGTTAAGTGCAAGCGGACACAAGTTGAATGGACCAAAAGGAATTGGATTCCTATACATTCGCAAAGGTGTAAAAATTCGTTCCTTTGTACATGGCGGTGCACAAGAAAGAAAACGTCGTGCAGGTACAGAAAATGTACCAGGTATTGTAGGTATGGGCGCAGCAACTACAAGAGCAATCAATACCATGGAAGAACGTACTGCAAAAGAGATAGAATTGCGAGATTATCTTATCAGTCGCGTGCTGGATGAAATTCCATACACCCGATTAAACGGACATCCGGAGAAACGTCTTCCGAACAATGCCAATTTCAGTTTTCGTTTCATTGAAGGTGAATCCCTACTCATTATGTTAGATATGAAAGGAATCTGTGCTTCCAGTGGTTCTGCGTGTACATCTGGGTCATTAGACCCGTCTCACGTGCTTTTGGCAATAGGATTACCGCATGAAATTGCACACGGTTCTCTGCGATTGACACTCAGTGATGAAACTACGAAGGAAGATATTGACTATGTAGTAGACAGTCTCAAAGAGATTGTGACAAAC
The DNA here is from genome assembly GCA_045649385.1 of Faecalimonas sp. Taxonomy (GTDB): domain Bacteria; phylum Bacillota; class Clostridia; order Lachnospirales; family Lachnospiraceae; genus Faecalimonas. The sequence continues at coordinate 2,577 of JAZRPT010000099.1, read as the reverse complement.
TTAAGAAATATGTCACCATTATATGAAGATTTTGTGAAGAAAAATCAAAAATAAGAAGAAAGGTAAGGACAACAATTATGTATACAGAAAAGGTAATGGATCATTTTCAAAATCCTAGAAACGTAGGGGAAATTGAAAATGCAAGTGGTGTAGGTACAGTAGGAAATGCGAAGTGTGGAGATATCATGAGAATTTATCTTGATATTGATGAAAATCAAATCATTCAAGATGTGAAATTTAAAACCTTTGGATGCGGGGCAGCAGTTGCAACCAGTAGCATGGCCACTGAATTGGTAAAAGGTAAGAGTATATATGAAGCTTTAAAAGTAACAAATAAAGCAGTAATGGAAGCCTTGGACGGACTTCCGCCGGTGAAGGTACATTGCTCGCTTTTGGCAGAAGAAGCTATCCATGCTGCACTTTGGGATTATGCAGAAAAGAATGGACTTCAGATTGAAGGATTAGAAAAACCAAAATCAGATATCCATGAAGATGAGGAAGAAGAAAGTGAAGAATACTAAAAAAGTAGTGGTTGGTATGTCGGGAGGGGTTGACTCCTCTGTGGCAGCATATCTTTTGAAAGAACAAGGCTATGAAGTGATTGGAGTGACTATGCAAATCTGGCAGGATGAGGAGCCGGAGCAGGAGCAGGAAAACGGAGGTTGCTGTGGCCTTTCTGCAGTCGATGATGCCAGACGTGTGGCAGCAGCATTGGATATTCCATACTATGTGATGAACTTTAAGAAGGAATTTAAAGAAAATGTCATTGATTATTTTATCGATGAGTATTTGCATGGAAGAACACCAAATCCTTGTATTGCATGCAATCGTTATGTGAAATGGGAGTCTCTTCTAAAAAGAAGCATGGATATCGGTGCTGACTATATTGCAACCGGTCACTATGCGAGAATTGACCAACTGCCAAATGGCAGGTATTCACTGAAACGTTCTGCAACCCTTGCCAAGGACCAGACATATGCACTTTATAATCTGACACAGGAACAACTGGCAAGGACATTGATGCCGGTTGGAGAATACACCAAAGATGAAGTGCGAGAGATTGCTGAAAAAATTAATCTGCGTGTAGCCAATAAGCCGGACAGTCAGGATATTTGTTTCGTGCCGGATGGCGATTATGCAGGCTTTATAGAGACCACATTAAACACTGAATTGCCTACCGGGAATTTCGTGACAGTGGACGGCAAGGTACTTGGAAGACACAAAGGGATTACCCATTACACGGTAGGTCAGAGAAAAGGTCTCGGACTTGCGCTGGGGTATCCGGCATTTGTCATTGAAATCAGACCGGAGACCAATGAGGTAGTGATTGGGACAAATGAAGATTCCATGTCGCATTTTGTCAGAGCAAACAAACTCAATTTTATGTCCATACCAGACCTAACAGAGCCAATGCGCGTGTTTGCCAAAATTCGATACAATCACAAAGGTGCATGGTGCAGGATTGAAAAGACGGGAGAGGATGAGATCCTCTGCACGTTTGAAGAACGGCAACGAGCAATTACGCCGGGACAGGCAGTCGTGTTCTACGATGGAGAGTATGTACTTGGCGGCGGAACAATTATAGGAGATAAATAAGATGAAAGCAGATTTTCATATGCATACAAATTTTTCAAAGGATTCTCAAAGTTCTCCGGAAGAAATGATACAAGAGTCGATTCGAAGAGGTCTGCAAACCATTTGTTTTACAGATCATCACGATATTAATTTTACGGAACCTGGATTTGAAATCGATTTTGAAAGATATTTTCCCACATTTCAAATGTTGAAGGAAAAATATAGTGATAAAATTGAAATATTAATCGGAATGGAGTTTGGACTTCAACCGGAGTTTGGGACATTCGCCGAAGAACTTACGAAAACCTATCCTTTTGATTTTGTTATTGGGTCGTTGCACGTTGTAGACGGAGAAGACCCGTATTACGGAAAATGCTTTTTGAACAAGACAGATGAAGAAGGGTATCGCAGAGCTTTCGAACTGACATTAGAGAGTATACGAAATGTTTCTGATTATGATTCCCTTGGACATATTGACTATGTAGTGCGTTATGGAAAATATCAGGACAAAGAGTATTCCTATGCGAAATATGCTAATTATTTGGATGAGATTTTAAAACATCTAATTCATAACGGAAAGGCATTGGAATTAAATACAGCAGGCTGGAAATATGGTCTTTCCTTTGCGCATCCCCATCAAGATGTTCTGAAAAGATATAAAGAACTAGGTGGCGAATTACTTACAATCGGTTCGGATGGGCACAGACCAGAGCATGTTGCGTATGATTTTCATAAGGTAAAGGATTACCTAAAGGCTTGTGGCTTTGAATATTACACAGAATTTCGACAAAGAAAGCCATATTTTTGTGCACTTTACTAAAATTCAAAAAGCACTTGAAATTTTGTACCAAGTTTAGTACAATCTTATGTGGAGTTGATTATTCTTTAACAAAGTTAAAGGGTATTCACCATAGATAATTAAATTTTTAATTTTTAGGAGGAAATTAATCATGGCAGTAAAAGTAGCGATTAATGGTTTCGGACGTATTGGACGTCTTGCAT
>JAZRPT010000098.1:0-8210 GCA_045649385.1 Faecalimonas sp. | reverse complement strand
GATTAGCAATGCTGTTTTATAAGTCAAATTAGATAAGTCAGTTACACTTGGTTTGTTCTTCTTATTCCAATTTTCAATTATAATAAAAAGTACACCGTATACAATCAGCATAATGGATACTACAATATAATTATGGAAATGTTCTTCCATCCAATCATCGAATAAGATTCCCAGTACTGCTGCAGGAATACATGCCACCACTACCTTAAACCACAAATCTATCGTATGTATCTTTTCCTCTTTCGTCTTCTTTGGTGAAAATGGATTCAACTTGTGGAAATACAATACCACAACTGCCATAATAGCACCTAATTGAATCACCACATTAAACATTTCTTTAAATGCATCACTTGCATTTAGTTTGATAAATTCGTCTACTAAAATCAAATGTCCAGTACTGCTGATTGGGAGCCACTCGGTAATCCCTTCCACAATCCCTAGTAAAATTACTTTTAAAATCTCAAACATTGTTCTATCCTCTTTTTTCAAATTTATTTCAATACAAATCGTTCAATTGCCTTTGCAACACCATCTTCATCGTTTGGAACTGTTACATAATCGGCGATTGCTTTCACATCCGCATGACCATTTTCCATAGCAACCGCGAATCCAACCGTGCGAAGCATTTCATAATCATTCATGCCGTCTCCACAGGCCATCATCTCATCCACAGTGATTCCGATAATCTCTCCTAAGCGTTTTAAACCGTTTCCTTTGTTAGTCCCTGCTGCATTAACTTCGTGATTATTACCAAATGCTCCTGACACTTCTAACCCCGGAATCTCAGCCAGCTGCTTTGCTGCCAATTTCTTTTCATCCCTGCTATGAAAAATACCATGTATTTTATCCAACGGACGATTAAATTTATACAAAGTTTCTTTCACATCCTCAACCGGAATTCTTGTCGTTAACATATATTCGCGCATCGGCGGTGTTGGGAAGTAATGCTCTAGTTTTGCCATACCTTCTGCCTGTGTATATCCGATACCCTCTACAAAGATTTCATAAATATCATCGTATTGTGTAAATACGTCCAGCACCTTTTCTGCTGTTTCCACCGGAATTAAATTCTCATACAGTGTCTTTTTCTCTTTTAAATCTACAATTCGCGCACCATTCGACGACACTACATAACGCATGCCCGGAAACTCCAAAAGTTCTTTCGGAATTGCTGAAAGCGGTCTTCCGCTAGATACGACTACCTCACAGCCCTTTGCAATTGCTTTTGCAAGTACCTCTTTCGTATAATCCGTCAGTTTCTTGTCGGTTGTAAGAAGGGTTCCATCCAAATCCAGCGCAATTAACTTTATTTCTCTATTCATGTATATTCATCTCTTTTCCTATCATACTCTTTTTATATAGAGTCTGTCCTAACAGACTTAGTATAACAAAATTTGCGTATAAGCGCAATGTATAGTATAATATCGAAAGATATTATACTTGCGCATATGGCAGTTTCTGCGGAACCGCAGAAAGCTGCTGCGCATCCTGCGGAGCATAGTATGTGCGAAGCACATGCTATAATACTATAGCAAACTTATTGAGAAAGGATTTTGTATGAAATTTAGAAATTCTAAAACAGTGATTCGTATCAGTGCTTTTTTGATTGCATTTATGGTATTTTCTGTTTCGGTATTTCCGACACAGGCTACGAAAGATGTGGAAGAATTAGAATACACCACATCAGATTTGGAATCAAATGTTTCTAGTTTAAATAAGGAACTAGACAATATTGTAAGCCGCATCAAAAAGACTTCAAAGCGTTTAGATAAAACAAGAGAAGAACTTGCGATTGCAAAAGGTGAAGAAGAAGCGCAATACGAATCTATGATGCTACGAATTAAATATATGTATGAAAGTGGAAACTCCAGTTTGTTAGAACTTCTTCTTTCTTCTTCCTGCCTTCCGGAGTTCATCAACCGTGCGGAATATATTTCACAGGTTACGGAATATGACCGTGATATGTTGGAAGAACTTTCTGCCATCAGTACAGATATTGCTGAAAAAGAAAAACAACTTTTAGAAGACCAGAAATATTTGGCTTCCTTGCAAAAAGATTTGGATAAGAAAATTGAGACTGCATCAAGTGAATTATCGGAATACAAAGCCAAACTAAAGAAAGCCAAGGATGATGCGAAAAAGCTGGAAGAAGAGGCGAAAAAGGAAGTGGAGCCTATTCCACCAAAGAAAGAGACTTCCAATAATGATTCCGATAAGGAGTCTGGAAATTCTTCTAATAATTCTCCCATCTCTGCCACCGCTTCAGATGTAGAACTCCTTGCGGCTCTGCTAGAATGCGAAGCGGGAACCTCCAACTATGAGGCCCTTCTTGCTGTTGGTTCTGTTGTGGTGAACCGCATGAAACACCGTAACTATCCGGACACTGTTCGCGGAGTTATTTACCAGAGTGGTCAGTTCCCACCGGCACATGATGGAAAAGTAGACCGGGTACTGAAACGCGGAGTAAAAGCCTTGTGCTTACAAGCCGCACAGGATGCACTGGCTGGAAAGAACAATGTGGGAGACTGCTTAAGTTTTCGCGCATCAAGTTCGGGTAGACCTGGAATTGTCATTGGAGATAATGTATTTTTTTAGATGTTTTTTCTTGCACAAAATAAGGACAGACGAATTTTCATTCGCCTGTCCTTCCTTATTCGTTTAATACAAATTCTATTTCATTGTTGGTTGTGTCAAAATATTTTTCACATGGTCAATTTCTTGTTGTGTTGCTTTAGAAGCCGGCACATAGTAGCTCTTTTCACGAGCGATGTGATACAACTTTTCCTGTGACATTTCACATTCATTACGAATCTGTTTTAAACATTGTTTTAATTCTTTGTTTTCTGTTTGTGGAATGATTTCCCCAAACATTTTTAATTCTCCGTTTACTCCTACAAGAGCATCGGAAACCATTGTTTTTTCATTCATTTTCTTTTCCTCCCTCTTATAAGAACTTCATTAAATCCTGTTTGTTTTTCATTGCTGAATTTGCAGCATCCTGGAATAACTGTTTTACCTGTGGGTCTTGTGCTTGATTTGCATAATCTGTCATTTTGCAGTGTGTTGTGTCATAACCGGTAATTAAATGACGTAAGTTTTGTAAATCTAAAACTGAGATTTCTGACATGTCTTTTTCCTCCTCATAAATTCTTTAATTTTCATATATAGTATGTAGAATTGAAGTTCGTTTTATACACACGCAAAAAGGAAGAACAGGCAAATCTTTCCTGTTCTTCCAAAAAATTACTTGTATTTAATTTCCATTAGCATCAAACCATGCGCCGGAGCCGTAACCCCTGCTGCCTTTCGGTCTTTTGCTTCCAATATCTCTTTTACTTTCTCAGGTTCATAGAAACCTCGTGCCACACGAATCAGAGTACCCACGATAATGCGGACCATATTATAAAGGAAACCATTCCCTGTAATACGTATGGTAATCTCATTCCCATTTGTTAAGATGTCTAATTCTGTAATGGTGCGAACCGTATTTTCCACATCTGTTCTCACATTGCAAAAACTAACAAAATCGTGTTCCCCAACCAAGTAAGATGCGGCTTGGCGCATTTTATCAATATCAAGCACATAGGATACAAAATAATTGGTCAATCTTTTTGTCGGAATAGGAATCCTGGTATTAATAATGTGATATTCGTAAGTCTTACTGCAATTACAATATCTTGGATGAAAATCCAGTGGTACTTCCTCGGACTTCGTAATTACAATATCATCCGGTAATCTTTGATTTAAAGCAACACCGATCTTATCTGCCGGAATCGTCGTTTCCGTGTCAAATACAGCCACATTCCCCATGGCATGCACACCGGAGTCCGTTCGGCTTGCTCCGATAATAATGATTTCCTCGCCCAACATCTTTGTGAGTGCTTTGTTTAAAACTTCTTCGATGGTGATCCCATTTGGCTGGATCTGCCAGCCGCAGTAATTAGTCCCATCATAAGCAATTGTTAGTTTGATTCGTTTCATATCTTACCTGCCAACCAGCACCGCAACTACAAAATAAGCTAGCATTGTTGCGTATGCAATATAATCTTTTTTCCGATATACCAACGGTTTCATCTTGGTCCTGCCTTCTCCCCCGCGATAACACCTTGCTTCCATTGCCATGGCAAGGTCTGTTGCACGGCGAAATGCAGAGACAAAAAGCGGTACAAGAATCGGTATCATTGCCTTGGCCTTCTGAATAATATTCCCGCTCTCTAGGTCTGCACCCCTGGCAATCTGTGCCTTCATAATCTTATCCGTTTCCTCCAATAAAATCGGAATGAAACGAAGCGCAATTGACATCATCATAGCAATCTCATGTACCGGCATTTTTATTTTTCTTAGAGGCCATAGAAGTTTCTCAATTCCATCTGTCAAGGCATTTGGAGTGGTTGTAAATGTCATAAGTGACGACCCCAAAATCAAATATATCAGACGGACAGTCATGTAGCCCGCTGTACGTAGTCCCTCATCTGTTATCTTTAAAATCCATATTTCATAGATAACAGTTCCCGTCTTTGTCAGAAGCAAATTGAAAATCACTGTAATCATCAGTAACATAATGACTGGTCTTAACCCTTTGACAATAAACTTAAATGGGACTTTTGAGATACATATTACTGTAGCCAAAAAGAAAGTTGCTACAAGATATCCCCATATATTTCGAATACAAAATAGCGAGATCAAGAAGAACAAGGTACACATGATCTTGACTCGTGGGTCTAATCGATGCAGTTTGCTATCAGCCGGGTAATACTGCCCAATTGTAATATCCCTAATCATAATTTCTCCAATCTATTTTATCAATATCTGCGAAATGGTTTCTACCGCTTCTGAAATGGTGGTTGCCTGCGTATCCACCGGAATTCCTTTTTCAACAAGTGCATGCATAATATAGCTTACCTGCGGTGCAGCAAGTCCCACGCTTTCCAATTCCTTATAGTGTGCAAATACTTCCTTCGGAACACCTTCAAACATCTTACATCCTTTGTTCATAACAACAATACGGTCTACATACTTTGCGATATCTTCCATACTGTGTGAAACAAGGATAACCGTGAGATTCCCTTCCTTTTGCAAATGCGCAATCTGATTCAGAATCTCGTCTCGTCCTTTCGGGTCAAGCCCTGCTGTCGGCTCGTCCAATACCAGCACCTTTGGCTTCATTGCCAATACACCGGCAATTGCTACACGGCGCTTTTGCCCTCCTGACAAATCAAATGGCGAACGTTCATAGTATTTTTCAGGAAGTCCAACCAGTTGCAATGCTTCCATAGCACGTTCCTTGCATTCTTCCGCCGACAGGCCTTGATTCTTCGGACCAAAGCATACATCTGTCAACACATCAATTTCAAACAATTGATGCTCCGGATACTGAAATACCAATCCCACGTTGCTTCGAAGCTCTTTGAAATTATATTTTTCACCGTAAATGTTTACGCCTTTGTAGTAAATTGCTCCGTCGGTCGCTTTGATTAATCCATTTAAATGCTGAATCAAGGTGGATTTTCCAGAACCTGTGTGTCCGATAATTCCTATGAATTCTCCCTCATAAATATCTAAACTAACATCCTTTAACGCATGCTTTTCATATGCATTTCCTGGACTGTAAATGTAATTGATATGGTCTACTTTTAAAAGTGGATCCTTCAAGGATTTTTCATCATCCGCTGATGCGCCAGATTGTGGTTCTGACTGAAGCACAGTGTGCGTGCCTGCAATCTGACATTTAGCCAATGCATCAACCAACTCTTCTATGGTCAAAACAGCATCCGGTATGTCATATCCCTTTTTCTTTAATTCATGTGCCAGCAATGTCACTTGCGGTACATCGAGACGATATTTCTTCAACGTTTCTACTTGACTGAAAACCTCTTTCGTGGTGCCGTCCATCACAACATGTCCTTTATCCATGACAATGACACGGTCAGCACCCACCACTTCTTCCATATAATGTGTAATTAAGATAACCGTTACCTTCTCTCTCTTTCGAAGTTCCTCAACGGTTCTTAACACTTCTTTTCTACCATTCGGGTCAAGCATCGCTGTTGGTTCATCCAAAACAATACATTTTGGCCGCATAGCAACAACACCAGCAATTGCAACTCGCTGCTTCTGGCCGCCTGATAACTTGTTAGGCGAGTGATGACGATACTCTATCATCCCCACAGCAGACAAACTTTCTTCCACACGTTTCCATATTTCCTCGGTTGGCACACCTAGATTTTCAGGCCCAAATCCAACATCCTCTTCCACAACTGTTCCGATAATCTGATTATCCGGATTCTGGAATACCATGCCTGCACTTTGGCGCACATCCCAAATATTATCTTCCTCACTCGTATTTTTCCCATCTACCCACATAGTTCCACTTGTAGGGGCTAAAATTGCATTCATATGCTTTGCAAGCGTGGACTTTCCGGAACCATTGTGCCCTAAAATGGCAATAAACTGCCCCGGTTCTATCTCAAAGCTAAGCTCGTCAATGGCACGATGCGCGCCTATCACGTTACCTTCATCGTCATGTTTTTTGTATTCAAAAATCAAATTTTCCGCCTTAATCATCTTCATTGACGTGCTCCTTTCATTTCTAATCAATCAAGTATAACATAAATTGCTTTTATTGACAAATACAACTATGAATTATAAAATATGTAACAGCAATATATTTATACAGAAAGGAAATAAACATTATGGCAAATCCAATTGTAACAATCGAAATGGAAAATGGGGATATCATAAAAGTGGAGTTGTATACGGAAGTTGCCCCAAATACAGTTAACAACTTTATCTCGTTAGTAAAGAAAGGATTTTATAACGGCTTAATCTTCCACCGCGTGATTCGTGGCTTTATGATTCAAGGTGGATGTCCGCAAGGAACCGGTATGGGGGGCCCTGGCTACCAAATCAAAGGTGAATTCCTGCAAAATGGATTCCCAAATAGTTTAAAACATGAACCAGGTGTTATCTCAATGGCACGCGCTATGCACCCGGATTCAGCCGGCTCACAATTCTTTATCATGCATGAAACATCACCGCACTTAGATGGCTCATACGCTGCATTCGGTAAAGTAACGGAAGGTATGGATGTAGTCAACAAGATTGCAGAAGTTCCAACTGCATGGGGAGACAAACCATTCGAAGCCCAAGTAATGAAATCTGTAACAGTAGATACACAAGGCGTAGAATATGCAGAACCAGAAAAATGTTAAGAATCTAACCACACTTTGCTACATTGAAAAAGAGGATTGCTATCTCATGTTGCATCGTGTATCAAAGAAAAATGACATTAACAAGGATAAATGGATTGGTGTAGGTGGGCATTTTCAAGTGAACGAATCACCAGAAGACTGTTTGCTTCGCGAAGTCAAAGAAGAAACAGGACTTACTCTCACTTCTTATCGCTTCCGTGGAATCGTCACGTTCATTACCGAAGGATTAGAGGAAGCAGAATATATGCATCTCTTTACGGCGAATGGATTTGAAGGAGAATTGATTTCTTGCGACGAAGGAACTTTGGAATGGGTACCTAAAAAAGACATTTATCACTTGAATCTATGGGAAGGGGACTTGATTTTTCATCAATTGTTAGATGAAAATGCACCGTTCTTCTCATTGAAATTAAGATATGAACGAGACCGACTTGTAGAAGTGGTTTTGGATGGGAAAACACTTTTATCGTAAGTGAATTTTGCGCTGGTAAATGGCCAAATTGGTATTTACCAGCTTTTTTCATTTTTCAATTCTTCTATAATATTATTAATATCTTCAACCTTTTGCTCCAGTGCCTCTGCGATTTCTACTATTGTCATATTTTTATCCATTTTTTTCTTCACCTGACTAATAAGTAAATTCTTTTCGCCTTGGGCCATCCCTTGGGCCATTCCCTTGGCCATCCCACTCTCGATTGCTCTTTCTTCTACCCAATCACTATAATTACACATTCTTCCTGCTCCTTCCTTCACTTCTTCTGTTATTCGCATTCCAAAATCTCGCTCTAATTTTTCTTCTTTTTCCAGTACACTCATTTTCTTCGAAAACAAGGTCTCTAACATACCATGTAATTGATTGCCGCCTTCCTTTTCTTTGTCTACTGCAAGACGCACAGCAATCACTGACATCAAATCATATCTCTCTTTTTCTTCATACTCGCCATACAAATTCTCATGATGTATGGTATATGCTGAAATTGTATGCGACGCATAATCGGG
>JAZRPT010000097.1:0-13621 GCA_045649385.1 Faecalimonas sp. | reverse complement strand
ATCGATCACGGGATGTACATTTAACAACTTGTTTACCTTATCTAATCTGGTTGCACTTTGCGTGTTCATGCTAACTCCAAGGTCATTTCCATCTTCATCGTAACAACGTACATGATTCAAAGTCGCTGATACTATGTCGTCCGGCTCTCCACCAATCCATGTACCATAATATTTGTAGTTTTCTACCTCCGGAGTTCCTGTAGAACCTGCAAATTTAATTGGTGTTGCTTCCTTTCCTTTAAGTTTTGTAGCCTGATATTCAAACCCATTTTCAGTACGTTCAAAACGGAATACATAAGTATATCCTTCTTCGTATAATCTGCTTCCATTCTCCTCGCTTTCCACATACATTCTTCCCTTCTCTTCTGTATATGGGAAAGCCATCGTGTTGTCCATAGTTCCTATGAATCCGCTTTGGATGGCTGTATTTTTTTCTAATTTCTCTACCGTATAGGTTAAAAATACTTTGGAACCGATTTCTCCTGAAACAGGTTTTTCATTACTCAGAAACAGGTTGTATGTGTCCTCCAACGTAACTGCATACTCTTTGTCGCTGATTTTGACTTGCTCCTCCTCAGCATGCACTGGTATGCTGCTACATAGAAACATTACACACAATAATGCACTTATTTTTTTTAGTTTCCTTTTTTGGCTCATGCCAAATCCCTCCTTTTTCTTATTAAAATAATTTGTTCTATTGAATATCATATACGGAACGCAACCGGATTGTCTTTGGTGTTCCCTCTAAGATTTTCACGGTTTTCGCTCCTGCACTTAGGTCAAAATAGTTATCACTTAATACGATATCAGAATCTGGTGAATCGATTTCCACATAAGACGCATAAGACTTGGTAAATACTGTAATCTCATCACCCTTAATTTCATATGTTAATTGTGGGTCAAGGAAATCAAAATACTTTGGCACTGTAAAGAGTACCGTTCCCTCGGATACTATATCTTCATTTATCCTAAATTCATAACTTAAATAGTTTTGTTCCACATCTGTCTTTTCAAAATCTATTTCCTCTAACCATACAGAGGATAGTCTTGGAACCGTTAACTCAGTCTCTCCCTGCTTGATAATAGCTCCGGTATGATCTCTAAGGGCCCATGCTGCCACACCTGAAACATCCTTAAGGGTTTCGTTGGTTACGCAAAGCTGTGCTTTTGTCTCATAGTCCACACGGGGATCTATCGTCGGGAAAGGTCTTGTAGTTCTTTCTCCTGTTTCCTTACAGCTGATCATAATCGGATGATAGAAACGCTTTGCTACATAATGAAGTGCTTTAAATCTTCCGTAATAATCAATGCTGGACCATGAAGCTGTAGGCCAGATATCATTGAGTTGCCAATAAAGAGTACCCATGCATCTTCCCCGGTGTCTGCGCAGGTGTTCTACGCCATATCGCATTGCGGTGGCTTGTAAAAGTTGTGATGCATAGAGCAAGGTTCCAAATTCTTTCGGATATTTATAAGTTTCTGACAGATACGTTAGGATTTTCCCATTTGCCGTACCGTTTCTTTGATGCATCTCCATCACACGGCTGAAAATATTTCTGTCTTTTTCTTCCGTAAAAGCGTGAACTGTCTTTTCACATGGGAAAGATTGAAAACCAAATTCACTTAAGTAACGGAAATATTTATTTCGATATTCCGTAAACGGCATATTGCCATGCCACACTTCCCAATAATGTTGGTCACCATAGTTCTCATTTTGCGGATCGATAAAGTGTCCGCATGTAGTCGGCGATGATGGAATATATGAAATATAAGGGCAAATCTGCTCTATTACTTCCGGCAGGATTCTTTCAAACACATCCAAGTATGTTTCTATCATTGCCTTTGTCATCCTGCTTATATCTTCTTCATACATTTGTTCCACTTCATTATTCCCACTGATTAGGGCAAGCGATGCGTGGTGTCTGATTCTTGTAAGGTTATCGATGACTTCCAGTCTGAAATTTTCTTTCATTTCTTCCGAATTTTGAATGGTCAAAAAAGCTACCATCATATCCTGGAATACCACAATTCCCAATTCATCACAGGCATCAAAAAATGCATCATGAGGGTAATATCCTCCGCCCCATACACGAATGGCATTAAAATTACTGTCGCGACATTGTTTGATTAGCTTATATGTACGCTCCGGTGTAATGCGGGATAAAATGTTATCCTCTGGAATGTAATCGGCACCCATCGCGAAAAAACGGATTCCATTCACTTCGTGGCAGAAGCATTCACCATACTGGTCCCTTTCACGAACCAATCTCAAGGTTCGAAGCCCAATACGCTTTTCCTGTCTATCAACCATTCTTCCATCTTCTATTGCTTCTGCTCTTATGGTATATAGTGGCTGTTCACCCAATCCGTTTGGCCACCAAAGTTTTGGGTTATCTATCTTGGTTTCTTCATTTGCTTTAATCACATAGGAAACTCCATCAGGAGTTGTTATAGTTACCGCTACCTCTGTTTCTTTATCTGTCTTTAAAAACGGGGTTACATATACATTCACATCTTCATGACGTTGCATAATATGAAAATCTGTAATTCTTGCAGTGTCTAGCACAAGCAATTCGATATTTTTCCAGATTCCCGCATCCGGAAGTCGCGGGCCCCAGTCCCATCCCATCATGCAATGAGTTTTTCTTATATGCCCTGCACCATGTGAACAGTGATATGGCTCATAAAGATTTTCTTCTTTTACTTTTTCCGTAATATAAGGAATCGGTGGATAAAAGACGATACGAATTGTATTTTCTCCAGCTTTCAGTAAGTTTGTCACATCAAATTCATAGGTGCGGTGCATATTGTCTGTATAGGCTACATGTACACCGTTGATGTAAATATCACACAAGGTATCCAGTCCGTCGCAATGCAAAAGCACTTTATCTCCCGTAGGCATAAACTCAAAAGTCTTGGAAAACTCAAATTCATGCTCCATTAATTTATAAGCTTCCAATTCGTTCATGCGATAGAACGGATCTTCCATCAACTTATTGTCTAATAGGAAAGAATACACTGAACCCGGTATCGTACCTTCGCATTCAAAGTCTGCTCCTGTCATCTGCCAAACACCGTTTAAACTTAGTTTAGTCATCATCCACCTCCACATTAAATAAATCAGTTATGTATTCCAACAGGTTTTATCTCAACTTTTTTTCTTAATTGTTGTCATAATACCTAAGCGCCTTCGACGTCTAATGCCTTTTATCTGTCATCTTAACGAATTTTTCCTTTTTTAGAGCACCAAAAGAGCCAAAATACCTATTTTTTATAATTATACAATCTTCAAAAACCATTTGTACATTCCGATAATGTGGTGTATAATTAAGAAAATCAGTGATACGGGAGGATTTCGCTATGATTCAGGATTTAAAGAAGTATGCGAAAGGTTTTGATGAAAAATACGGTTTTGTTTGCTTTAAACAAGAATTTCCAGCTGGGACAACATTTCCGCTACACTGGCACGACTATATCGAATTCGAATTTGTTGTGTCTGGTACTGCCAAACATGTCTTTAACAAGGAAGAATATACCTTGGAGCGGGGAAGTGCTCATATCTTGAGTTATTACGATTTTCACGAAATGACAATACTTGAGGATATCGAAACATATTGCATTCATTTTGACAAAAGCATGTTGCATCCAAAAATCCTTGAGTTTCTTAGTTACAACAGCTTTTACTGCAAATTTGACGAAGCCGAATCAATCAAGATTACCGAGCGAATTCTTGAACTAATTGCAGAAAAGGAAGCGCCAGACACGCTTCGTAATATTATGATTAAGAATCTAATTAACGAATTGGTGGTCATGATGATTCGTAAATGTAAACCATCACAGATAGATCCAGCCCCACTGCCAATTCAACAGGCCGTTTCCTATGTGAACGAACACTTTTATGAAAAGATTACTTTAGATAAGATGGCAAAGGACCTCTCGTTCTCAGCCAATTACATAGGGAAATTATTCAAAAGTCAGATGAAATGTAGTTTTAATGAATATGTGAATGCCCTGAGGCTAAAGCATGCATGCAGTCTGCTGAATTCCTCCAACATGTCTATTAAAGAGATTGCAGATGCATCTGGGTATAGTTCTGTAGAATACTTTATGTATGCATTTAAGAAAAAAATGATGATGACACCTGGTGAGTATCGGAATCAGAGAAAATAACAAGAAAGGGAAATCATACTGATTTCCCTTTTATGCCATATAACTCATCAATTCCTGCAACCATCTAGGTCCCGAACTTCCAATTTGTAGTATCTCGCCATTTTTGTACTCTGCAACTGCAACAAAACCATTCTCATTATCATAAAAAGTTGCTTCATCACAATATTGCAAGACACTTACTAAATCTTCAAAACGTTTATCAAATCTACGTTTTACATCCGCATCTGGTATATTGTGTCCACCTTTTTTTACACGATTTTCAATACGTAAAAGGCTCTCTTCCACCGTATTTAATCCCACATAATAAAGACGTATATAATACCCCTTCTCGATTGCTCTCTTTACAGTATTAAGAATTCGATGTCCAGATAGGGTTGTTTCTTGGGTAAAACATATTTCTTTTTCCAAGCACTCTTCAATGAGCTCGATTGATTTTTTCCCACCCTCAATCACATTGTTACCGCATTTAACAATTATCTTGTCAACATCAACTATTTTTCCTAAATTGGTCATTTCTGTACGAAGTACACCTGTAAGACTGCTCTTTCCAGCTCCATTTACTCCTACAATAATTGTATATGTTTTCATTCTACATCACCTGCCATTTACTTGCTAAAACATGTTATCTGTAAACAGAAAAAGAGACATGGAAAACGAATCTTTTCCACATCCCTTTCATATCATTCATTTACTATATCCCAAAGTCAAATTCATCCATTCCACATCTATGAATCGCACTCAGGTATTTTCTAAAATCGATATCAATAATATTTGTAAAGTAATGATTCTTACACTCTTTGCCCTTATACTGCCACTCAATCAGATAGAAGTTCTTCTCTCTCTCTTCAATTGCTAGTGAATCAACTTCTATTGCAGAATCCGTACTTAGAAGAATCTGCCCACTAAGCAGTTCTTCATCCTTATCGTCACCGATTCGTTTCACTGTATAGTTTACAGTGATATCTTCCGGCAAATCATTCACTCCCACGAGTTTGATTTTTCCGTTTTCCGGTTCATCAAACATAAAGCACACTGGCTCTTGAGAACGTTTGATGTAATGATATGCCAACTTTTTAACAAAATAATAATCTACAATCGCATCGGAAACTTGTGGCCATCCGTCTAATAGATTCCACCAGATAATTCCAGTACGCTTCCACTTATTAATTCTGAATTTCTCTACAAAATATTTTTTTGCTTCTGCTTGCGAAATCTGGCTTTGACGAACAAAATCATCAAAGTTCTCTTCCGCTTTTCCAAACAGCGTAAGCACTTGGTCATATGCAAGCTTAATTCGATAAGCATACGGCCCTTTCGGGTCTAATTCCATGCCTGCTGCATGCACCATGTATTCATCCGTAGGAACACTGTCCGCCTCAAAAATCTTTTCCGGTTCCTTCAGAAAGCGCTTCAAAGATTGTGGAGAGTTGAAGCCGTGGTATCCAGTTTCGCTAGCGAAATGGCAGAATGTATTCTTGTAATAATCACCCTTAAAGTAGTCACGTGGTCCCCACAAATGTTCTTCCGGCATTAGTCCTTCTTTTCGGAAAGCCTTTTCGCTAATGAACGGCGAACTCGGCAAATACGGTCTGAGATAATCATGCATTTCCACTGCCCGTTTGAGCAATGTACGGTTCAGATAATTAGTAGTCGGATCCATCTGATAACCACTCCATGAGTGTGCTATGTCAATCTCATTATCCCCTGCCCACAGAGCAAGTGATGCATGATTGCGAAGTCGCTTAATTTGGAACACTGCTTCTTCTTCCAAAGCCTTTTTAAATGCTTCATCCTCTGGATAAATCGCACATCCTAATCCGAAATCCTGCCAAACCATGATTCCATGTTCATCACAGTAATCAAAGAATTCATCGGATTCATATACATTTCCACCCCAGCATCGTACCATATTGCAGCCAATATCGCCGAGCATTTCCATTGCTTTTGGAAGACGCTTCAAATCGTTTGAATGGAAGGCATCAAGTGGTACCCAGTTTGTACCTAACACAAAAATCTTCTTTCCATTTACACGGAAACAAAATTCTCCATTGCCATCCTGATCCGTAATGTCAGTTCTATCAAGTTCAACAGTCCTAATTCCATGTTTCAAAGAATATGTATCACATACTTCACCGTTGCGTAATAATTGAATAGTCACATTGTAAAGATTCGGTTTTCCTGCATTCTTTGGCCACCAGAATTTACAATTCTCAATATCAAAAGTACATGCCCACACATTATGCCAAAGTTTCCTTTCAAGTGAATATTGACTATCTCCACACTCTGCCGTAAGTTTTACTGTATAATCTGTAGCAAATGCACCGCTCATATCAGTATTAATGAAAAGACGGAGTTGTGCAGTCTTCTTCTCAAGATCCACCTGATTGGTACCAAGATATACTTCCTTAATTCTATCTTCTTTCTTTTCTTTCAGAGACACTTGCTTCCATATCCCTGCCGAGATAATTCTAGGCATAATATCCCAACCATACATATGCGCTGCTTTTCGCACATGCAAAGAAGCATAATTGTATATAAAAGTATAACATCTTGCTGGTAAGTCATATTTGCGTGCTTCCAACATAGTAGGCTTTATATGTACAACCACTTCGTTTTTCCCAATATTCCAATTCGCAAACACATCATAAGACAAAAACATATTGTCTGTCGATTTAACTAATTCACCATTTACATAAATGTCTGAGAATGTATCAATTCCTTCAAAGCACAAATATTGATTTTTGTTCGAAATCTCGACCGTCGTATAATACCATAGATGCACATCTTCTAATTCCTGTGCTTGTAAGGTATTGGTCGAGAAATACAGGTCTTCTATTTTTCCTGCTCTCATCAAATCCAATTCAAAATTTCCTGGAACATTGGCAGGAATTATTTCCAATCCTGATTTCTCCACATCTGCAATCGTGCTAATATTTGCTTTTCTGCTATCTTCATGATGGGCGTATGCTAACTTCCATTCCATATTTGCAACATTCATATTTTGCTCCATTCCGTTTGTGGCTCTTCCTCCATTATATATATCTTCATTGTATAAAAGGCTCAAACACTTTGTCAATTCAGATAATAAGACATATAAGAAAGAAAATCAGTGATTTTTTATTCAAACTTCTCCTGCCCCAACTTCACATTCACACACTTTGTATATGTCTCAAATGCTGCTGGAATTGGATATTCTTCCTGAATTTCCTCCGGATGAATAAATAGCATATTTTCGGTACATGACTTTTCAAGTTCATCCACCCGCACACGATAACCAATCATATGCCACTCCACATGACTGAAAATATGTTTTCCATCTTCCAATTTTTGAATTCGAAGTGGTGCAAGTCCAATCTCTTTACAGTAGGCAACTACTTCCGTCTCCGTCAAATGTCCCTCCAAATTCGGAAATTCATAGAGTCCCGCAAGAAGCCCTTTTTTCGGACGCTTTCTTATTGCCAGGAAGTCACCATCCTGTACAAGTAGAACTGTCCGTTTCTCTATCCTACGTTCTTTCGCCTTCTTCTTTACCGGCAATTCGTTTTGAATTCCCTTCTGATTTGCCTCACATAAATGTGCCAGTGGACATTCTTCACACTTCGGTGCACCATTTGGAACACAGACAATGGCACCAAGTTCAATGAGTCCTTGGTTGAAATCACAGGCAGCCTCTTTTGGAATCACATTTTCGAGTTGCTCTTCCACCTTTGTTTTAGTGCTCGCTTTCATAATGTCATCATAACTTCCCGTCACTCTGGAAATTACGCGAAGTACATTTCCATCCACTGCTGGCTTTGCAATGCCAAATGCGAAAGACCCGATTGCGCCTGCCGTATAATTTCCAATTCCTGTCAATTTACGAATGGATTCAAAGTCTCTTGGAAACTCACCACCATGTATTTCCATAATCTGTTGCGCAGCCTTTTGCATATTACGAACGCGATTGTAATAGCCAAGACCTTCCCACAATTTCAATAACTTATCTTCTTCTGCATTTGCCAAATCCGACACCTTTGGAAGTTCTTTTAGAAATCTTGCGTAGAATGGTTTCACCGCTTCCACTCTCGTCTGCTGCAACATAATTTCTGAAATCCAGATACAATAAGGATCATTAATATCTCTCCATGGCAATTCTCGCTTGTTCTTCCGATACCAATTTATAAGCAGATCCGCCATTTGATACAGACTCTCATGCTCTAAAACAACTGGTACTTCTTTTGTAATCTCGATGCTATCCTTTTCTACTTGACACTCGTATGCAAGAATATTTACCCCTTGTGCCTTTGCTTTTTTCATTGCTTCCCCAAAGGCTGCATGCGTCTTCATATTTGGCGCCAAATATTTAACATCTTTCATTTGGACGACAAAGAACAGGTATGCTTCATATCCGGCTTTCACAGCCTCAGCAAGTTCTTCCACGTGTTTTACACCACGTTCTGTCGGTGCATCAGGAAATCGAACAACACCATTGTCTTCTAGCGTCACGCCTTTGATTTCCATGAAAATCTTTCGCCCGTCAACTTCGATATATAAATCAAATCTGGATTTTCCAAATGTAGTCTCTGATTTAATTAGAGTGGCATTTGGAAATAAATTCCCTTGTCGAATCCACTCCTCTACTACTCTATTAGGAATCTGAGAGTCCATATTTATCATACGATTGCCTTTTTCTACCCCTATCAAATCCCACTGTGTTTTACGCTCTGGATTATCTGTTTTTTGCACATAAACAGTTGCACCTGGGACTAAAAGTTCTGCGCAACGTCCTGTATTCTTTACATGCACCGTCTCTATTTTTCCTAAAATTTCCACATGTGCTATAAAACGATTAGGGCGCTCTAAAAAGCGCCCTGTTTCTATTCTTTCATACTTCATTTTATAATACCTTTGATAAAAATTCCTTTAATCTCTCATCTTGAGGGTTCTCAAAAAATTCTTGTGGTGTGTTTTGCTCTTTCACCTTACCTTCATCAAAGAACAACACTCGTGTTCCTACTTCCTTCGCAAAACCCATCTCATGAGTTACAACAACCATAGTCATTCCATTCTTCGCTAATTGTTTCATAATCTCTAGCACTTCTCCCACCATCTCAGGATCTAAGGCCGAAGTTGGTTCATCAAACAACATCACATCTGGTTCCATTGCCATCGAACGTACAATAGCAATTCTCTGCTTTTGCCCGCCAGAAAGTTGCGATGGATATGCGTTTGCTTTTTCTGCAAGCCCTACCATTTCTAGTAATTCCATCGCCCTTTTATTTGCCTTGGTTCTATTATTTAGAGCAGGCAATAACCCAAAACTATAGTTTGATTCAAACATCGTTTGATAAAAAGATCCCTTTTATTGAATTTTTTATTATTCCATATTTGTTTTGGTTTCTATTCATGGCGATAACTGTTTGTTACTTCTTCTTCAAAGATAGAGAAGAATTTTATCGACTGATACTGTTTTTAGTAATCGGCATGACCTTATTTTTAATCATATCAACCTTATGGCCGAATGGTCAGGCGCTGAGACCAAAATATTTTGAACGTGATAATATTTTTGTGGACATGGTAAAACATCTATATGCCACTGATACCCCAACTAATGTATTTCCAAGTATTCACGTATATAATACACTGGGTTGCTATATTGCAGTAAAAAAGAGCAAACATTTAAAAGATATTCGTTGGGTTCAAAGTGCCACATTTATTACAACAGTTTTGATTATCTTATCAACTATGTTTTTAAAACAACATTCCATTATTGACGGAATTGCTGCCGGTATATTTGCAATCATCTCTTATGTAATTATTTATGCGGATGAATACAAACGAGAACAAGCTTATAATCAATTACCGTTATAGAACAGAAAATTCAAAAAAACGGGGTTATGCACTCAAATAAATGCATAACCCCTATATTTTTATTTTTCATCCGAAATTGAAATAATTCGAGTTTTAAATAATGCTGTTCCAATTGCCCCTGTAACAATTGTGGATGCAATCATTTCCACTACTGCATTGACTCCCACAAATGCACATGCAAAGACAATGATGTTTTGTCCTCCAATTAATCCCTGCACATAGTCTGTGTTTCCGTAAAGTACTAATAAGGCAATCATAAAAAACACTGTATTCAAAAACGCAGCAAAAAATCCTGTAACTGATGTAGCAAAGGATATCCCCTTAATCTTTTTTGCCCACCTGAAAATATAGCCTAACAGAAAACCAACCAAAGCTCTTGGCACAAATCTTTGTATAAAGGCTAAAAATGGGTTGATGCCAAATAAAATTGCTCCCATTGGACTCACACCGATACCAAGTCCCCCGAAACATTGGCAAAAACTTGTGATACCGAATACAGAGCCCGCTATCACCCCACCTAAAGGTCCCAAAGTAATCGCGCAGATTGCAACTGGAATCATATTAAATGTTATGGCCAACGGTCCGATATTTAAATATCCTAACGGGGTATATGGCAACAATAAAAGAATCCCTACCATGAGTCCTAAAATTGTTAACCGACGTGTTGAAAATGACATTTCTCTGTCCTTCATTTTGTTCCCTCCATGTTGTCACTAGTTCTTTTTCTGTCTCATAATCTCATCTAAAATTTGCTCTGCCACTTCATCTTTGCTCATGAGGTCTAGCGCAATTTCTTTTCCTGGGGTAATCATAGTTATTACATTGGTATCTACTCCAAAACCTGCGCCCTCTTGCTTTAAGTTATTAGCAACAATCATATCCAAATTCTTATGAATTAATTTTCTGCGCGAATTTTCAATCATGTCCTTTGTTTCCATTGAAAAGCCACATAGGAACTGTCCCGGACGTTTATTCATGCCAAGATATTTCAAAATATCTCTGGTACGTTCTACCGGAATCACCATATCATCATCGGATTTTTTCATCTTGTCATCACTAAACCTTACCGGTGTGTAATCCGCAACCGCTGCCGCTTTGATAATAATATCCTGCTTATCTGCACGAGAAGTCACAGCTTCAAACATATCTTCCGCGCTCTTAACCTCCACCACGTTCACAAAACGTGGCTTTGCAACTGCAGTTTCGCCTGTAACCAAGGTTACATTTGCACCCCGAAGCATTGCATTCTTTGCAATAGCATACCCCATTTTGCCAGTAGAATGATTGGTAATGTAACGAACCGGGTCTAGTGCTTCTTGCGTTGGTCCCGCTGTAACCAGCACATTCATGCCTTCCATATCCTTTTCAAAAGCAAGTGTTTTTAAAATGTAATCCAAAAGTACGTCTGTATCCGGAAGTTTACCTTCTCCGATATCTTTACATGCAAGCATACCCGTGGCCGGTTCGATGATTTCAAATCCATAGTGTTTCAAAATCTCAATATTATCCTGCGTAATCGGATTATGAAGCATCTGCGTATTCATAGCAGGAGAAACGATTTTCGGGCAGTCACATGCAAGTACTGTTGTTGTAAGCATATCATCCGCCAAACCATGTGCCATCTTTGCAATTACGTTTGCCGTAGCAGGCGCAACCAGTACAACATCTGCCTGTTTAGACAGTGCCACATGCTCCACGCTATATTGAAAATTGCGGTCAAATGTATCTACAAGACATTTGTTATTTGTTAATGTTTCAAATGTAATTGGATTTATGAAATTAGTCGCATTCTTTGTCATGATTACATGCACATTGCAACGAAGCTTTGAAAGTTTACTTGCAAGGTCTGCAATTTTGTAGGCTGCAATGCTACCAGTTACTCCAAGAATGACTGTTTTTCCTTTTAACATAATTATCAATCCTTTTTCATCCATTTTTAGATATTCTATCACATTTTTTCGAAAAGGTATACTTTAAAATATAGGAAGTTGTATAAGAATCAGGACTATCGGCTTAGCCGGTAGTTTGCTCTGTGGCTATAAACCGCTATTGCCATCAAGCCCATACCCCAACATTTACTGTAGAACCAAAAAGAGTTCGCAGAATCAAATCTGCGAACTCTCTCTATCTACCATTCTAAAATTATTCTTATCTCTGCACTCTCGCGCCAGCGCCACCCATGATAGCTTCTACTTCTTTCTTGCTAGCCATGGTTGTGTCACCCGGAGTTGTCATAGCAAGTGCGCCATGTGCTGCACCGTAGTTTACTGCGATTTCCGCATCACCTGTTGTCATAAGACCATAGATAAGGCCTGATGCAAAGGAATCTCCACCACCTACACGGTCCATAATTTCAAGTCCTTTGTAGTCTTTTGCTTTGTAGATTTCTCCACCTGCCCAGCAAAGTGCTGACCAATCATTTACTGTAGCGGTCTTTACTTCACGAAGTGTGGTTCCAACTGCTTTAAAGTTTGGATATGTTTCTACAGCCTTGTTAATCATCTTCTTATAACCATCGATGTTTAACTCTTTTAAGTTTTCATCGTTTCCTTCAATTTCAAATCCAAGGCATGCTGTAAAGTCTTCTTCGTTACCGATCATAACGTCTACGTATTTTGCGATTTCCTTATTCACTTCTTGAGCCTTTGCGTGTCCACCGATTGCACTCCACATAGATGGACGGTAGTTCAAGTCATAAGATACGATTGTACCGTATTTCTTTGCAGTTTTGATTGCTGCAAGTACAGTTTCACAAGATTGTTCTGATAATGCAGCGTAGATACCGCCTGTGTGTAACCAACGTACTCCAAGTTCACCAAAGATGTAATCAAAATCAAAATCTTCCGGAGTTGCTTTTGAGATTGCTGTGTTTGCACGGTCAGAGCATCCTACTGCACCGCGGATACCGAATCCTCTTTCTGTAAAGTTCAATCCGTTACGGCAAGTTCTTCCGATACCGTCTGTCTTCATCCATTT
Source organism: Faecalimonas sp. (assembly GCA_045649385.1). Classification (GTDB taxonomy): domain Bacteria; phylum Bacillota; class Clostridia; order Lachnospirales; family Lachnospiraceae; genus Faecalimonas. The sequence continues at coordinate 625 of JAZRPT010000097.1, read as the reverse complement.
GATAAGTGATGTATCAACGCCACCTTGAAGAATGAAATCTTCCATTAACATACCAACTTCGTTATCAGCAAATGCTGTAATAACGGCTGTTTTTAATCCAAAACATCTTCTAAGTCCACGAACAACATTGTATTCTCCGCCGCCTTCCCATGCACGGAAACTGCGAGCTGTACGAATACGTCCTTCGCCCGGGTCAAGACGAAGCATTACTTCACCCAATGAAACTGCATCAAATTTACATTCTTCTGCTGGTCTTAAATTTAAATTCATAATCCTTTTCTCCTTATAAACTAATTAACCTCTAATTTCCTTTACAAGTGACACTGCTTCGGCTGTCATTTCTTTAATCTTATCAAATTCACCTGCTGCAATCATGTCACCTTTTACCATCCAGCTTCCGCCACATGCAACAATTTTCTTGAATCCAAGGTAGTCCGCAAGATTCTTTGCACTCACACCACCGGTTGGCATGAATTTTACATTTGTATATGGTGCTGCCAATGCTTTGATTGTTGCTACTCCACCAAACTGTTCAGCCGGGAAGAATTTGATTACTTCTAATCCACGTTTTACAGCCTGTGCTACTTCTGACGGAGTAATACATCCTGGTAAAACTAAGATATCT
>JAZRPT010000096.1:0-16696 GCA_045649385.1 Faecalimonas sp. | reverse complement strand
TCTTAAATGCTTTGTATTCTTCTTCACCAATATTATCTCTTGCAACGTATGACTGGATGGTTCCTTCTAAATCTTGAACATGACAGAAAGAAGCTTTTCCCATAACACGTTTTGACATAATACGTCCTGCAATTGATACTTTCTTGCCTTCTAATTCATCAAAGTTATCTTTGATTTCTTGGCTATGTGCATCTGCATCATATTTTGTAATTACAAATGGGTCTTGTCCATTTGCTTGTAATTCTGCTAATTTTTCGCGACGTACTTTTCTTAATTGGTTAATATCTTGTTCCTGTACTTGTACGTTATTCTGTTCAGCCACGTCTATTCCTCCTTATCTACCGTATCTAAACACTTCTGTCAATCTTTAATACTTTGTACTCCATTGTGCCAACTTGGGCTTCTACTACAACATTATCACCCACAGCTTTTCCCAACAAAGCTTTTCCAAGTGGTGATTCGTTTGAAATCTTTCCAGACAAGCTGTTTGCCTCTGTAGAACCAACAATCTTGTATTCTACTTCTTCTTCGAATTCTTCATCATACAATAAAACGGTACATCCAACGTTAATCTTATCAAGATCCACTTCTTCTTCGTCCACTACATCTGCATTCTTCAAAATCTTTTCGATTTCTTCAATGCGGGCCTCGATATCACGTTGTTCATCTTTTGCTGCATCGTATTCAGCATTTTCTGACAAGTCACCTTGTTCTCTGGCTTCTTTAATTTTCTGAGCCACCTCTTTACGTCTTACCACCTTCAGTTCTTCCAGTTCATTTTCCAAAACCTTCAGACCTGTATAAGTAAGAATAGTTCTCTTTGCTGTCATGTTTCGTACTTCCTTTCTGACATTTTTTACCTTTTATATGTTTCTCGATACTCTCGATAAATCAATCTATTCTCACAATTTCAACATTATACATGAATGGGGTATTTATGTCAATCTTTTTTTCAGCAACTCCTCCAGCTCCTCGTATGACTCTACTGCATTAATCTCGCCACGCAATTTGGCTGAGTTCGGCAATCCTGTGGTGTACCACGCCACATGCTTTCTCATTTCTCGAATGCCAAGATAGTCCCCTTTATATTGCATCTGAAGTCTCGCGTGTCTCAGCATCATTTCTTTCAGTTCCGCGTTACTCGGACGCTCAGGCATCTGCCCCGTTTTCTCATACTCGCAAAGCTCTGAGAATATCCAAGGATTCCCTTGGGCACCTCGTCCAATCATTACGCCGTCACATCCTGTCTGGCGCATCATAGCAAGTGCACTTTCACCGGACGTCACGTCACCATTGCCAATGACCGGAATGGAAACTGCTTCTTTTACTTGACGAATAATATCCCAATCTGCTTTTCCGGAATAGTATTGTTCTCTGGTTCTGCCGTGTACAGCAACTGCAGCTCCACCGGCATCTTCGATAATCTTTGCAATTTCCACTGCATTTATACTCTCATCGTTAAATCCTTTACGAATTTTTACAGTTACCGGCTTTTGAATTGCTTTCACCGTCTTCTGCACTATCTCATGAACCAACTTCGGTTGATTCATCAGCGCTGAGCCTTCCCCATTTTTTACAATCTTCGGAACCGGACATCCCATATTAATATCCAAAATTGCAAAGGGTAATTCCTCGATTCGCTTTGCAACCTCACTGATAACTTCCGGGTCGGAGCCAAAGAGTTGCAAAGATACCGGTTCTTCTTCCGGATGAATCTCTAACAAGGCTTTTGTATTCTTATTGTTGTATTGAATTGCTTTTGCACTAACCATTTCCATACACAGAAGTCCCGCCCCTTGTTCTTTACAAAGCAAGCGAAATGGCAGGTCTGTTACGCCTGCCATAGGTGCCAAAATATATGGATTTGAAAGTTCGACATTTCCAATCTTCAATTTCTTCATCTTATTTTTCTGCTTTCTTACATTTTTCATAAATCATGCGTAAACCTTCCAACGTAAGCAATGGGTCATAAATGTCAATCACATCCGTCTCAGGCACGATAATATTTCCAAGACCGCCGGTTGCAATTACCTTGGCGTCCTCGTAGCCGTTTTCCTTCATTTTTCTTACAATGTACTCTGTCTGACCAATATATCCAAATACAAGACCTCCCTGCATACTGGATACAGTTTCTTTTGCTATAATAGATTTCGGTTTGCGAATCTCTATTTCAGGCAACATAGCAGCACCGCCCCAAAGAGCTCTCGCCGATGTTCTGATACCCGGTGAAATCACACCGCCTTCAAACACACCGTCTGCGGTCACAATGTCGTAGGTGGTAGCTGTCCCAAAATCAATGACAATCACCGGACCGCCATATTTTTCGTAAGCCGCCACTGCGTCTACAATACGGTCAGGACCGATTTCCTTCGGATGCTCTGTATTAATCTTTAACCCCATCTCCAATGTACTTGGCACAAAAGGTCTCACATGGAAATATTTAATAATCGCACTGGTAAGTGAATGCATCACATCCGGCACTACGGAAGAAATGATGACATCTGTAATTTCTTTGATATCAAAATCTCGATGCTCTAACAAATCACAAAGTTGGATACCATATTCATCCGATGTTCTAGGTTGCTTCGCTGTGGCACGGAATGTTGCTTTGATTTCTTCTCCATCAAACACACCTAGGGTAATATGTGTATTCCCAACATCAACTACTAATAACATTATACTTCCTCCCCTAAAAAGAATACTTTATAGTAAAGCTGTAAGGATTCTAATAATTCTTCTTTGGTTCTTTGAAGTTCTTTGATTTTCAAATGACTACCGATTTCATCAAAGAAGAAATCATTCTCCTCACTTGACACTTCAAACACAAGTTCTCCATTTTCTTCAAAAACCAGTGTGAGTGTTCCTCCCACATCTTCCGTGAATAACACACACATAATTTTCAATTCATCCTTTATATTCTCCGGAAGCGCTTCAAAATCCGGGTTTAAATAAAATTTCTGTTCATAAGAATTTGCGCCACACAATATAATTTTTTCTTCGTACATAGTTCCTCCTATTTCAAGACTCGTTCAACTGATGTACCCGTACACGCCCCGCACGGACACTTCACCAGCATACACTTGTTTCACCGTACCATCTTCTAACCGCACCAGCAATTCACCTTTTTCATTAATGCCAAGTGCATACGCCGTATATTCATTTTCCGGTTCCAAAATGCACACTTCCCTATCCCTGTTCACAAGTATCGCATTATAATCTTCTTGCAAGAACTTCAAATCGCCTGCTTTTGCAAACCGGTCATACATTTCCATAAATGTTTCCAAGATATTCGCAATCAGTTGTTCTCTTTCCACGAGTTTTCCACATTCCAGAAAAAGAGAGGTGGCTTTATCCACAAGTTCTTCCGGAAATGCGGATGTATTCACATTTACTCCAACTCCAACCACAACATAGTCTATCTCAGAACCCCGAAGGTACATTTCTGTCAAAATTCCACACAGTTTTTTTCCGAAGAGTACTAAATCATTTGGCCACTTAATCTGCACATCTGAAAACCCTCTTTTTCGAAGCACCTCTGCCACACTATAAGCCATCAACAACGTAATCATAGGTGCCTTATGTGTTTCAAAACTTGGTCTTAGCAGAACAGACATGTAAATATTGTCCCCTGCCGGAGAATTCCATACGCGACCACGTCTTCCTTTTCCGGCCGTCTGGCACTCCGCAACTACAACGGTGCCATGTTCTGCCCCTTCTAACGCCAATTCGGATACCTTCGTGTTTGTAGAATCCAATTGTTCATAATATCGAATCTTTTTATTCTCCAAGGGTAGCCACCATTACTGCTTTGATGGTATGCAGACGATTTTCTGCTTCATCGAACACAACATCTGCAAATCTTTCAAAGACATCCTCTGTTACTTCATTTCCTTTTACTGCCGGCAGACAGTGCATGAAAATCGTACCTTCTTTTCCAGTCTTATCCAGCAACTGCTGATTAATTTGATATGGATGTAACAATGCGATTCTTTCTACTGTCTTGTCTTCTTCACCCATAGAGCACCAAACATCTGTATATAATACATCGGCACCTTCCACTGCATCTACCGTATCCGTAATCGTAACTGTAGCACCGGACTCATCAGCATATCCTTTACACAGTTCTACAAGGCTGTCCTCCGGCCACAATTCCTTTGGTGCAATAATCGCAAAATTTACGCCAACTTTGGCACAACCAATCATAAGACTATTGGCCATATTATTACGTCCATCACCAAGATACACGAAGTTTAAGCCTTTCACATATCCGAAATGTTCTTTCATGGTAAGCAAATCTGCAAGTATCTGTGTCGGATGATAATCATCTGTCAAACCATTCCACACCGGCACCCCACTATACTCCGCAAGTTGCTCTACATGTTCATGCTTGAAACCACGGAACTCAATTCCATCAAACATACGCCCCAATACGCGTGCTGTATCTTTTACACTTTCTTTATAACCCAATTGAATATCATGTTGAGAAAGATAGGTTGGGATACCGCCTTCATCCTGTGCTCCTACCGTGAATGCACATCTTGTTCTTGTAGAAGGCTTTTCAAAAATCAAAGCGATATTTTTCCCCTTCAATGAATTTCCCGTGATTCCTCGTTTCTTCTTTTCTTTCAAATCTGCAGCCAAATCAACCAGATACATGATTTCCTCTGCAGTAAAATCTTTCAATGTCAAAAAATGGCGTCCTTTTAAGTTCATCTCGTAATCCTTTCTTATGCCCATAAACATATGCACAAATCGTGGTAAATTTATTTTATCCTTACGTCGCTCGTACTTTTTATAAACCTCCCGCTCCAAATCACCAACCGTATAAATTCGATATTTTGGTACATGAAGTAACTTGGCACTGGCTTCGAGCATGGCAAGATAAAATTCCATATCCGTGAATTTGCGTGACAACCTTAAAACAAATGCAATCTCTGCTTTTTCAATTTCACTCAAACTCTCTAGTATCTTTTCATAATACCACTGTTCGCGTGTTTGTTCAATATAATAAATTTGACCTACCAAACCATAAATCATGCGCTTGGCATCAAAATACCCCAATTTGAAATTTCGCCTACTACGCTGGTTCTCAAACTCAATAATACTTCCCAATTTGACTTTTGGTGCTATCTCATACAACGTTGTGTCATCTTGAGTCTTTGCCTTTTGCACCCTGCCCGGTCCAAAGATACGTATTTGAATAATATCTTTATACCCACGCCCCAACAAAGAATTAATCGGAAAGTTGTTAATAATCCCTCCGTCTATATATTTCTGTCCATGCAGCTTCTCATTTTTAAATCCAAATAAATATGCGCTTGCCAGAAGAAAATCTTCCAAAAGACCATCCGGCATATCATGAATACTAATGTCTATTTCTTTCATTTGTGTAACTGAAAAAGTCAAAAGACACAATTCAATTCCTGACTCACGGATTTTCTTTTCATCAATATGTTGGTGTATGAGATTCCGCAAAGGCGTAATATCGACTCCACCCGCCGAAATAATTTCTAATCCCGTTCGTAAAATATCTCGAATGGAATTCTCACCACTAAACAAACCCTCCATCCAAGCATCATCTACGTCCATAACATGGGAAAATGTGATTTCATTCCAAATCTGTTCAGCCTTTTCCATATCTCCCATGCATATAAGAGCGCCATTTAAAGCACCCACGGATGTCCCTGCAACTGCATTTACTTTCACACCTGCTTCCGAAAGAGCCTTCCATGCACCCATTTGATATGCACCTCTGGCACCACCGCCATCAAGAACAATGCCATACTCTTTTGTTAAATCAATTACCGGATTCATGTGAACACCTCCATTTATGACATAAGAGGAGTGCACTGCTGTACACCCCTCCTTCGTAACTTTTATTCTTCTTTCGCCACTTCAACAATGGATTTTGTAAGACCTGCTATTCCTTGTAACTCAGACGGAATAATAATCTTAGTTGCTTTTCCATCTGCCGCCTTTTCAAATGCTTCTAAACTCTTAATAGTAAGCACTGCCTGGTCTGCTCCCGCTTCTTTCAAGAAACGGATACCGTCTGCATTCGCCTGTTGCACTTTTAAGATAGCCTCTGCCTGACCTTCTGCTTCGCGAATTCTTCTTTCCTTTTCCGCTTCTGCTCTAAGAATTGCAGACTGTTTCTCTGCTTCTGCTTCCAAAATCACGGACTGTTTATTACCTTCTGCCACCAGAATGGTAGATTTCTTCTCACCTTCTGCTCTAAGAATCGCTTCTCGACGTTCACGTTCTGCCTTCATCTGTTTTTCCATTGCATCCTGAATCGCTGCCGGCGGAATAATATTCTTAAGCTCCACACGATTTACCTTAATGCCCCAAGGGTCTGTTGCTACATCCAAAGAGGCACGCATTTTCGTATTAATGGTCTCTCTGGAAGTCAAGGTTTGGTCTAACTCCAAATCACCGATAATATTACGAAGGGTTGTTGCCGTCAGGTTCTCAATAGCCATAATCGGATTGGCAACACCATAGCAGAATAATTTCGGATCAGTAATCTGATAGAACACAACTGTATCAATTCTCATTGTAACATTATCTTTTGTAATAACCGGTTGTGGTGCAAAATCAACCACTTGCTCCTTTAAATCTACTCTTCTTGCCACACGCTCAATAATCGGAATTTTAAAATGTAAACCCACACCCCATGTTGCCTGGTAAGCACCAAGTCTTTCCACAACCAAAGCCTGTGCCTGTTCTACAATCTTCACGCATGATAGTAACAATGCTACAACGATAACGACCAAAACTATCCCTAAGAATCCTAAGATACCTTCCATAAATTAATCCTCCTCTTTCTTCACAATCAATTTCACGCCTTGAATACCTTCAATGGATACCACCACACCCGCTTCAATAACCGCTGTCGGGTCTTCTACCTTAGCTGACCATTCCATTCCATTGACTTCCACGCGACCCGTACCATGAAGCGTGTCAATGGTTTCCAGTACAATTGCCTTTTGGCCAATCAGACTATCCACATTTGTCTTTTCACGTTCTTTGTTGAAAAACTGAATTGCTATCGGTCTTGTGAGAACCAACAACAAAATGGATACCAATAAGAACACGATGATCTGCACAGGCAGTTCAAAACCTGCAAATGCAAGAATAAATGCTACAAGTGCTCCACCTGCAAACCACACCGTTGTCAATCCCATTGTCAATATTTCAATAATTAAAAGTACTACAAATAGAATTAACCAAAATATTGTTTCCATACTTCTCGCCTCACTTTCAACTTCTTGATATACATATTTTACTACACTTATCTTTAGAATTCAATAAAACAAAAAAGAGACAGAATTTTTTTCTGTCTCCTTAAAACTCCCCAATTAACTGAAGTAATGGTCGCCCAATTTAAAGCTACCTCTTCTTGTATTAAAGAAAAGTGCACCATTTACCGGGTCCTTTCCTTCTAATGCATCCTCTGCAGCATCAAAACATGAGCTTGGAATCTTGCCGCTTCTAAGAACACGTGCAAGTTTTCCTGTCATTGCAGGTGTAAATTGTCCTCGTTGATAAATAACTCCTTCTAAAGAGTTTGGAAAACGTCTGCTCTCGATACGGTTTAAAACAACCGCGCCTACTGCAACCTTCCCATCGTATGGCTGATTTCCTGCTTCACAGAAAATAAGTGCTGCCAACAATTTCACATCTCCTGCTTTTTTTTGCTCTGCTTCAATTTCTTGAATTGTCTTCGCATCTTTTGTGCCTCCGGCACAAACTACTTTTGCTCTTTCTACTGCTGCACTACCGAACAAAAGGGATGCTGTTTTCACATAACCAACAACAGCTCCTGAAGAAATCTTGGACCATTCGGTTCCTTCTTCTACTACAGTCACTACTGTGTTCTTATACATCTTACCGATTACTGAACCATTTGCAGCTGCATAGACATCTAATTCACTGTCTGTATTGGCAAGTGCCTTTCCATACCATTCCTGTGTATCAACTGCGGTGCTTGCCATTGCAGATATCTGTTCCCATCCTGTAGCAAGCGTTTCCACTTCAATTTCAAAATTAACTGTTTCCATTGCTTGAGCTTCAGATTTCGGATCAGCGGCAAATACTTCAAATTCTGCTGTGAATAACAAACAGAGAGCAAGTAAAAGACCAACAACCCTTCTCTTTTCTCCGAAAAACATAATAACCTCCTAAATTTGTAACAATTTTTACGTGTACCTATTACATTATTATGCACGTATAATTCATTTTTATTACAAATTGTTACGTAATTGTTACATTTCTTTCGCAACAGTTGCGATATTATCACGTTTTTTTGCATATGTCAAGCATTGGATTGTATTTTCTTTAGTACAATTTTATCGTCTTTGTCTAAAAACTTCAAACATTAAGACCGATGCAGCAATCGCCGCATTCAAGGATTCCACCTGTCCTTGCATTGGAATTTTTACCCAAATATCAGCCTTTTGGGCCACTTCCTCACGCAGTCCGTTTCCCTCATTTCCAATCAAAATTGCGGTTCCGGAGCAATATTCTTCTTTGTCATAAAAATTTGCCCCATCCAAGTGCGCCGCATAAGATTTTACGCCGTTTTTTCTAAAAATATCCAATAGATTCGGGATATCTTCTATATATATAAATGGCATACGATAAATGGAGCCCATGGTGGAACGAATCGTCTTTGGATTATAAATATCCACGCAATCTTTACTCATAAAAACAGCATCCACACCCGCCGCTTCTGCCGTTCGAATGATGGTTCCCATATTACCTGGGTCCTGCAAATTATCTAATACAATAAAGTGTGGATTTTTCACTTGAAACAACTCGTCCAAATCGTATTTTTTACGTTTTACCACACACAAAATCCCTTGCGGTGTTTTCGTATCAGAAACATGTCCAAAGACTTGTTCAGACAGGATTTCATGCGGAAAATCCTGTAAATTTAGATCGTGTTTCTTCCTATTATAAAGAGACTCTGAAATATATACTTTTTCTACGCTATTTTTAGGTACTTCTGCGAACATACGCAGCCCCTCAACGACAAATACATTTTCCTCGTCACGCACCTTGGCTTTCTTCTGTAGTTGAAGCAATCTTTTTATCTGTGGATTACTTGTACTTGTTATCATCTTCTCATTCCTTGCCTTTACTAAGTTTTACACTTTGAATCTATATCCCACGCCCCTTTAATCAAGTCTGCATTGCAGACTTGCGCGCCGAGCAAGGCAGTTTACTGCTTCTACACTTGCGAGTGCGCATCCACGCGGAGCGAAACAATTTGGGGGACTTTTATTCTTTACACTTTGAAACGATATCCCACACCCCAAATTGTTTCAATATATTGTGGGTTAGAAGTATCAAATTCTACTTTCTCACGAATCTTTTTAATATGAACAGTTACCGTCGCAATATCACCAATGGACTCCATATCCCAGATTTCACTAAAAAGTTCGTCCTTTGTATACACATGATTCGGATGCGAAGCAAGAAAGGTCAGCAAATCAAATTCTTTCGTTGTAAACGCCTTTTCCTGTCCATTAATCCAAACACGACGTGCCGTGACATCAATTTTAAGTCCTCGTATCTCAATTACTTTGTTTTCTTCTACTGCACTTCCCACCAATCTCTCATACCTTGCCATATGCGCCTTCACTCTGGCAACCAACTCACTTGGGCTAAAAGGCTTTGTCATGTAGTCATCAGCCCCAAGTCCAAGTCCACGAATCTTATCAATATCGTCTTTCTTTGCAGATACCATAATAATCGGCGTATTCTTCTCTGCGCGAACTTGGCGGCAAATCTCAAATCCGTCTACTCCTGGCAACATTAAATCTAGGATAATGAGGTCAAAATCCTCTTTAAGCCCCTTTTTCAGTCCCTTTTCACCATCATTGGCTACTTCCACCTCAAAACCACTTAATTCCAAATAATCTTTCTCAAGCTCGGCAATTGCGCTTTCATCTTCCACAATTAAAATTCTACTCATTTGCTGGCACCTCCTGATACTTTCTTATTACAAAATACATCACAGTTCCTGTCCCCTCTTTGCTCGTCGCCCAAATATTTCCACCATGTTCCTCAATAATCTTCTTTACAATCGACAGACCAATACCACTTCCTCCTGTGGCAGAATTTCTAGAAGCATCTGTTCGGTAAAAACGTTCAAAAATATGCGGCAACTCTTTTGCTCCGATTCCTTTTCCATTATCCTCGATTTCAACTTGTACGAAATCACCAACATCCTTCACACAAAGGCGAATGACTTTCTGTTGCTTATCCATGTACTTTGTGGAGTTAGAAATAATATTATTAATCGCCCGTTTTAGTTGTTCTGCATCTGCAATAATCTTAACATTTGCATCCACATAATTCAAATACTCGAAATGAATATGGCGCGCTTCCAAATCAATCTTTAAATCGGTTGCACAATCATCAAAGTAGTCATTTACTAAAATCGTGCTAAAGTTGTACGGAATACGATTCGAGTCAATTTTCGAATACAACGTAAGCTCATTAATTAGCATATCCATATCGTTGGCTTTATTATAAATTGTACGAATATAACGCTCCATTTTTTCCGGCGTATCCGCAACACCATCCATAATCCCCTCTACATAGCCTTTAATAGCCGTAATCGGCGTTTTAAGGTCATGTGAGATGTTACTAATCAATTCCTTACTTCGTTTGTCGTATTCCACCTTTTCAGAGCTACTCTCCTTTAATCGAATTCGCATCTCCTCAAAGTCTCGGCAAAGTTGTCCGATTTCATCATCTGTCTCAACCTCTAGTTCAAAATCCAAGTTGCCATCCTTGATGTTCTGCGTTGCTATTTTCATCCTTCCAAGCGGAATAGCAATTCCTCTATAAATCCAAATGATAAGAAGTCCCGCAGCTAATGCAAGGATACTTACCACCATAAATACCATATCCGCCATAAACCGACGTACATCCGGAAGGGAATCATCAACATTTGTCACAATAAAAGCCAATGATAATATTACCGGCAATATCATAACCGTAATAAAGCTTATAATCAATCGTGTCTTTAACTTCATAATACACATCCTTAATCTCATAATTAAATTCATTATATCATTTATACACGAACATTACACCAAAGCAAATGGAAATTTTTATAAACTTTTTCTAAAAGAATTCATAGTAAAAAAAATCAAGGACCTCTCCTGTAAATCATCCGGAAATGTCCTTGGCTTATTTCACATCATTTAAATTTACAAATACGCCTTCAACGCATCTACTTTATCTAATCTTTCCCATGGTAAATCCAAATCATTACGTCCAAAGTGTCCGTAAGCTGCTGTTTGCTTGTAAATTGGACGACGTAAGTCTAACATCTTGATAATACCTGCTGGTCTCAAATCAAAATTTTCTCTTACGATATCTACCAGTTTTTCTTCAGATAATTTACCTGTTCCAAATGTGTCAATCATGATAGATGTTGGTTGAGCTACACCGATTGCGTATGATAATTGAATTTCACATTTGTCAGCAAGTCCTGCTGCTACAATGTTTTTCGCTGCATAGCGTGCTGCATACGCTGCTGAACGGTCTACCTTTGTGCAGTCCTTACCAGAGAATGCACCGCCACCGTGACGAGCCATTCCACCGTATGTGTCAACGATAATCTTACGTCCTGTAAGTCCACTGTCTCCATGAGGTCCACCGATTACAAAACGACCTGTAGGATTGATAAAGAATTTAGTATTAGCATCAATCAATTCTGCCGGAAGCACTGCATCAAATACGTATTTCTTTACGTCTTCATGGATTTGTTCTTGGGTTACATCTGGATCATGTTGTGTAGATAATACAACCGCATCCAGTCTTGCCGGTTTTCCGTTTTCATCATATTCTACAGTAACCTGGGACTTCCCATCCGGACGAAGGTATGTCAAAACACCATTCTTACGAACTTCTGTCAGCTTTCTTGTCAATTTATGAGCAAGCGAGATTGGATATGGCATCAATTCTTCTGTTTCATTTGAAGCGTATCCAAACATCATTCCTTGGTCTCCAGCACCAATTGCTTCGATTTCCTCATCTGACATCTTATTCTCTTTCGCTTCCAATGCTTTATCAACACCCATAGCAATATCTGTTGACTGTTCATCAATGGCTGTAATAACACCACAAGTGTGTGCATCAAAACCGTATTTTCCTCTGTTGTATCCAATCTCATCAACTGTATCTCTCACGATTTTTTGAATATCAACATAAGCACTTGTTGTAATCTCACCCATTACTAATACCAAGCCTGTTGTAATTGCTGTCTCACAAGCAACGCGGCTCATTGGGTCTTGTTCCAATAATGCATCCAAAACTGCATCTGAAATTTGGTCACAGATTTTATCCGGATGACCTTCTGTTACTGATTCTGAAGTAAATAATAATCTTTCCATATTTCTTTCCTTTCTTCGTTTGTTCTCTTATTATCAGACTAAAAAACAGCCCGACGCAAAGCGGACTGTTTTATATCATTTATAATCCAATCCTCTTATTGTTCGATTACTCGCTCAGGTTGGCACCTTCCGTTTACGGGGTTGCCGTGGCTTCACAGATCCTTTTATCTCCACCACTCTGAATAAGAGATTTTATTTTGTTCCGTTGATGATAATATCATTAAATACTATATACGTCAAGGTATATTTTTAAACGCCATTATTTTCCGCGATACGGTTGGTCAGCCGGATATCCACCTGCTATTTTCTGCATAGCCCTCTGTACTGCATCTCTCGAATTTTTCCAATCTTCATCTTTGTATCGGTAGTCAAATTTTTTCTCCAGCCAGTCAATTTCTTCTAAGATACGCTCCATATTGGCTTCCATTTGTGGAAAGAGAATTCCTCTCAGTTCTTTCTGCTCTTTTTCGTTGAGATACAGTGGAGCCGCATCTAAAATATCTGCCAAATGATGAAGGCATAGGCCTTTTCCCTCTTTCACCAAGTTCATAAAATCTTTATCATTCTTTTTATATAAGTAGAAAAAGGTTGCTATGTACCGCTCATAATTACGTTTAATATGATTGCAGATATAACACGAATCTTCCTTTGCATGAATCCAACGGCTGACGTTGCTACTGCCACATGCGCGTTCTGTATCCTTTCGAAGCTTGTCCATCACCCCAAGTTTTAAAGAATTTGAATAATTTTTCATTTCTTTTTTCATCTCTTTTATAAGTGTCTGCAACCTGGTATCTAGAATAAGTGCATTTGCCAATGTCTCACCATATGTAAACATTTTCTGATAGTGTTCCCGGCAAAATCCCATCTGGTCTGTTTCAGCACGCACATGGTCCTGCATATAGGAGGCTTGCGGGCCTAATACAAAATCAAGGGCATTCTGCTCCACATTTCTTTCAATATAACAAAATGGACATTCATCCCCTGCACGAAATGCATCCATTAAGGGAATGGTGTATAATTGTTCTTTCATATGTATTTCCTCCGACCAATAATAATAAAGACTCCGAAAAACAACTTTCGAAGTCTTTAAGCAAGGCGCAGACCGGATTTGAACCGGTGGATACTGGTGTTGCAGACCATTGCCTTACCACTTGGCTACTGCGCCACATCACATTATCAATTTATTCTGATAATGTAATAATTATAACAAAAAAATTGCTTTTGTCAATCAATTTGACAGTTTCTTGAATTCCATATATACTCACATTAATATATTACGGAGTTTATATAATATGAAGAAAAAATTTTTAAATATTCAGGAATTATGTGTCATTGGTCTTTTTACTGCTCTCACCTGCGTGATAGCACCATTTTCCATACCAATGCCACTTGGTGTTCCACTAACTTTACAAACGTTTATTCTCTCATTGGTTGCTATTATTTTAGGTGCCAAACGCGGGGCAATTGCAGCACTGATTTACATTATATTAGGTGCTTTTGGTCTGCCGGTGTTTTCTAATTTTACCGGCGGTTGGCAAATTATAACCGGACTTACGGGAGGCTTCATTCTCTCTTTCCCACTCATGGCATACCTCGTCGGTCTAGGCGCCGACATGCGTTCTCGTTTTAAGGGTTGTTTCCTACTGTGCATTCTCTTAGGTAATGCCATAAATCTGCTTTGCGGAACAGCAATGTTTTGTCTTTTGAGTAAAAGTACATTTGTCGCGGGTCTAACGGCCTGCGTCATTCCATTTCTTCCTATTACAGTTATTAAAATTGTTCTTTCTTGTGTTGTTGGCTTAAATATTAAGCGCCGAATAGTTGACTGATAATTGTTTTAATTTTATAATAATGTCATACTATTTAGTACATAGAAAGGAGCGTTTTAATATGGGACGTTTAGATGGAAAAGTTGCAATTATTACAGGAAGTAATTCAGGAGTAGGTGCTGCTACTGCAAAATTATTTGCAAAAGAAGGAGCAAAAGTTGTTATCAGTGCTCGTCGTCTTCCACAACTCGAAGAAGTTGCTGAAGAAATTCGTGCAAATGGCGGAGAAGTACTGATTGTACAAACTGATGTGTCTAAAGTAGACGATGTGGAAAATTTAGTTGCTAAGACTGTTGAAGCATATGGCAAAATTGATGTATTAGTGAATAATGCAGGTGTTCTTGAAGCCGGTCTTAAACCTATTGAATGCTATGAAGATGAAGATTTGGAATGGGTACTCGGAATTAACACAAAAGGAACTCTTTACTGTACAAGAGCTGTTGTGAAAGAAATGATGAAGAACAATTACGGTTCCATTATTAACTTGGACTCCGTTGCAGGTGCATTTGGAACTGGCGGTGCTGCTTACGCTACAAGCAAAGCCGCTATTATCGGTATGACAAAACATACTGCACTTCGTTTTGCAGGTACAGGGATTCGCTGTAACTCAGTAAACCCAAGTACAATCGCTACTCCAATGGCAAAAACTGATCCTGCAACATTAAATCAAGACATGTTCGGACAAATGAGAAAGCATATGAACTTAACTGTGCCCGTAAGTATGCCAGAAGACATTGCTAACATCTTACTATTCTTAGCAAGTGATGAATCACGTGCGATCACCGGTCAAGTTATAGTATCTGACTTTGGTGCAACGTTATAAAAATCAAGGGTAACCCAAATGGGCTACCCTTTTTTAGAGGCGCAGACCGGATTTGAACCGGTGGATACTGGTGTTGCAGACCATTGCCTTACCACTTGGCTACTGCGCCATATATAGTTGTATTTTTTGCCAAATGCAAAATGACTCCTACGGGAATCGAACCCGTGTTACCGCCGTGAAAGGGCGATGTCTTAACCGCTTGACCAAGGAGCCTTATTCTTGTGAACCACCAGTTAACCAGTGGCCTCAACGAGAATTATAATAACATATCATCAGCTCTTTGGCAAGAACTTTTTTTATTATTTTTTTAAAGTTCTTACCAAAGATTTATGTGACTAATTACTTTCAACGTCACTTGCAAACTTACAGATAAATGCGTTCGGCAAGTATCTTCCTAGACTATTTTTACTAGATGGTTTGCTAATTGTTTTTCCTCTATAATTCATAATAGATGAACTTCCACCATCTAAATTCATGGCTTGATATGCTTTATGTCTAAGCATAATTTCTGCAAGATCATTTACAGTCGCCCCGATACTATGCCCCACTTGGCGTCCATCCACGATCAGCATTAAAAATTCTCCACTCATAGTTTGTCCAACTGCGCTTCTCGGTTGGAGACCGTAACCAAATGAACCCTGAACATATTTTGAACCGTCCACTATCAGTGCCGGGCTAAATTGAATTCCCCATTTATAGTCTGTGATTGCCCCCGCATTATAATTTTCTATATATAATTTATTATCTTCTTTAAATCCAAAAAATTTCAAACGTCCTATTGGATTTCCGTATTCCACACCATCAAGCACCATACTTCCCATGACGGTACCGCCATTTCCCTTGTATTCTTCATCCATAAATCCACTCGCATTTATTGCGACAAGCGCATGATTGTCTTCAGCAAATTTTGTAATTAAATTTCCGTATGAGCCAAGTGATGTTGATTTTGCAACCGTAACTTGTGCCGAATTTTTTATGATTGCCAATAATCCTTTATATTGTTCTCCAGTTACCTCCACAATCAATAGATTATTTTCAGAATCTAACACCTTTATTTTTTCTCCAAATGTGGTTGTAATATTTACACTGCCATCCAAATTTTCTATCAGCAAATCTTTATATGTTGAAATTCCTTGGTCAGACATATATGTTTCCAGCTTTGTTTTATCTACTTCCCAAAATTTTTCATAAAACGCTTCTTCCTCTGTCTGTTTGTTTGGAGTTGTTGTGTCAATTTCTATCTCTTCTGATTCCCACTTACTTTCCAGATCCTCTTGTATAGCTTGCCCTTCCATAGCATCACTCATAACATCATCTATGATGTATCCTGGAATAAATGCGGTTGCCAACCATTGATGTTTTCCTGTTGTCATAGCTGTTTCTATGTATATTCCTCTCCATTTTTTAATAAATGGAATATTAGAAAACACTGCAGTACAATATCCCAGCACTACAAACAGCAGTATTGATACAATCCATATAATGATTTTTTGTTTCTTAGACATCTTTCTTCTCTGGCGTACCTTATTTCGATTAGACATTTTTTCTCCTTTTTTCTTCTATCAGTATACTGTTTATGAATAAAAAAAACCCATAAAATCAGTGATTTACGGGTTTCAGAGCTC
>JAZRPT010000095.1:0-10888 GCA_045649385.1 Faecalimonas sp. | reverse complement strand
TGCTATAATAAGAGAAGTAGTAAACCAAACTAGGAGGTTTTGAGTTATGGGAAAAGAAGTAAAGAATGATTATACAATACAATTAGAGAATAATCGCGGAGAGATTATTATTGCGGATGAAGTGATTGCCGTAATTACAGGTTTGGCTGCGATGGAAGTTGAAGGTGTTGCTTCTTTGGCTGGTAATGCTACAAGAGAGTTAATCAGCAAGATTGGCATAAAGACATTATCAAAAGGTGTAAAAGTTGATGTGCTGCAAGATGTTGTAACGATTGATGCGGCATTGAATTTGAAATACGGATATAATATCAAGGCTGTTTCTGAAAAGGTTCAGGAAAAGGTGAAGGTTGCAGTCGAAAACATGACAGGACTTAAAGTTGCTGACGTGAATATTCGTGTTGCAGGCATTGAAGTAAATGCATAAGATGATTTAAGGGAATCTCAATGAGGTTCCTTTATTTTTGCATAAATATGCATAATTCATTGCAAAGTTTTACCCATTTGTAGTATAATGTTATGAGGTATAAAATAAAATGCGAAACCTAAGGAGAAGTGGAACATGAGTAGAACAGAGCTGAGAGAACATATTTTCAGAATGTTATTCCGTATTGAATTTAATAGTGCTGAGGAAATGAAAGAGCAGGAAGGATTCTATTTCGATGAACTCGAAGAAGCTACAGGAAAAGACCAAGAATATATCTTAGATAAATACAGGGCAATTGTAGAGAAAAAAGAGGAGATTGATACGCTTTTAAATGAGGTATCTGAAGGATGGAAGACATCGAGAATGAACCGTGTTGACCTCACTATTATGAGACTGGCTGTGTATGAAATTAAATGGGATGAGGATGTTCCAACGGGTGTAGCCATTAACGAAGCAGTTGAATTAGCGAAGAAATACAGCAGCGATGATGGTCCTTCTTTTGTAAACGGTGTCTTAGCAAAGGTTGTAAAGTAGGACAAATTTATGCGTAATGTATATTCAGTAAAACAGGTGAACGCATATATCAAGAATATGTTTACACAAGATTGCATGCTGAATCGTATTTATATCAAAGGTGAGGTTTCTAACTGTAAATATCACACATCAGGACACATTTATTTTTCGTTGAAGGATGAGTCCGGTTCCATTGCGTGTATTATGTTTGCAGGACAGAGAAACGGACTGGCATTTAAAATGCAAGACGGTCAGCAGGTCATTGTGCTTGGAAATATTACGACTTACGAACGAGATGGCAAATACCAGCTTTATGCCAAAGAAATTATTTTGGATGGAGCAGGCCTGTTATATGAGAAGTTTGAAGCTTTGAAAAAAGAACTTGGAGAGATGGGGATGTTTGCACAGGAGTACAAGCAACCAATTCCCAAGTTTGCAAAGAAAATTGGAATTGTAACTGCACCTACGGGGGCAGCCATTCGTGATATTATGAATATTTCAGCCCGCAGGAATCCTTATGTGCAGTTGATTTTATATCCTGCACTGGTACAGGGAGATGGCGCAGCATCTAGTATTGTAAAGGGCATCGAAATGTTGGATAAGCATGGTGTGGATGTGATTATTGTTGGACGCGGAGGAGGTTCTATTGAGGACTTATGGGCCTTTAACGAGGAACCTGTAGCCAGGGCGATTTTTAATTGTAATACCCCGATTATTTCAGCAGTAGGACATGAGACAGATACTACCATTGCGGATTATGTGGCAGATATGCGAGCACCAACGCCTTCGGCGGCAGCAGAACTGGCAGTATATGAGTATCAGGCGCTAGAAAATTATATGTCTGAGATGTATTTGAAACTAAAGAAAGCACTTTATCAGAAACTGCAGATGGAACGTATGAAGCTGGAGCGTTATCGTATTAAGATGAATTATCTGCATCCGAGAAACAAACTGCGAGAAAAACAGCAAAGAAGTGCGGATATTGAACAGAAACTTCGAGATATCATGGAGAAAAGGCTGAATTTGGCGAAACAAAGACTAGCAATTCACATTGAAAGGATAAAAGGTGCTTCTCCACTTACAAAGTTAAACCAAGGTTTTTCTTACGTATCATCGGAGGAAGGCAATGTGGTGAAAAGCATCGAGCAGGTTCAGTTAGAGGATAATCTGACAATCTATATGACAGATGGTATCGTAAAGGCAAAAGTCGAAGATACTATGAAGGAGGACTACAGTGACAGAGCAATCATTGGAAACAGTATTTGAACAATTGGATGAGATTGTAGGGAAATTAGAAGGTGAAAATGTGTCCCTAGAAGAATCATTCCAGCTATATCATAAAGGTGTAGATTTGTTAAAAGTCTGCAATGAAAAAATTGATACAATTGAGAAGAAAATGTTGATTTTAGATGAAAATGGTGAGCAACATGAATTTTAGAGATAAGCAGATGAATAAAGTTGAAGCGATTGAGCGCGTTTTAGCAAACTACCTCCCTAAACAGGAGGGACATCAAAAGATCATCATGGAGGCTATGGAATACAGCGTTATGGCGGGCGGAAAGAGACTCCGTCCGATGCTTATGCTGGAAACATTTCAATTGTTTGGCGGTAAAGGTAATATTATTGAGCCTTTTATGGCGGCAATTGAAATGATTCATACATATTCTCTGGTACATGACGACCTTCCGGCGATGGATAATGATGATTATCGCCGAGGAAGAAAGACCACACATGTGGTATACGGAGAAGGCATGGGAATACTTGCCGGAGATGCATTATTAAACTTTGCATTTGAGACGGCTGCGAAAGCATTTTCCATGTATCCGGAAAAAAGTATGGAAATTGGGAAGGCACTTCAAGTACTTGCCGGTAAAGCAGGAATATATGGCATGATTGGCGGGCAAGTTGTGGATGTGGAAAGTGCAGGTAATGCGGTTTCTAAGGAAGTGCTGGATTTTATTTATGAATTGAAAACAAGTGCTTTGATTGAAAGCTCCATGATGATTGGAGCCATTCTAGCAGGTGCCGATGAACAGGCAATCAAAGACATAGAAACCATTGCGAAAAATGTGGGTATTGCATTTCAGATTCAGGATGATATCTTGGATGTAACGAGTACAGCAGAGATGCTTGGCAAACCAATTTTAAGTGATGAAAAAAATGAAAAAACAACGTATGTGACATTGGTGGGGCTTGATAAGGCAAGGGAATACGTGGAAAATATTTCATTGGAGGCAATTGAGTTATTGCATCGTTTGGAAGCAAAGGATTCATTCTTGGAAGAACTTTTGAAGTCACTGATTCACAGAGAAAAATAAAAGGGGTGCTCTTATGATATTGGAGCGAATTCAAAAAGCAAATGATATAAAGAAACTAAATTGGGCTGAGATGGATGTGCTTGCGGCTGAAATACGCCAGTTTCTAGTGGAAAATGTTAGCAAAACCGGTGGGCATCTTGCATCGAACCTAGGTGTTGTGGAACTTACGATGGCAATGCATTTGGCATTTTCACTTCCAAAGGATAAGATGATTTGGGATGTGGGACACCAGTCTTACACGCATAAGATTTTAACAGGGCGAAAAGATGGGTTTAAACATTTGAGACAGTTTGGGGGTATGAGTGGATTCCCAAAGAGAAAAGAAAGTAACTGCGATGCCTTTGATACAGGTCATAGTTCCACCTCAATTTCAGCAGGCTTAGGGTATGTGGAAGCACGTGAAATCTTGGGAGAGGATTATCGAGTGGTCTCTGTAATAGGAGATGGTTCGCTTACAGGAGGAATGGCCTATGAAGCTCTGAACAATGCCGCTCATTTAAATAGCAATTTTATTATTGTGTTAAATGATAATAATATGTCTATTTCAGAAAATGTAGGCGGGATGCACATGTATTTGGACGGACTTCGTACCGCGGATTTCTATAATAACATGAAAAAAGGTGTTACAAATGCCTTGAATCAGATACCGGGTGTTGGAGAACGTTTGGTAAATAATATACGAAAAACAAAAAACAGTATTAAACAACTTTTTGTGCCGGGAATGTTATTTGAGGATATGGGGATTACTTATCTCGGTCCGGTGGACGGACATGATGTGAAAAAATTATATCGGACCTTTAAAGAAGCACAGAAGATGGATAATGCAGTTTTGGTGCATGTGCTAACTGAAAAGGGAAAAGGGTATGCGCCTGCAGAATTGAATCCATCTAAATTTCATGGAATCGCACCGTTTGATTTGGAAACAGGAAATGTTTTAGAGCAGAAAAAAAGGGACACTTATACAGATGTATTTTCTGAAATTATTTGTGATTTAGGCGAGAAAGAACCAAAATTAGTGGCAATTACTGCGGCTATGAAGGATGGAACCGGATTATCCAAATTTCAGAAAAAATATCCGGAACGATTTTTTGATGTAGGTATAGCAGAACAGCATGCAGTGACATTTGCCGCTGGGCTTGCAGCAGCAGGTTTAAAACCGGTGGTTGCTGTCTATTCCGCATTCTTACAGCGAGGGTATGACCAGATTGTTCATGATGTATGTATGCAGAAATTGCCGGTTATCTTTGCAATTGACAGAGCAGGACTTGTGGGAAGTGATGGAGAGACACATCAGGGCGCTTATGATATCGCATACCTGAATCATATCCCGAACATGACCATCTTGGCACCGAAAAACAGATGGGAATTTGCGCAAATGATGGAATGGGCTGTTGACTTCAATGGACCGGTTGCAATCCGTTATCCAAGAGGAAATGTTTATGAGGGATTGCAGGAACATTCACAAGGAATTGTTCTTGGAAAAAGCGAAGTTATCTATCAAGAAGCTGATATTGCAATTCTTTCTGTCGGTCATATGATGGAAGTTGCGGAAACTGTATGGAAGAACTTAAAAGAAAAAGGCTATCAGTGTAGTTTGATTAACGGTCGTTTTGTGAAGCCAATGGATGCAGATGTATTACAAGAACTTGCAAAGGACCACAAGTTGTTTGTTACAATAGAAGATGCAGCTATCTCAGGTGGATATGGTATAGAGGTTGTAAAATATGTGGCAGAACAGAATTTGAATGTACAGGTGATTACAAATGGTATACCTGACGCATACATTGAACATGGAAATATTGGTTTGTTGCGTAAAACGATTCATTTAGATGCAGATTCTATTGTAAATAAAGTTGAATTTGCATATGCAACAATGCGGAAATAGGAGAACAGATGAAAGAACGTTTAGACGTATTATTAGTAAAACGAAATTTGGCAGAGTCCAGAGAAAAAGCAAAAGCAATTATCATGTCCGGAAATGTTTTCGTGGAAGGACAGAGGGAAGATAAAGCGGGAAGTACATTCCCAGAAGAAGTGCACATTGAAGTGAAAGGAAGTAAACTCCCATACGTAAGCCGTGGAGGATTAAAACTGGAAAAGGCAATTGCAAACTTCGATGTACAATTGCAAGATAAAGTTTGTACCGATGTAGGATCTTCCACAGGTGGTTTTACAGACTGTATGTTGCAAAATGGTGCAAGGAAGGTGTTTGCCATTGATGTAGGAACCAATCAACTCGCGTGGAAACTAAGACAAGACGAGAGAGTTGTTTGCATGGAAAAGACGAACATCCGATATGTGACACCGGAGGACTTAGGAGAAGCGATTGATTTTTCTTCCATAGATGTTTCTTTTATATCGCTTACAAAAGTACTTTTGCCTATCCGAAATTATTTGAAAGACGCTGGACAGATTGTTGCACTTATTAAACCACAGTTTGAAGCAGGTCGTGAAAAAGTAGGCAAAAAAGGTGTTGTGCGAGAAAAAAGTACACATTATGAAGTTATAGAAATGGTATTATCCTACGCTGTTTCCATTGGATTTAAAGTACTTGACTTGGATTTCTCGCCGATTAAAGGACCGGAAGGAAATATTGAATATCTGGCACATTTGCAAAAGACAGAAGATGTTAAAACTTTGGCAGACGTGTCACTTGATTGGAAACAGATTGTGGAGAATGCATTTGAAACTCTTGCAAAATAGGAGTGTAAAGAATTGTGAAAAGATTTTATATTATTACAAATCGAACAAAAGATAAGAATTTAGAGGTTACAAAGAACATTCAGGCCTATATAGAAAGCAAAGGTGGCATGTGTTTATTGGCGGAAGAATATGGGGCTATGCCTGATGACATTGACTGTATTCTTGTACTTGGTGGTGACGGTACGCTGATTCGAGCTGCAAGAGAACTTCCGTCTAGTGATGTTCCGATGCTTGGTATTAACATGGGGACACTAGGCTATCTGACAGAGGTAGAAGTAAGTGACGTGGAAAAGAGCATTGACCAGTTGATGAATGGGGATGTCTATGTAGAAAAACGAATGTTACTGCAAGGACAGGTACAAGGTGAAGTACAGAATCTAGCGTTAAATGATATTGTTTTGACACGTTTTGGCAAAGTACGTGTGATACAGTTTCGCATTTATGTGAATGGCGAACTGCTAAATACTTATCGGGCAGACGGTGTCATCGTTTCAACACCGACTGGTTCCACAGCCTATAATCTGTCGGCCGGTGGACCAATTGTAGCACCAACAGCATCCTTAATTGTTATCACACCAATATGCTCTCACGCATTAAATACAAGCAGTATTGTTTTGTCAGCAGATGACGAGATAGTGTTAGAAGTTTGTGAAGGCAGAGACGGGGATATTGAAGAAGCAGTGGTTTCCTTTGACGGAGTTGAAGATATCATTGTACATACAGGTGATAGGATTCAGATTCGAAAGGCGGAAGCGACTGCCAAACTTATAAAGTTGAGTAAAATTAGTTTCTTGGAAATAATGAGAAAGAAGATGAAAGGGAACTAGCAATGAAAGTAAACAGACATGTTAAGATTGTAGAATTAGTAAATAAATATGATATCGAGACACAGGAAGAATTGGCAGACCGTTTGCGTGAGGAAGGCTTTCAGATTACGCAAGCAACTGTTTCAAGAGATATTCGTGATTTGAAGCTCACAAAGGTAGCAACAGATGATGGACGTCAAAAATATGTGGTTTTGAAAGCAACAGAAAATGCGCTTCGTGACAAATACATTCGTATTTTAAAAGATGGATTTGTCTCTATGGATATGGCAATGAACATTCTGGTCATTAAGACTGTTTCCGGAATGGCCATGGCAGTTGCTGCGGCAATTGACGAAATGAGATGGAACGAAGTGGTGGGATGTATTGCAGGTGACGACACCATTATGTGTGCAGTTCGCACTATAGAGGATACGGCTGCTGTCATGGAAAAAATTCGTAAAATTGTTCTATGATGCAATAAATTGCATCACAGAATGCTCCGCAAGGATGCGCAGAGGCGCGTATGGGGAAGATGTTGCTACGCAACCGCACCTCGCGCGAGAGTCTGTCAAGACAGACTCTTATCTAAATAGGTCAAAAGAGAGTTGAAAACATATGCTACACAATTTATATGTGAAAAATCTTGCCTTAATCGATGAGATAGAGGTGGAATTTAAAGAAGGACTCAATATTTTATCAGGTGAAACAGGAGCCGGGAAATCTATCATACTCGGTTCTATTAATCTTGCACTTGGGGGAAGATACTCATCTGATATTTTAAGAAATGAAGAAGAACCGGGATATGTGGAGCTTGGCTTTTTTGTAGAAGATGAGGTCCAGATGGAATTGTTAAAAACTATGGACATTTACCCGGAGGATGGAATGGTCACACTGAGCCGAAAAATGATAGGCAAACGTAGTGTGAGTAAAATTAACGGTGAAACGGTTCAAATTTCACAATTAAAAGAGGTTGCAGGAATCCTAATTGATATACATGGGCAACATGAGCACCAATCTTTATTATATAAGAAAAATCATTTGTTAATTTTAGATGAGTTTTCCAAAGATGCTATCAAAGATGTAAAGCAAAAACTTGCAGATGCATACCAGATATATAAAAAGTATAAAGAAGAACTTCAGGAAGCGAATCTGGATGAAAAAGAGCGCAATAAGGAAATGAGTTTCCTTGAATTTGAAATTAACGAAATTCGGGATGCAAATTTAAAAGAACATGAAGATGAGAAGCTTGAAGAGCAATATCGCCGCATGGTAAATGGGAAAAAGATAACTGCTAATTTAGAAGAAGCGTACGGTTATACAGCGAGGACAAACAATAATGCCAGCGATGCTTTGAGCCGAGCTATTTATTGTCTGCAGGAAGCAGCACGTTATGATGAAAAGGCAAATGAGTTATATTCCCAGTTAACAGAAGTTGATAATTTGTTAAATGATTTTAATCGGGAACTATCTGATTACAGTTCGTCTTTTGAGTTTTCAGAAGAAGATTTTTATGAAGTTGAAAGACGTTTGAATGAAATAAATCATTTGAAATCAAAATATGGAAACAGTATTCAAGAGATTTTTACATATTGTGAGGAAAAAGAAGAAACACTAAGAAAACTGCAGGACTATGATTTGTATTTAGAAACACTACACAAAAACCTTACAGATTCAGAAAACGTGCTACATTCGTTCTCGCAACAACTATCAAAACTTCGACAAGAAGCTTCAAAAGAACTTACGAAGGCAATTAAAGAGAACCTTTTGGATTTGAATTTCTTGGATGTGAAATTTGAGATCGTATTTACTGAGTTGGAACACTATACGTCAATAGGAACAGACGAAGTAGAATTTATGATATCTATGAATCCGGGCGAGCAGGTTCGTTCCCTTGGGGATGTGGCTTCCGGTGGAGAACTTTCTAGAATCATGCTTGCAATTAAGACGGTAATGGCAGAAAAAGACAGAATTGAGACTTTGATTTTTGATGAAATTGATGTAGGAATCAGTGGCCGTACAGCACAGAAGGTATCTGAAAAAATGGCCGTAATTGGAAGAAATCATCAGGTAATATGTATTACCCATTTGGCACAAATTGCTGCAATGGCTGATGCTCATTTCGCAATCGAAAAGAAAGTGATTGACGGAAAAACAAAGACCATGATTTCCTTGTTAAACCAAGAAGAAGAAATTGCCGAACTTGCCAGAATTTTAGGTGGCGCAGAAATTACTGAGAAAGTAATGGAAAGTGCGGCTGAGATGAAGGAATTGGCAAAGAACACAAAATAACACCAGATTTAAAAGGTGAATAATCCACATAATAAAGCAGACACTTAAAAGAGGATGTCTGCTTTTTTTGCGAGCTTCTATTAAAGTGCCTCAAATTAATAAGGAGGTTGTGGAATGCGAAGATGGTGGTATAAACGAATTTTGATTATGCTAGTACTTCTTGCAACAACAATGGGTACCGGATATGGCGTTACTACGTTGCAAGAAGAAGGGGAAAAACAGCAAGTAAGTACCAAGTCCATTGATAGTGAATTGGTAATTCCGGGTGGAGCACCAATTGGTATATATATGGAAATGGATGGTGTGCTTGTTCTTGCGACAGAGTGTATCGAATGTGTGGATGGAAATGAATATGAACCTGCAAAAAACCTGGTCAAATCTGGAGATTATATCGTAGGAATGAATGGGGAGAACATTGATACGAAGAAAGATTTGATACGTGCAGTGTCGAAACTGGAATCGTCGGAGGTTATACTTAGCCTGAGACGAGAGGATGAGTACATTGACGTGAAAATGCAGTCTGTACAGGTGGGGGATCAAAAGTACAAATTGGGAATCTGGGTGAAAGACAATGTGCAAGGTCTTGGGACACTTACTTATGTGACCACAAACAGTGAATATGGTGCATTGGGGCATGGTATTCACGACGCAGATACGGATGAATTGCTTGAAATCTCAGAAGGAACGGTTTACGAGACAAACATTATTGGAGTACAAAAGGGCAAAAAAGGAGAACCGGGAGGTTTGGAGGGTGTAATTATTTACAATCGTTATAACATCTTGGGTACAGTTGAAAAGAACACGGAAAATGGTATTTATGGAAAACTTGATAATATAGATAAACTTTTAGATGAACAGGAACCAATGGAAATCTGTGAGAAGGATAATATCAAGATTGGCAATGCAACGATTCGTTGTACCATAGACGGCACAATGAAGGAATACGACATAAAGATAAAAAATGTGGATTATTATACGGGAAATGTAAACAAAGGCATAGTCATTGAAGTAGTGGATGAAGAACTCTTGGAATTGACTGGTGGTATCGTACAAGGAATGAGTGGCAGTCCAATACTTCAGGATGGAAAAATAATTGGTGCAGTGACACATGTGCTGGTGAATGACCCGACAAGGGGTTATGGCATATTTATCGAAGATATGTTGGAAACAGCACAAAGTGTAGCAGAAGAACAACAAATGAAAGACGCATCCTAATAAAAAAAGAGTGCCAATTCTGTGATTGGCACTCTATTGACGCTTTCAAACGCTTATCTTGGATTTCCGAAATTGCAAAGGGGTAACAGAATAAGCCTTTTTAAATTGTTTTCCAAAATAACTGGCGTTAGAGAATCCACAATCCATTGCGATTTCTGTAATGGATTTTTCTGTTTCCGTCAATAATTTCACGGCATAAGAAAGGCGATATTCCGTTAAATAAACGATGGGACTTCTGTTGATATATCTTTTCAAGCAACGAAAACACTCGCTACGGCTAACGCCTACATATTGCGCTATATCATCTATTTGAATATCATCTGCATAATGCTCATGAATATATAAGAGAATGTCTTTGGCTTTTTGCTGACTGTCGTTGTTTGTGTAAAATGAAGACAACTGATTTTTTTGCTCTTTACTATATTGGAGTGTGTGGTTCCAAATACGGCTAATGAGTCCCAAACACAGCAATTCATAGTGTTCCTTGTTATCTTTTTCAAGACGGTATATTTCATTCAATAATTTTATTGAGGCTTGTCCGCTGAGCGTTTTGCTATTTATTAAAAATCCTTTAACCGAGGATTAAGTCGGATCGTAGCCATGTCGTTCTGTGAGCCAAG
>JAZRPT010000094.1:0-6260 GCA_045649385.1 Faecalimonas sp. | reverse complement strand
GAGCTTTCCATTTCCTGTAAAAATGTTTCCTCATCCATAATACCTGCCACCTTTACAATCGCGGCAAGAAGTGGTGTGTTCGGGAAATATTTACCCATTGTTGCCATAGAAACCTTGTGAGCATCAATGATATACACTTCTCCTTCATATCCTTTTAAATGTGGAATAATTTCCTCTTTCGTGCGTTGTGTATTAATTAATATGGCACCGTCTTTCTTAAGGCCTTTCGTCACGTCTACCGTTTCCAAAAGCGACTCATCCACTACCACCACATACTGTGGGTCATAGATATTCGAATGTACGCGAATCTGCTTATCGCTGATACGGTTGTATGCTGTGATTGGCGCGCCCATACGCTCTGGACCATATTCAGGGAAACCTTGTACATATTTTCCTGTTTGAAATGCAACGTCAGCCAATAAAAGCGCGGCTGTCTTTGCACCCTGGCCACCGCGTCCATGCCATCTGATTTCTGTAAGATTACTCATTTGACCTTCTCCCTTCGATTCATCTCCTTATATATAAAGATATTTTACTAGAAGATTCTGGATTTGTCTAGAGCGCACTCTGTTTTTCTCGATTTATGTTTGCCCCATTTCTTCCTAATACATAAAAAAACCCTTGAAAAAATCCAAGGGTTTTTATGCCGGCAGCGGGACTTGAACCCGCACGTGGTTGCCCACAACAGATTTTGAGTCTGCCTCGTCTGCCATTCCGACACGCCGGCTTTCCATCATTCAGAACACAAATAAGTGCCCCAAACGACTTATTCATAATATCGTAAATGAAGATTAAAGTCAACCTCTTTTTTCATGTTATTTTATAAAATTATACATTTTTTTCACACAAACTATTCCTTATATGGTATTATTAGGAAGTTGTTTTCATAATTTCATAAAAAAGGAAGGTTTTTACATATGTTACAAATTATAGAGAAAGTAAATGCCGTGGTAAACGATTTCATTTGGGGCGTTCCGGCTATGGCATGTATTATTGGTGTCGGTCTTCTACTCAGTGTGGAAACTCGCTTTATTCAAATAAGAAAATTTGGATATGCGCTAAGAATGACTATTGGCCGTATTTTCAAGAAATCAGAGGCCTCTTCCGGTTCAATGACACCATTTCAGGCAGTATGCACCGCTCTGGCGGCAACCGTTGGAACTGGTAATATTGCCGGCGTGGCCGGCGCAATTGCTATCGGCGGTCCCGGTGCCGTATTCTGGATGTGGATATCCGCACTACTCGGTATGTGCACAAAATTTGCTGAAGTTACCTTGGCGGTGCATTATCGTGAGAAAAACAAACACGGGGATTATGTAGGCGGACCGATGTACTACATTAAAAATGGACTGAGCCGCAGATGGCACTGGCTCGCATATGCATTTGCATTCTTAGGTGTGTTTGCAGTGTTTGGAACTGGAAATGCAACCCAGGTAAATACGATTACAACCGCGATTAACTCAGCCTTAAAGAATTACAATATTCTGGACGCTTCTTCAGTTGATACCTTCAACCTAATTTTAGGTATTGTGATTGCCATTCTAGTTGGTGTCATCTTGCTAGGTGGAATCAAACGTATTGGGAAAGTAACTGAAAAACTTGTTCCTTTTATGGCTCTGCTATATATCTGTTTAAGCGTAGGCGTTGTAATTTTAAATATTAGTAACCTCCCAACCGTATTTACATCCATTATAGAAGGGGCATTCCACCCTGCTGCTGTTACAGGTGGTGCCGTTGGCTACTTCTTCACCAGCATGAAACGTGGTGTAGCAAGAGGTATTTTCTCAAATGAAGCAGGACTTGGTACGGGCTCCATTGCGCACGCCTGCGCGGATACGGATAAGCCTGTTCAACAAGGACTTTTTGGAATCTTTGAAGTATTTGCAGACACAATCATTATCTGTACTTTAACGGCTCTCACCATCCTTTGCAGTGGTGTTTCCATTAACTATGGTGTAGACGCCGGTGCTGAGCTTACCATAAGTGGATTTGTGTCTACTTATGGAAATTGGGTGTCCGTTTTCACCGCAATTGCTCTCTGCTGCTTCGCATTTTCAACCATCTTGGGTTGGGGATTGTATGGAGCAAGATGCATCGAATTTATCTTTGGGGAAAAAGTAATTAAACCGTTCATGATTGTATATTCCTGCATTGCTATTATTGGCGCAACCGCGGACCTTGGATTAATCTGGGGCATCTCAGAAACTTGTAACGGACTGATGGCGCTTCCAAACTTAATTGCCCTATTCTTGTTATCCGGAAAAGTAGCCCAATTAACAAGACAACATTTTCGGAAATAGTTCCCTATAAACCTAAAGAGGAGTTCCTTATGATTCATATCATAAAGAACTCCTTTTCTATTTCTATTCTTGATTAAACACATCTCGTTTTAACATTTTTTCCTGATGTGCGATAATGGTTGTACACACTGCATCGCCAGTAATGTTAACAGCAGTACGCATCATATCTAAAATTCTGTCGATTCCCATAATCAGCGCAATTCCTTCTACCGGAAGTCCTACAGACGCAAGTACCATTGACAATGTAACAAGTCCAACACTTGGAACACCTGCTGTACCAATGGATGCCAATGTAGCAGTTACCACTACAGTTGCGAGGTCTGCCGGTGATAGATTAATACCATACACCTGTGCGATAAATACAACTGCAACACCTTGCATAATGGAAGTACCATCCATGTTCACTGTCGCACCAAGTGGAATGGTAAAGGATGAAATCTGCTTTGATACACCGATTTTCTTATGCAATGTATCAATGGACATAGGAATGGTCGCATTGGATGTCGCTGTTGAAAATGCAAATCCCATAACCGGTGCAAATTTTTTGATAAATTTCATCGGGTTTAATCTTGTAAATACAAAGAGTAAAATCTGATAAATTACAAAGCACTGAATGACAAGAGCAGTTGTTACACTTCCCATA
Organism: Faecalimonas sp.; assembly: GCA_045649385.1. Taxonomy (GTDB): domain Bacteria; phylum Bacillota; class Clostridia; order Lachnospirales; family Lachnospiraceae; genus Faecalimonas. The sequence goes on along the minus strand of JAZRPT010000094.1, from coordinate 3,317 downwards.
TATTTTAACATTGGCAAAAATGCAGAAAATCCGAGATTTGCAAATGTACGTGCAATCAAGCAGAACACACCGATTGGTGCCACTTTCATAATGGCCATTGTCATTTCCATCATAACATCGTTAAATTCGCTAAAGAAGTTTGCTACTGTGGTCGCGCGGCTTCCCAATTTAGCCAGCATAATTCCGACAAACAAAGCAAAAACGATAATCGGAAGCATATCCCCACTTGCCATAGAGGAAATCGGATTTTTCGGAATAATATTTAAAATCGTATCTACCATACTTGTCTCGGTAGCTGTGGTAGACATTTCTACCTTTTGCACGGATTCCATATCCAGACCTATCCCCGGATTAATGACATAGGCAGTGCCAATTGCAATTGCTACTGCTAATGCTGTAGTAAACAAGTAGAAGACCACCGTCTTAATCCCAACCTTACCAAGTGTTTTCGTATCACCAATTGCCATGCTGCCACATACTAACGAACAGAATACCAACGGCACTACAAGCATTTGCATCAGACGTATAAAGCCTTGTCCCACTACATAAAATACACCTTCAATAATAATGGTGTCTCGCACATATCCTTCTGGCATGAAGTAATGAATACCCACACCCAGTAAAGCCCCCACAATCAATGCAATGAAAATTTTTGTAGAAAGCCCCATTGTTTTTTTATTTTTATTATCCGACATTATTGTAATCCTCCGGTCTCATCTAAATATTCTTTCAATGCCACTCTCCAGTCTTTCGGTTCCTCCATGCCAGTCAGGCGCATCATCATATTATCCAAAACAGAGTATGCCGGACGTCTCTTATTTTCCGATACAACCGGAAGCAACTCCAATTTGCCCATGTTTCCTGAATATTCCAAGATTGCTCGCGCAAATTCAAATCTGCTGCAACTTCCCTGACAAACAACATGGTACAAGCCAAACGCATCATTATCTATAAAATATGTAATAACCTTTGCTAATTCCTTTGCACTTGTAGGCACCGCATAACGATTATTTGGGACCTGCATAGACTCCGCTCTACCCACATGCCAAAGAACTTCATCCGCAAAATCTCTTCCGATTCCATAAATCCATGAACTTCTTATAATGACAAAGCGATTCGAAAGCTGTGTCAAAAACTTCTCTCCTGCCTCTTTTGACTTGCCGTAAATTGTTTTCGCATGTGTATCATCAAACTCGTTATATGGCACTTCTGATTCCAAATCAAACACATCGTCTGTTGACATCTGAATCACTTTCGCATTCACTTCATTTGCAGACAGCGCAATATTTCTTACACCAATTGCATTTACCTTATAAGCCTCGTCGCGATGTTCTTCACAATATGTAACATCCGTAAGACTTGCACAGTTAATCACAACATCCGGACGATTCACGTGCATGTATTGCTGAACCTGTTTTAAATTCGTAATATCTACTTCATGAATATCTGTTGTTAAAAGCTGATACTGTGTACAATCTAATAATTCAACCAATGCAGAACCAATATGGCCTTCTGCACCCGTAATCCATATCTTTTTCATATTATCATGTCCTCCTCGTATTTTACTCCTATCATTTTATAAGAAATTCGTTATTTCGTCAAATTTTAATAATAAATTATAGGTAATAGTAGACATATTTTTATCTTTAGTGTAAAGTCAAAGAAATACTATTTTACATATACGTGAGGTAAAAAATGTCTGCACATGCAAAAAACTATAACAGAACAAAACTATCCTGCTATTTTTCCTATCTTTCGATGGCTACTCCATTTAGTCTGCCACCGTTATTGTTCGTAACATTTCGAGAAATGTACGGGATTTCTTATACGTTACTTGGAACTTTGGTACTGATTAATTTTTGCACACAATTGACTATTGATTTGGTTTTTAGTTTTTTCTCAAAATATTTTAATATCCACACGACAGTCAAGGTTATGCCGATACTTACATCATTGGGCTTAATTATTTATGCCCTGATTCCTTCTCTCGTCCCTAAGTATGCTTATCTAGGTTTGGTAATAGGAACCATTATTTTCTCTGTGGCAGCGGGACTGAGTGAAGTACTATTAAGTCCGGTAATTGCAGCCATACCTTCTAAACATCCAGACAAGGATATGAGTTTATTACACTCTCTTTATGCATGGGGTGTATTAGCAGTTATCGTTATCAGCACTATTTTCCTTAACATATTTGGAAGGGAAAGGTGGATGTACTTAACAGTCTTCTTGGCACTGTTTCCACTAGTTGCTTCTTATCTTTTTGCAACTTCACCTCTGCCGGAAATGAATCTTTCCCATGATTCTAAATCCGGAAATACTACAAAACATCATTTCGGAATGGCCTTGTGTGTTGCATGTATTTTTCTTGGAAGCTGTGCAGAAAACACCATGTCAAGTTGGATTTCGGGATTCATGGAAAATGCCCTTCATATACCGAAAACACTTGGAGATATTTTTGGAATGTCTTTATTCGCAATTCTTTTGGGTCTAACCAGAACCTGGTATGCAAGGCATGGACGTAATATTATGAACTTTTTGCTTGTAGGTATGATTGGCGCAACTGTTTGTTACCTTGTGATTGGTCTTTCCGGCAATATGATTCTTTCCTTTGTGGGATGCGTTCTGACCGGATGTTTTACCTCTATGCTTTGGCCGGGAAGTTTAATTTTAATGGAAGAAAAAATGCCAAAACTGGGAGTGGCTGCTTATGCACTTATGGCCGCCGGTGGTGATTTCGGTGCTTCGGTCGCACCACAGTTAATGGGAATTGTTGTTGATAAAGTTTCAATAAGTAGCTGGGCTGAGAAGCTAAGCATGACAGTATCTCTTGCTCCTGAACAAATTGGAATGAAAACCGGAATGTTGGTTGCGTCGGTATTTCCACTGATAGGAGCAGTGTTGTTGGTGGGGATGAAGAAGTATTTTGGGCGTTCATCAAACACCTGATATGACAATGTGTTGCAAGTACAAAAAAGACATCCTCACCAAAAGAGTATGTCTTTTTTTCGCAATAAAAACTCCCCAAAACCGTATGGTTCTGAGGAGTATTGAATCGTTTTGATTTGTTCTGAAGCGTATAATTAACGTTTGCTGAACTGTGGTGCTCTACGAGCTGCTTTGAGACCGTATTTCTTACGTTCTTTCATACGTGGATCACGTGTCAAGAATCCTGCTTTCTTGAGAACTGGTCTGTAATCTGCATCAGCCTGAAGTAAAGCTCTTGAGATACCGTGACGGATTGCACCAGCTTGTCCTGTGTATCCACCACCGTGTACGTTTACTAATACGTCGAATTTGTCTAAAGTTTCTGTAGCAAC
>JAZRPT010000093.1:0-1766 GCA_045649385.1 Faecalimonas sp. | reverse complement strand
CTTAACAAGGAATTATATAAAAAGTTCTTCCTTACGGTAGAAGAGATTCAGGCAATTCGAGATGGATATATTTACATTCATGATATGTCAGCGAGAAGAGATACGATGAACTGTTGTCTGTTCGATGTGAAGAATGTACTTAGCGGTGGATTCGAGATGGGAAATCTCTGGTATAACGAGCCGAAGACATTGGATGTAGCATTCGATGTTATCGGTGATATTGTTTTAAGTGCTGCGAGTCAACAGTACGGCGGATTTACCGTGCCAAGCGTAGATGATATTTTGGAGCCATATGCGGAGAAGTCTTATGAAAAACATATAGATAAGTATCTGAACTTAGGTCTTCCACAAGAAAAAGCAGAAGAGATAGCGCTTTTAGATTTAACAAAGGAAATGGAACAAGGCTTCCAAGGTTGGGAATACAAGTTCAACTCCGTATCTTCAAGCCGAGGAGATTATCCATTCATCACAGTTACAGCAGGAACAAATACCACAAGATTTGGTAAATTACTTACAATCTCAATGTTAAAGGTTCGTATGAACGGACAAGGAAAAGAAGGACATAAGAAACCGGTATTGTTCCCTAAGATTGTATTCTTGTATGATGAGAATTTACATGGACCAGGCAAAGAATTAGAGGATGTATTCGAAGCAGGTATTGAGTGTTCTAGAAAAACAATGTATCCGGACTGGTTAAGCTTGACCGGAAAAGGATATGTTGCAAGTATGTACAAGCAATACGGTAAAATAATTAGTCCGATGGGATGCCGTGCATTTTTATCACCTTGGTACGAAAGAGGTGGTATGAATCCGGCAGATGAAAATGACACACCTGTATTTGTCGGAAGATTTAATATTGGTGCAGTGAGCCTTCACCTTCCAATGATTTATGCAAAGGCAAAACAGGAAGGAAAAGACTTCTATGAAGTGCTGGATTACTATCTGGAGTTAATCAGACAGCTTCATATTAGAACCTATGACTATTTAGGTGAACTCAAAGCATCTACCAATCCACTTGCATACTGCGAAGGCGGCTTCTACGGTGGTAATTTGGGCCTATATGATAAGATTAAGCCACTGCTTAAGGCTGCAACTGCATCCTTTGGTATTACGGCGTTTAACGAGCTTCAGCAGCTTCATAACAAGAAGTCTTTGGTGGAAGACGGACAGTTTGCGATTGAGGTATTGGAATATATTAATAAGAAAGTAAATCAATTCAAGGAAGAAGACGGACACTTGTATGCGATTTACGGAACACCAGCAGAGAATTTATGTGGTGTACAGGTACAACAGTTCCGTAAGAAATATGGAATTATTGAAAATGTATCTGACAGAGAATATGTAAGCAACAGTTTCCACTGTCACGTATCAGAGGATATTACTCCGATTCAGAAACAGGACTTGGAAGGACGTTTCTGGGAACTTTCAAATGGTGGAAAGATTCAGTATGTAAAATATCCAATTAACTATAACAAAGAGGCAATCAAGGCGTTAGTACGCCGTGCCATGGACTTGGGCTTCTATGAAGGGGTAAACCTGTCATTGGCATATTGTGATGATTGTGGTCATGAAGAATTGTCTATGGATGTGTGCCCAAAATGCGGCAGCAAGAACCTGACAAAGATTGACCGTATGAATGGATATTTATCATACTCTCGTGTAAAAGGTGATACGAGACTCAATGATGCCAAGATGGCTGAAATTGCGGAAAGGAAGAGTATGTAATGAGATATCATAATATTACAAAAGATGACATGTTAAATGGT
>JAZRPT010000092.1:0-1890 GCA_045649385.1 Faecalimonas sp. | reverse complement strand
GAAGATGGGAAGTTGTCCTTTGTACAATTTCACGATGTCCGTCCGTTCAGGGGCGATGAGCGACACGTAATCCTTGATTTCGTGGAATACGGTTTCGTCATTTACATAGATGTTTTCGTACGAAGGGTTGAACAGGTCACGCAGCATACCTACTGTGCGGCTGGTTTCTTCATGAACCAGAGTAGGGAGCTTTTCGTGTTTCTGTACTTTGGTGATCATTTCTTCCCAATGTCTAAGCAAGACTTTCAGTTCCAGGTCGAGCTCGGCCACTCTTTTACCTTCGGCCACGGTGCGTACAATCACGCCGAAATTCTTCGGCTTGATGCTTTGCAATAATTGCTTCAGGCGGGCACGTTCTTCGCTCGATTTAATTTTTGAGGATACGGATACCTTGTCGTTGAAAGGGATAAGTACCAAATAACGTCCGGCGAAAGAGAGTTCGCAGGTAAGGCGGGGTCCCTTGGTCGAAATAGGTTCCTTAACGATCTGTACGACGACTTCCTGTCCCTGTTGGAGAGTGTTGGCAATAGTTCCCTCCTTATCGAGATCGGGCATAATGGAAGCCTTCGACATGGGATAAAGTTTCTTGCGGTCGCTGACGACTTGCTTCAGATACTTCTGATAGGAATTGAATTGAGGACCTAGGTCAAGATAATGAAGAAAAGCGTCTTTACCGAAACCGACATCCACGAAGCATGCGTTCAGGCCTGGCATCAATTTCTTGACCTTGCCTAAATACATGTTCCCCACGTTGAAGGAAGCCGTTTGGTTTTCCTTCTGAAATTCCACCAATGCCTTGTCTTCCAGCAGGGCGATGGATATTTCCTTGGGTTGTACGTCAATTACAAGTTCGCTTGTCACTTCTTTAACTTAAATAGGGTTTTCTACTTAAACAAAGAACAAACCCGAAAGTCGATTGTTGCTTCGCTAGGTTTGTTCTTTATTTTTTGTTGTCTCAACAGACTACAAATGCTTATTTGCTTTTATGTCTGTTCTTACGCAATCTTTTTTTACGCTTGTGGGTAGACATTTTGTGTCTTTTTTTCTTCTTTCCGCTTGGCATAGCTTCAAAATTTTATAGGGTTAATACTAGAGTTATTTCTTAACAGAAATGTTGAAAGTCTTAGCTGGCTTGAAAGCCGGGATATTGTGTTCCGGGATAATGATAGTCGTATTCTTAGAGATGTTACGAGCAGTCTTCTGTGCTCTCTTCTTTACGATAAAGCTACCAAATCCACGCAAATATACATTTTCCTCTTGTGTCAAAGATTCCTTCACGGTTTCCATGAATGCTTCGATTGTGTTCAGCACAGTTTGCTTGTCTGTGCCAGTCTTTTTCGAGATTTCGTTTACGATATCTGCCTTAGTCATTTTATCTAATATTTTTAGTTTTACTGATTGTCTTAAAATTTTGGACTGCAAATATATAGAAAATCCCTCGCTTGAAGAAATATATTCAAAATAAATTTCAGAAAAAGTCGGTTCATGTGGTTTTCTTGCTTTATTTTTGCAGAAATAACAGAGAATAATGAGCAATTTTGCAAACAAACTGATAGATTGGTACGAAGAAAACAAGCGTGACTTGCCATGGAGAGACACGAAAGATCCGTATCGGATATGGATTTCGGAAGTCATTCTTCAGCAGACTCGGGTAGCCCAAGGGTATGCTTATTTCGTGCGTTTTATGGAACGTTTTCCAGATGTGTTTGCTTTGGCTAGGGCCGAAGAGGACGAGGTCATGAAGTATTGGCAGGGATTGGGGTACTATTCACGTGCCCGGAATCTTCATGCAGCCGCAAGGAGTATAGCCGGGGCTGGTGCTTTTCCAACTACTTACGAAGGTGTGTTGTCTTTGAAAGGAGTAGGAGAATATACAGCTGCTGCCATTTG
>JAZRPT010000091.1:0-11517 GCA_045649385.1 Faecalimonas sp. | reverse complement strand
CTCGAACCAACGATGGTAAAACCGGCGGATTTACAGTCCGCTGCCATAGCCGCTAGGCGACTGACCCATATGGCGGAGCGCGCAGAACTCGAATCTGATACCCAACGGGTACGACTCGCTTAGCAGGCGGTCCCCGGACCTCCCGGGTTCACGCTCCAGATTGTGGTGATCCCTACGGGACTTGAACCCGTATTTCCAGCTTGAGAGGCTGGCGTCCTGACCGACTAGACGAAGGGACCATATGGAGATACGGGCCGGATTCGAACCGGCGACTAACAGTTTTGCAGACTGTCCTCTTGAACCGCTTGAGTACCGTATCATATTGGTGATCCGCACCGGGCTTGAACCGGTGTTACAGCCTTGAAAGGGCTGTGTCCTGACCAATTAGACGAGCGGACCATATTGGGGAGAGAACTCCCCGGTTAGATGACCGTAGTCACCAGAATATCATCGATGCGGACATGAAGCAGAGCCGCAAGAACGATCAGATTATCAACAGTCGGGAGCGCAGTCCCATTCTGCCATTTGTAAATTGCCTGCGGAGAATTGAAACCGAAAACCATCTGCAGGTCATGAACGGACAGGCCGGCAGCCTTCCGGAGATTCACAATGTTGGCACCAGTCTGTGCCAGATCAATCGTTGGAATGTTCAACTCAAACACCTCCTCTTTCTGAATTATTCGTCCCGATGGACGTAAAAAGGAGCTTGTCTCACACAAGACAAGCGGCTTTCGTAATTCAGACAGGATGGTATTCGGGTGAATTCAGCGCATCAATCCGAATCTGACTTTTGGCTTATCTTGATATGAGCATGCTTCGCACAGCCGTATTCTTCACTGCAGAAGACGGCTTCACACTCATATTCATAAGCAAAAATAAAGTTTCTCATGATGCGGTTCCTTTCTGTAAAGTTGTTGTTCTTGGTTTCTGGAATCAGTATAGCACAGGGAAAAGGGTTTGTCATTAAACTTGTGGTTAAAACTGATTTCTTATTATTTTGTTACACTTCTTTTATCTCAGAAACCAGGTGCGCTAACCTCAATGATGCATCCCCATGCCTAATCTCGCATTCCCATACGATAATGACACGCCAACCAAGATCACACAGCTTTTGATAGTTTCGTTCATCCCGTTCTATATTATACATAAACTTGTGCTGCCAAAACTCACTGTTGCTTTTCGGTGGAACAAACCATTTGCAGCCTTGGTGCGCATGCCAGAAGCAACCATTGACAAAGACAACTGTTTTATACTTGGGCAAAACGATATCGGGTTTGCCAGGGAGGTTCGATACATTTTTGCGATACCGAAACCCCTGGCTAAATAAATACTTTCTAACAGTTTCTTCAGGTTTCGTGTTTTTGCTGGGAATCCGAGACATGTTTCTGCTGCGGGCTTCTTTAGATCGGTTATCCATAAGCCTTATTCTATTCCGTTTTCCTTGAGCATAGCTACAATCCTAGAAATCTCTTTCAGCTGACTTTTTTTGAGTTGCGCATAAATGCCGTTACAATAATTTACTGCGTTTGTGAGCATTTGTGCCTCTACCGGATTCAAAACCTGTTGTGCAGTTCCGCGATTAATTAATGCTTCCCAATGTGCACTGCCTTTTGAGAAAATCGAGATCTCATCGGATAGCCCGTTGACCTCTTTTTGCTCCTGCTTAGCATGAACAGCCTCTACAGCTTGGTCCACGGGAGAGATAAGAACTTCCCGAATGGTATCGGTAAGCTCATAGCTCCGCTTCTGTACAACAGTCCAACACTCTTCTTTTTTACAATAGGTTTCTACATTTGCTGTAGAACGCTTGTCGTCGTAAATCGTATCAAATATCAGCTTGCCGATAGCAGCAATATCTCCGTAATAGGCATCAGGTACCCGTTGCAAATCCCAAACCGCCCGGAAATTTATCTGCCGTTTTGCCTTTTTTGCCTCATATGCAAGTTTAGCAATTGTGTACGCAACTAACTGGGGGCGATATGCACGTTTTTCCTGATACCACTCCTGCGCAGAAATTACGTCTTCAACATAGGCAAAGAAGATCTTTTTACCGATAAGCTCTTTATAAAACAGTTCGTTAAAAACGCTATTGTCCTTCTCCCACATTTTGACCATGTTATTGTGGAAATGAGCAGCATTAACTTCTCCACCCCAAGATACATAATGAGGAAGCATATAAGCTGCATTCATGTACTTTGCCAGGTCAGTAAGAGTGAACTTCTTAGCCTTAGGACGAACCAGCTTATAGTCATCACGCTGCTTTTTTGTAAGCTGCATAAGAGGCTGCTCATACTGACCGCGTGCACGTTCAAAGAACCACAGCTGCTGAACCAATTGTCCACTTGCAAGAGGCGCATATACTTTGCGAGAGAATTCTTCAATACGAACATAGAACGGATGGCTAGAATTAAGATCTGCAGTCTTGACCTTGTTCTGACTGTTGGCATAAGTTGCAATGTTGCGAATCAGTTCAGGATTCTCTTCCTTCAGAACGGTAAGCTTCATTTGCACAAAAATACCGGACAGATCTGCATTGTTCTTAATATTGGTTGCAGCCAAAGTCGCAGTTGTCTGACCGCCATTAATAATCTGCAAGTCTACAAATTCGGTAATCAGCAATCCACTGCCGGTTGCTTTGGTAGACACACTTTTGGCTGTAGTCGAAATTCCGTTGTTGTATGTAAAGAATCTGGACTTTTCGTTAAGAATTGTTCCGCGGATGCCTTTGTTAACACCGCCATTAAACTTCAAAAAGGATCTGACGTTTGATTCAAGCAATGTGGGACCGTGTTTCTTGTATATCTCAGCCAAAAAAGCACCCGGCACAATTGCTAAATAAGAATCGTACTGATCTGTTTCAATATCTGCTTTGATACAGGGAATTCCTTCAAAACCAAAGTCGGAACAGGATATAATAAGATCTTCTTTTTCAAAGCCTACCATTTTGGAGCGGTAGATTTTTTCTATATCCAATACATCTAGTGTCACTTTAAAGTTAAACGTGCTGTAAGTAAAGTCATCCAGGTCCAGCGTCTTAACCGACTTACTAAGGCGGTCTGTACTTACAATAAACAAGTGAACTGTATGAATGGAATCGATATTCCTCCGAATTTCCCGTGCCAACTGGACTGCAGGGTCTGATTGCTCAGCATTCTTAAAAAATCCTTTGAGTGTATTTTCAAGATAGCTCAGCAACAGCTTTACCTTATTGTCGATAGTTGTGTTTGTAAGATTCTTCATCTCATCTTCGTTAAAATCAGCTATCAACAAGTTCAAAGTACCTGCAGCCAAGTCAAGATACGATGCATCCAGATGCATATTTTTGAACGCTCTGGTACCGTTTTTAAATGAAAAGTAGGAGTGCGTCATATCACTAATTAAGGAATAATCGTTCTGCAGGATATCAACGCAGTGGTCAATGAATACAACTTCGGGATAACGGTTAGTGTTTACGGCTTCTGCAAATACGTCTTCGTTGATAAACTCCTGTCTAAATTCAACTAATTCCATAAATTAGTCCTCCATGTACGGCTTTAGCGCATTGATAATTAAAGAGTAACTAACATCACAAATCTCAACACGCTGGACATCCTGTTCAGTTATTCTCGGGAATCCGTCCGATACCTTATAGCTAGTCATAGACTTTACGTCAAATTTAGCAGTATAACTCTCATCGGAAATATCATATCCAAAAGCACTAAGTTTACTTAAGAAGATACCTTCTAAAGTTTCGTTGTTTAATATGGTCAGGATGTATTTAAACAGATCATGGACACAGGCTTCTCCGTTATCAAACTGATCAGACATTCTCTCAGCTCTTATAACAACAAGATGTCCGTCGTGTTCGGAAGAAAGCTGGGCCAAGGATGAGATGCGGACATTGGGACTGTTAGCACCTACTGTTTTGATCTCGTACCAGTCTGTTCCAACCGAATAATCCTTACTGCGTCCGTCAGGCCCGCTCCATGCTTGGATTGCTATACTTGCTCCGTATTCCTCAAGCATATACTTTTTAAGGAAATACAGTTCTCCGAAAAGACCTTGCAAAACCTCCGGAGATACCTTCTTACCCGTGTCACGCTTGAACATTGTTTTCCAGGTAGCATACCGCTTTTTTAGATTGTTAAGAGCTTTCTGTTCATCCGAAATCCCGGTTACTGCTTCAATAAGGTTTTCGCAAAATGTAAAAAACACCTTCTGAGCATCGTGCTGGAGCAAGTCGAAGCAAGTCCAGTATACACGTTCACTTTCTGCGCCCTGTGTGACCTTCAAAAGTTTTGTTGACTCTAACTTTGGTGCAGGTGCAACCGACAGGAAAGCTAACCGTAAATTCCCGTCTTTGCTAAGGCCGTAATAGACACCGAGTGCTGATTTAACAGGAAGACGTTTTTGATTCCCGGACAGTTCATTAGCCAGATCAGAAAAAATCTGTTCAAAATTAACCGTCATTATCGTCCTCTCCTTCCTCGTCGTCAGTAATCTCAAGATTATCGGTCAGTTCTTTAAGTTTTTGGAGGTTTGCACGATAAGTAAAGCGCTTTGAAGATTCCTTGTCAGGGAAAGCAACAGCGAATGCCATAAGTGGTACGTCAGCAAACATATTAGACAACTGCTCTTTTTCCTTTTTGATGATGTCCCTATACGATTCGGTGTCACATCCAAAACGTGCAATAACTTCATTCGGCGTGACCTCTGTTAATAGCTCAATAGGGTAAATAACTAAAATAGGATATTCCCTTTCTTTTAAATAATCTCTTGCGGTTAACTCTTTCTGGGGCTTTTTCCCTTCAGCTTCCCGCTTTGCGTTTTTCTGTGCAAGGATTTCTTTGCGCTTTTCTTTTGTTAGGTGCTCAAGCCCGCTATCTAAAATACCGGGATCAAGCACACGGTTATTAGCGCCACCAATGCGAATAAACTTATCTGTCTCGCCGGCCGAATGAAAACTACGGGCTGTTGCGCGCATTCCTTCAATACCCATGAATTTAGGGAATCTCTCGGAAGAACCTTTGGCAATAACAACATCCCAGTGAGTAAAAATATCACTGTCGGCAATGTATTCCGACAAGCCTTGAATATCAAACTTTTTATTCACATAGTGAATCTTCAGTTTAGAGATAAAGTCGGCAATCTGCTGTTTCCAAACACCGCGGGCCATATATCGGCCATTATGATCCGAAAAGTTTAAAGTGTTATATAATTCTTCAAAAGCAGCAAAGTTATCTTTGTTATGAGAGGAGTTCTTTAACAGTTTGGAGGTATCCGCGTAAACACCGCCATAATTTAGCTGACAGATAATTTGCTCTGTGTTTCTCATCTTGTTACGAGCAGTGACAAGCAGTGTGGTTTCCAGAGTGTCAGGAGACTCTCTGATCATTAAGCCAAAATCTTTAGGGCTCTTTTTCTGGGCTTCCATCTCTGCAAACTGAGCCTTTAAGTTGTCAACAGCAGCAAGAACGGCACTGAAACTGTCAATATTAGTCTGCGTCATGTATACACGGCACAAATCCTGATACTTAGGCCGGTATCCGAACCAACGGCACATCTGCAATAAAGTATCGTATGCACCGGCGTTTCTGCTATAATAACTTACCATTAGTCCTTCCAGTGTTAATCCACGGGAGAGAACCAGACCGCCAATTGCAATAACGCGTGCGCCAGTATCCTTGTAAGTTTCGTAGTCAAATCTCTGCTTTTTGCCGTTTTTATGAGAGCTCATCTTGCCGTTGCGGGAGTTGACGGTGACAATTTCAATTTGTTTAATTTCTTCGTATAATCCGTATTGAATGGCGTCCCAGGGAATTGCCTCGTATGTTATGTCCTCCTCACTATCGTAATATCCGTCTCTAACCGGTTGATAGAACGCATCGTTGGTATATAGCTGGTACAGTGCATTCATATCAGAGTTTTTAATGAATAGATCGAGAGGCATACTGGATGTTTGCTCGATAATGTTTTTAAGTTTAAGAATATACTCTTCAATACGATCGTAAATTCTCTCTTGGACGTCATTATAACGAGAGATATTGATCATCATACTTCTGTGCTTTGTTCCATGCCCGCGGGCAGTTCTAACAACACAGTTTATCAGGAAACATCTAATTGCTTCTTTGACACTTTCTGCTAAAGCAGGGTAATCGACATCCTTTTTGTGGACTACAGGCAAGAAATTAAGCTCCTCTTCGCTAATCAAACGAAGCGGTCTTGGGAGAATGTCGGAATCCTCATGAGGAAATACCTTATACCCACCAAAATAATTTCCCGGTGCATGCAACTGAACAATAAAGTCCGCAGGGAATAAGTCCAAAAAGTTTGGATTGTCATCCTTGGGATTGATAAATATGTTAGCAAAGGGAGTAGCAGTAAAACCTACATACGACGCAATGGGGAACTTATTAAAAATCGTGCGGATGCAGTTGTTTATAGTTGTAGGATCTTTTCCCGGAGGAGCGGTACTAATAGAAGCATTATCTGCCTCGTCATCAATGATAAGAATACTGCTGGAATCAAAATCCTTCAGTGCGGACTGGAGCTGCTTAATAACAGCTTCCAAAATGCTTTTGTTCTTTTTAACTACTAGAACAACCGGCTTTTTGAAGTCACTGATAGCGGCATTTAAGTTCTTTTGAATGAACTTTGCAAAGTCATTCCCTTGGTTAGTAAAGGGGACGGCGTAATGCTCTTCGTTGTATTCACCCACACCGCAGTAAATGATATCATTACCGATTGAATCGCTAATTGCACCGATAACACCGGAATCGGTTCTCTTCTGGGTCTGAATACGAAGCGAATCAGTCATACCTGCAAGAAGGACAACGATTTTATATCCGTAATCATAGGCCATGTTCATCAGCGCCAGATAATTAGCAGTCTTACCGGACTGCACATCACCCACAACCAATCCGCGTTTTTGCTCATGCTTGCTTTCGCATTTAGGGTTTGCACAGCGGGAAAGGATTTTTTCACATGTAGGAGCAATGTCTTCTTCGATTACTTTAGTAGAGAATCCTTCCTTACGGAGATAAAGTTTGTAACGGTCAAAATAAGCGTGCGGAATGGTGGGCTTAACCTTATACAGCCAAAGATCCTGATCGTAATCCTTATCTATGATGTTAGGATCAAATGTCTTAATACCGACCTCACGTTCAAACAAATCTATGGCACCATTTAGTATTTCCTGGTACTCCAAAGATGTCGGAGAGAGAGTCGGAATGATAATGGGCAATAATAAACCGGCTTTTTCCAGTATTTCGGAGTGTGTTGTTTTCTTGCCGTCAAACATGCGGTAGATAAGGTCGGCAGCCTTTACTGTCAGATCAAACTTTTCCTGTTCACTCATCTCCGAAAATCCTCCTTTTTATTTCATCTTTCCGTTTATAGAGGCGCTGATAGCTTTCTGCCATAAAAATATTTTCGAACTGCGCGCGCTGCATGCTGGGATCAAAAATTGCTATTATTTTTTCGATTTCTTCTATTAATCGCTCTTCTTCACTGTCAGCGGCAGAGTTAACAATGTTCAAAGCGTCCATATTATCGTTGGCGATCGAATATTTAGGGAGGTATGCTTCAATCTGAGAGAGAACTATTTCTAACAGCTCTTTTTCGGTATCGCCGACGGCATCGTTTAATGCGCGAATTGCCGGTGCATCACGATTAATTTGATACCGCACTTTTCCCTCATGTTCATTGATTCGGTCCCATATCTTGCAGGTTGCCGACTGCTCTTTGACACCGGGAAATTTTGTAGTTCTTTTGCTTCTGACCACGGAATCTTCAACAGCCATTTTAATACGGTCTTTAATTTTGTCAGGGATTCTAGCTGACGATTTCTTAACGTCAAGCATCCAAACCGAGTCCAGTGAGGAAGGAATATCAACTTGGATGCGGGCAAGTTTATTGAGCTCGCTGCGGATGCCCATACGCATCCAGCTTCCCCAAGAAATTAACCGTTCATTTCTATACAGATAGAAACCCTGCTCATCGTAGATGCTTTTGGGATTTCCTAAGAGTGCCTTTTCCTCAGTAGTAAGGGTATTGGCGAAGGGTAGGGTATAAGGGATAACTACAATTTCAGAGCCGTCTATTTTTATGGTTGAAGTCCGACCGGTCTGCTGTCTTCCAACAGATCCCAGAAGGAACGGATCCCGTCTCTCAATTGGTTTGTTGTTGTAGAAAATCTTAACTTTGGAATAAAACCGATGAAAAACAAGCTCAACATGCTGCTTAGAATCTGCAACTACAGCCCGGAAACTGTCTTCAAAATTCTTAGCTCTGCCTTCAATTTTGTCGAATTTAGTCCATATTACGATGGTGCCGGTCTTATAGTCCTTGAGCCTGTTGATTTGAGGAAGTTTATCGATTTCTTCATCAGTAAGTTGCTTTAATAAGAGCTTATTTTCAGCTTCGATAATATCGAGGTCAAAGGACATTGCTCTGATTTTGCCGTATTTTTTGCTAGCTACAGTGAATTCTCTGCACTGAGAGAGTGACGCTGATTTTAGGCCTAGGCCGAAACGGCCAAGTTCCAGCTTGCTGTCTTCTTTATGTTCTCGGTCTGAACCTGGCAGCATAGCATTGTCCAATTCATCTGTAGACATTCCGGATCCGTTATCCAAAATGCAAAAATAGGGAACACTGCAAAGCGGGTCGGAGTATACCTGAATCTCTGTTGCTTCTGCAGAAATGCTGTTATCCATTATGTCAGCAACTGCAGTTGCAAAGTTATATCCAATTGCACGTAAACCTGTTAATAACGCTTTGGCAGGAAACTGTCTTTCAACCAATTCACTCATTTTAATCCCTGTCCTTATATGTAATAGAATTTATCGTTTTATCCATACGGTTTAAGTCTGCAATAGTGTAAGTATGTAACTTAGGTTCACCGTTAATGTCTGTAACCAATAACAGCGCTGCACAGTCAGAAAAGTCATTCAGAAAGCGAACTTTGTTTAGG
The DNA here is from genome assembly GCA_045649385.1 of Faecalimonas sp. Classification (GTDB taxonomy): domain Bacteria; phylum Bacillota; class Clostridia; order Lachnospirales; family Lachnospiraceae; genus Faecalimonas. Next base: position 2,567 of record JAZRPT010000091.1, on the reverse strand, counting down.
GGAAGACTGAGATGTTTTGATCTGGTTGCAGTATGCTTCACCAACAAATACCGTGAGCCTCCGAGAATTTTATACTCAATATCGTAAAGCGAATAAGGATAAACTTCTGCAAGGACGCGGATATCAGTACCGCCTTGTGACTGTATAAATCCATTCGCAATTTCTAATGCTTGACATGTAGTCTGAGCCATAATCTCATTGAAATTATCGGGATTAACCGAGTCATACCCCAGCGCCTCACGCAGAGCAATTATCTCTGAGTCATATAAATCGGAATTTTCAGAGAATCTTAAGGTAAATTTGTTCCCGACACCTCTTCTGTTAACAAAAACTTTTGAGTACGGAATTCCGTTTTCGCCGACAATTGTTGTATCAAAGTTCAATATACCGGTGACTGTATCATACTCGAAAGCTTCTACCAGAAATGCATAATTGCAAAGTTCTTCAGATATAGCTTTAACAACACTTCGGTTATTGATATATACATCCAAATCTTCAAATACCAATGATGTTGGATAATGCAACTTTTGCCGACCGAAATGTACGTTATTGGGAGCTGTTTCTTCCCTGATATACATACAAAAACTCGGTGTATTTTCAATCAGTCTTCCATTCACAGAAATCCGATCGAACAAAAACACATTATTAATTTTAGCTTCTGCTCTAGATTTGGACAGAATCTGAGAGATAAGAAGTTCTCTGCTGATGGAGCCAATATTTTCAGGGATATCGGAAATCTGAGCTAATTCCAGCCTAATAGAGGCGCCTTGTTTTAACGGTGTTGAGACAGTAGCCGTGTGACCTGTTTTATTATCGTTCTTTATATTAAAATATAAAGACTTGGTGTCTATGGGAAGACGGATTACACTCATTGAGAATCATCCTTTTTATACTTATCTTCAAACATCGCCTCAAAAATAGAGACAAGAACATTAACAACAATCGAATTTCCGATTAGCTTATTTAGTTTACGATAACTAAATCCCAGGCTTGCAGCACGCAAGTATTCTTCCGTGGTAAAGCCCATCAGCAAAAAAGCTTCACGAAGAGTAAGTCTTCTGTATGTATCGCCTTTTATTCCCTCGTATTTAAAGAGGGCAGCTGTGTGAGTTCGATCCATATTGCAAGTAATAGTACGAACAGTGGTATCACGTGTGATAGGATCAATTCCGTTAATTTCCCACATAACATCGCGCGATGGTGTCTTATTTAGCTGTGCCATGTCGGCTTCCATTCTCAACGCAGGATCACTGTCATAATCGGTAAGAATAAAATCACCAATTTCAAATGATCTTGGTTTCTTCTTTTGGCTTATCTGATTTCCAAGGTTTAACTTAGCGCCTAAATGACTAATGATGAACGCCCGTTCTCTGTCCTGAGGAATTCCAAAATCCAGCGCATTCAGTATCATGCATTCATCACTTTGATATCCGATAGATTCAAGAAAAGAAAGCCACTGATTAAGGTCTTTGAGATGAGTTGAAGCTTTAATGGTCTTTACATTTTCGAGAAGGAGATATTCAGGAAGCCGACCGAGCTCGTTAAGCTCATTAAGGATTCTTTCAATTTCCCAGAGAAGTCCTGAGCGCGTTCCGGAACCCTTGCTCATGCCCTTGCCTAAGCCGCCGGTGGAAAGGTCTTGGCATGGGAAGCTATATACTAACAAGTCCGTTTCAGGCATATCGCATCCCTTCAGTTCGGTAATAGAACCGTAGTTGTTCGCCTTCTTATTGGCTCGGTAAAGGTCACGGCGCTGATCCTCTGTTAACCGCTTAATGTTAAATGGCTTTACAGAATCTGCGCTGAATGTAAACTGCGACAAATATGTATCAACTTCTTGGATGTCTTTAGGAACCTCCACTTTTTTGCTTTTACAGTGGATAGCTGCATAACACTCAATAGCATCGATAAACCAGTCGCTGATACCGACAATCTCATAATTAACATTCATTCGCTTAAGCGCAGCAGCTTGCGCACCGATACCGGCAAATGCCTCAAAAACACGCAATGGGCGCCGTGAATTATTATTCATAGTAGTATTCTCTCTTTACAGTAGTGGTAATAATATAGTAGAAAAAGATATGTCCTATAAAATGGACATTATTCAGGGGTGATCTCCATAATATCGTCTATGCCACATTCCAAAGCAGTACAAATCTTAAGTAGCACCTCAGTTGTGACGTGCCCGTTTTTTCCCATCTTTGTAATTGTAGCCGGGCTGACACCGGCCATGGAGCTGAGATCCTTTTTCTTGATATCCTTATCAATCAGGAGTTTCCAGAGTTTCTTGTAACTGACTGCCATATGTAATCCCTCCGGTATAACAAATAAAAGCTCTGCGTTCGGCAGAGCTTTTGACATTTCTTGTTTTGCTGCCGATATGTAACAACACTCGACAGCGTTGTATAACATTATAGCAGACAGCAATGACAACTTCAAGAAATTATTTATAGATTCGCACGATTTTTGCTGGAAAATATAGAATACACATTTTGCTACATAATGCGTATTCTGGGGAAAATGCGTATTGTGGGCTTAATACCTTTTGTATATCAGCTAGTTTGTGC